>JACRNE010000021.1 GCA_016219345.1 Candidatus Saccharimonadota bacterium
CTCTGCATCAGATCGAAGCCTAGACATGACTGCCTTTTCAAGCTGTCTAACTCTCTCTCTGGTGATGCCTAGTAATTCCCCGATTTGCTCTAGTGTTTCTTTTCGATCAAATAAACCATAACGACGTGAAACGATTTCTCTTTCTCGTTCCCTTTCGATGGTCCCGAGAGCCTTCTGTACTTTATCTTCTATGTCCTTATGGGTCATTTATCACTTCCCTTCTACTTCACCAAACTACGGTTATTCCGTTATGAATTTATATGTATTATACAACCTTAGGTTTTAACAGTCAAGTGTTCAGTATCAAAATATCACTTTGATATCAGAACACCGTATCTCCTTTTACGGGGTATATTGTAACACGAAATATAATTGAGCACCAGATTATGCACTAAAATATTGATTAATGGCAATAAAATGTTCTAAAAGACGTAACTATCTTTTTGCTTTGCGTTTTGCTTTGCGTTTGGCCGGGGCTTTGTCTAGCAGCTCTTTTGCCGCCTTTTCGCTTAATGATTTGGGGTCAGTATCTTTCGGGATACGAGCATTTCTCTTCCCGTCAGTAACGTAAGGGCCATAAGGTCCTTTGATTACGGATATACCAGAAGCAAACTGATTGATATATTTATCTTTATCACCTTGTAACTTCTTTTCGTAAAATTCCCTAGCCTCGGACTCAGTTATGGTGAGTGGATCTAAGGGTTTTATAGAGACGTAGGTTTTTTCAACCTGTATATATGGACCAAATCGTCCGAAATTAGCTAATATAGACTTACCATCTGATGTTTTGCCAACCTCGCGGGGTAGCTTAAACATCTCTAAGGCCTGTTCTAGCGTAACGTCTTTGAGGCTAACTCCTTCTGGCATTGAGGCGAAGATTGGTTTTTCCTCACTTTCAACCTCGCCTTTCTGCAGCATCGGGCCAAATCTTCCATAGCGTGCATAAATTGGCTTTTTGCTAGCCGGGTCTTCGCCTAAGAGCCTGGCCTTGGAAGTTTCTTGTCGACTTATGTCTTCAGATTTTTCTACTAATGGCTGGAATGACTTATAAAATTTACCTATTAAATCTTGCCACTTTATATCGCCGTCGGCGACTTTATCGAAACCTTCTTCAGCCTTCGCCGTGAAGTCGTAATCAACAATTTCGGAGAAATGTTTTACTAAGAAATCCGTGGTTATCTCTGCCACGTGGGTAGGTAATAGTTTGCCTCTCTCTGTGCCTGTTATCTCGCTTGTTTCTTCATGAGATACGTTATCATCACGCAAGATTATATTCTTTAATTTTCGCTCTGTTCCCTCGGCGTCACTTTTCTCAACGTAACCTCACTAAGGATGCTTCTGAATATCTAGCTGGCGGTCTTTCAAAACTCTGGAGTGCTCTTATGTGGTCCAGCGCTAGTTTGTCGCCGACTTTTACGTCAGGCAAGATTTTGTCGTCCTTACCGCCCCCGTAAACTTTCAAGAATCCATCAAAGCTGAGTATCTCGCCTTTTGCCACGAATTTTTTAGTAGATTTGCTAATACCGATGGTCACTTCGCTTCTATCAAATTTTGCACTCGCCATTTGGCTGGCTAGAGCTCTTCGCCAAATGAGCTTGTATAGTTTTATCTGTTGGTCATCTGCTCCAGCCTCTAGCTTAGTAAAGCTGGTTGGCCTGATCGCTTCGTGGGCTTCTTGGGCAGAAGAATTTTTTGTTTTATATACACGGAGTTCGTGATAATCACCACCGTAAGATTTCTGTATATATGCAGCTGCGGCACTTAGTGATTCCTGACTAAGACTTGTACTGTCAGTACGCATGTAAGTGATGTGGCCACTTTCATATAGTTTCTGGGCACTGATCATAGTTTGCTTAACGCTAAAACCAAGTTTTGATGAAGCTTCCTGTTGGAGGCTGCTGGTGGTGAATGGTGGACTTGGGTTTCTGATTCCCGGCTTTTGCTCGATACCCTCTACTAGGTAGTCAGAGCTTTTTATTTCATCAAAAAACTTTTTAACCTCGTCTTCGGTTTTTAAGCCTTTAGGCAGCTCGGCCTTCATTTCCTGACCGTCTACGTTAAAGGTGGCAGTGACCTTAAATTCTGATTTGCTTTCAAAATTTTCTATCTCACGTTCTCTCTCAACGATTAACCTGACCGCTACAGATTGCACACGCCCAGCGCTTAGGCCTCTTTGGACTTTCTTCCATAGAACAGGGCTGAGCTCGTAGCCTACCAATCGGTCCAGGACTCGCCTTGCCTGCTGTGCGTCAACTAAATTCTTGTCAACTGTCCTTGGATTTTTTACAGCTTTTTCAATGGCTGATTTAGTGATTTCATGAAAGACAATTCGCTTGGCATCTTTCGGATCTAAACCTAGAGCAAAACAGAGGTGCCAAGCTATGGCCTCCCCTTCTCGGTCTTCATCGCTCGCTAGCCAAATAGTGCTGCTGTTTTTTACAGCCTTTTTTAAATCGGCGACTACCTTTTTCTTATCAGCTGGAATTTCATAGTCGGGTTCAAAATTATTTTCTTTATCTATAGAAAGACCCTTTTTCGGCAAATCACGGATATGCCCAAAACTGCTCATTACGCTGAACTCATTACCCAAATACTTCTCAATAGTCTTTGCTTTAGCCGGGCTCTCAACTATAACCAAATTCTTCATTTCGATAACGCTTAGTATAACCTTTCTCTAGTAAATTGAAAGACTACTACACAGAGTTGTATAAATGCAAGAATAAAGTAGTATCCTATTAATTAATGAGTAAATTAGACAAAATAGTTATTGAAGGTCTGGAAATATCCTGCATTATAGGTGTATTGCCAGATGAGCGCGAAGAAAAGCAAACTATAATAATTGATGTCGAATTAAGCGTTGATCTATCGCAGGCTTCCAAGACAGATGATATAAATGACACCTTAGATTACTTTAAAATCTATAAAGATATTTTGGACTTGGTTGAAAACTCAAACTTTTATCTAATAGAGAGGCTGGCCCAGGAAATTGCTGAATTATGTCTGAAAAACGATCAAGTTAAAAAAGTGAAAGTAAGTGTCAAAAAGCCTAAGGCTCTAGGCCAGGCTAAGTCAGTTGGCGTACAGATAAAACGAACTACCTGAGTTTCCAGTTGTTATTGCCCAGGGGCGTCACGACTCCTTTAATTTCCAGGATAGTTAGGGTCTGCTGGAAGGTTTCAACCGCTAGACTACTTTGCTCTAGCAATTCGTGACCATTAGCTACACCGCCCGCTAAAAGTTTGATCAAAGTGGTTTCGTTTTCATTGTCACCAAAAACTTTTTCTTCGTTTTTATCTTTCTGCTTAATATCTAGGGCATTAAAAATATCTTGCTCAGAAGTAACGGCAATAGCTCCGCTCTTTATTAAGTTATTTGTGCCGGCGCTTGTCGGGCTATTTATGTTGCCTGGAACAGCTAAAACTGGCTTGCCTATTTCTAGGGCAAATCTCGCCGTATATAAACTCCCACTTCTCTCAGCTGCTTCTGTAACTAGCAAAGCATCTGACAATCCTGCGATTATGCGGTTACGCTGAATAAAAGATTCTCTTCTGGGCATAAAATCATCTGGGTACTCGCTTATTAAAGTGCCATTATTTTGTAAGATTCTCTTTGCTAAAGCTCTATGTGATGCCGGGTAAATATTACCCAAGCCGCTTGGTAGTACGGCTATTGTCTTTCCTGAGGCTGCTAATGAGGCGTTATGGGCAATACTATCTATGCCCAGCGCTAGGCCGCTCACTATGCAAATACCCGCCCGGGCCGCAGAAGAGGTTAGGTCTTCGGTCACGCCTCTGCCATAGCTGCTTGCTTTTCTCGAACCTACTACAGCTAAGACAGGATTTTTTAACTGTCTGCTTAAACTAACCCCGAGGGTGCTTAATTGATCTGGGGGTTTAGCCAGATGTGTTAACTTGACCGGATAATTCTGGGTTCCTTTTGTGAGTTTTTGTATTTCGAACATTATTTGATTTTTTTACAATTTAATATCAAAGTATTGACATAACGAAACATTTTTGCTAATATAGCAACTTGTAAGTCCCGCTATTTGTGGGATTTAAGCACCTTTTACCCCTATCCACTCCGCTTTTAGGGCGGTTTGGAAGTTAGATTGTTCTTAGAGTGCGATTACAAGGTTGTTACCCTCCACCTAGTATATCTTATTTTGTTTCACTAGAGACAAACACTCTAGAACAAACTAACCCCTTTAACCCAGTGCGTATTCGTACGTACTGGACAACCCCATTTCAAGCGAGCCTAAATGGTTATCAACTTTTGTTGAAAGACACAGACCTTTTACGAGTTAGTTTGGATCTGATGTTTCGCGGGGTGGGTTGAAGGGTGGATCTTGGGCTTGACGTGTTCAAGCCTTGAAATGAACCTCTAGCGGTGCCCACCCCCTCTAGAGGTTCTTTTTAGCTAAAACAATACTATGCATTATTTTCATCTAACACCAGAGCAAGAAGACCGCACGGGTTACGAAAACCCTATATCGATTGATAGGTATGGTGAATTATGTCTTGAGTTTGATTTTGACGATCACGAATACCAGAGCCTAATAGACGATTACGGGGTAGATGATGAAGTAAAGGAGTCTTTACCTCAAAGGTTCGGCAAGGCTGTAGATGCTCGAGAAGCTTTATTAGGTAAGATTGGTCTTGAGAATTCAGACCTTGTTGCTTCGTATTTCGCCGAGGAAATAGCACAGAAGTTTGAAGTTTTTTTGAACGAGCCTGATGGTATCAGAGCCCAAGGCTAGTAAATAAATTTGCGGGTTTCTGGATCTATATTTCCGTTTGAAAAAATGTATTCGTTGATTATATTTACGGCTTCTTTAGCTAAGTTACTGAGGTGCTTTTGCTCTTCTGTTGTAAATTTTTTGAGTACAAAATCACTGCTATCTATTTGTCCGGGCTGTTTTGGGCCAATGCCTATTCTGAGGCGTGCGAACTCATCGCCGATCTGATTTATAACGGATTTGATTCCGTTATGGCCTGCGTCTTTGCCCTTGCCGCGTATCCTAATAAAGCCAAAGTTTACATCTAGCTCATCATGAATCACTAAAGTTTTGGAGTTATCAATCTTGTAAAAATTCTGGGCTAGCTGAACTGCTTCGCCACTGAGGTTCATAAAGGTCGAAGGTTTTAGCAGTATGATTTTCTTACCATTTATAGACCTCATATTTATCTGACCTTTTAGATCTTTTTTATTCATCCAGCCTGGGAATTCCTCTTTCTCGGCAAAACCATCTAGCACCTCAAAGCCTATGTTGTGTCTGGTCCCATTATATTCTTTGCCCGGGTTGCCTAATCCGATAATCAGAATTTTTTCTTCTATACCTGTAGAGTCGCTATTAAAGTCTAGTACATAGGCAGGAGTTGACGATTCTAGTGATGGCTTTTTCTGAAATAACGACATGACCTACACACCACGCCTTTCATTGCTATCTTTTCTGTCTCTGTCGAAGAACCAGAATTTTATGGGGGTACCAGAGAAGCCAAATTCATTTCTGAGTTCGCGCTCCATAAATCTTTTGTAGCTCCAATGTAGAAACTTCGTGTCGCGACCATAAACCCTAAAAGTCGGGTTTTCATTATCTTCCTGGATCATGTATAGCAGGTTAGGATTTTTATTTTTCAGTCCTGCTGGTGGATGTTTTCTTGATACTGCTTGTAGCCATTTATTTAGCACGCTGGTTTTAACAATATTTTTGCGGTTTTTCGTAATATCTAAAACCAAATCAAATATTTTTGTGACATTCTGACCAGATACACTACTAGTAAAAATCAGCGGCGCCCAAGGCACGAAAACAAAGTCATGAGCTATCTGCGGAGCCAAAATGTCTCTGGTGTAGGCATCTTTATCTTTTGCGGAATCCCACTTGGAAACTACCAGGATTAGGCCCTTTCCGGCCTCTTTGATCATGCCTGCGATTTTCTGATCTAGCTGAACGCCAAGTTCGTTAACATCGATTAAAAGCAAGCAGACATCGGACTGCTCAATGGCGGACAAGCTTCTTATGACGCTAAATTTTTCTACGCCTTGTTCTATCTTGCCGCTTCGCCTGATGCCTGCAGTGTCTAGGATCTCTATCTCTTGATTCATGTATTTTATTGATACTCTATTGATGTCACGAGTAGTACCTGCCCTATCGGCGACTATGGCTTGTTGCTTCTTGCCTAGAGCATTAAATAATGCGGATTTCCCCACATTTGGTCGTCCAAGTAGGCTTACAACGATTTTATTATCATCTTCTTTTATGGTTGCTGGGGGGAGTAGCTTAGACAGCCCGCCCAGAAGTTCGTATACTCCGCCGTTGTGGGCTGCGCTTGTGGCGAAAATTGTTTTTATGCCGAGTTTTTTCCAATATTCTGTTGATGAGTCTTTTGCTTTATCGATCTTGTTTACAACTAAAATAACTTCTTTTTTTGATTTTAAGGCCATCTTAGCGACACGCCTATCCTCCTCTGTTATTTGTAGATGAGCTTCGACTACAACGGCAATAACGTCAGCTGAGTCCGTAGCCTGCGCTATTTGTTCTTGTATAGTAAATTCAAATTCATCTTCGGCGGCTTTTAAACCAGCCGTATCCACAATCCAAAAGTCTTTTTCGCCAAAACTAGCTTTGGCCATGATACTGTCACGGGTTGTACCTGGTTCGTCGGCAACTATTGCCTCACGTCTGCTCAGAATAGAATTGAATAGACTAGACTTGCCTACATTGGCACGTCCAACAATAGCAATTATAGGGACTTTTGTTTTGCTCATTAACTATATTTTAACAGAGGTAGCAAATATTGACAATAAAATCTATATATTTTTAAACATACCTTCTTTTAAGTTGTTCAGTTCATAAGCTCCAAAGTTTTTACGATGAAGCTTGATTACTCTATGGCCTAGTCTCTCAAATGTTCGTCTGATTTGGCGGTTACGACCTTCATACATCTTTACTTCATATTTGCTGGGACCGATTTTGCTAATTTCTAACTTGCTTAAACCATCTTCTAGCCTGATGCCTGCGCCCACTTTAGAGTAATTTTTATCCGAAAGTTCTTTATCGAGCGTGACTTCATATATTTTTTGTTTTTGAAAACTAGGATGAGTTAGCTTCTGGGCTAAGTCACCGTCATTAGTTAAAAGTAAAAGCCCTGATGAATCCTTGTCTAGTCTACCGACGGGCTTTAGGTTGTACAGATTTGCTGGTAATAAATCATAAACTGTCTTACTCCCTTGCCCGTCTCTACTGCAGACATAGCCGACGGGCTTGTTGAGCATAATAGTAGTTTTGTTTTTTATAGATATTGATTGACCGTCAATCTTTACTTCATCCAAGTCCTCAACAATGTCGCCAATAGAGGCCGCTTTGTTATTTAAGGTGACTCTGCCATCAGAAATTGCTTTATCGGCAGCACGTCTGGAGATCCCAGTTGATAGGGCTATAAATTTATTTAATCTCACTTAGATGATTATAAAGCAATCTTGCTGGCGTCATCTTCTGGGGGCTTTTCGGCTACCGGGATGCTCTTTGATTCGAGCTGTGAATCCTCTTTTACCGCTGGGGCAGGAGGGGTTATGACGGTGTTAGGAACTGGGCTTGCTGAAGCTTCCATGGCTTTTTCCTTTGCTGCTAGCTCCTGTATGTCCGAGGCCCCTTTTAAGAATTCCTCTGTTGGCTGTATGACTTTCTTCTTTGGAGTTGAATCATCGTCATTTGAGGAAGTTGAATCGGTTGGCTCTTCCTCTTCTTTTTCTGGTTCTACGGAAACATTTATTTTTGTAGCACTAGAACTATCTGGTTGGGGTACTGGATCTGATGTGCCCGCTTCTGGCGTTGATGTTTTTTCTTCATCCGCAAGTGCCTCAGCTAGGTTAGGGCCCACAAAATCCCCAGTAGAGGGGGTCTCGATTGCTGCAGCTGGAGCCTCTTCGGACTTAGCGGTGTCGCTAGGCGCGGGAGTTTCTACTTTAGGTGTGTCGTCAGGTAATACAACTTCTATGGGCGTGGCCGCTGGTTTGTGATCCTCGGCGGGCTTTTCCTCATCTGTTTTTACTGTAGTTGAATCACTTGCAGGAGGCGAAACAACGGAAGTAGCATCGTTGTTAGCTGGTGCTGGTGCTGGTGCTGGTGCTGGTGCTGGTGCTGGTGCTGGTGCTGGTGCTGGTGCTGGTGCTGGTGCTGGTGCTGGTGCTGGTGCTGGTGCTGGCGTGCTTGCAACCACTGGATCAGCTGGCTTTTCCGCTGGTGTTGCAGTGCTTTCAGGCGTAGGGCTAACTGGAGTTGTAGGTGTTTCGGCATCCGCTTCGCCGGCTCCAGATGGATTTAATATGTCTCGTACGGATTTGGCAACATCCTCAAGTGTTACCTGACTCTTCACTAAATACAGATCAGCACCAAGCTTATCGGCCCTGGCTTTGTCTTCAGCCTGAGATAAGGCAGTCATCATTATTACTTTTGTATCTTTAGTTTCAGGTGCATTACGAAGGATATCAAGCATGTCAAAACCACTGATACGGGGCATCATCACATCAGAAATAATCAAATCGGGTTTTTCCTTTACAGCTATTGCCAAGGCTTCTTCACCGTCACCGGCCGAAACAATAGTATGTCCTTCGGCGCTCAAGCGAGCACCATATATTTCGCGCAGATTATTGTCATCTTCGACTAAGAGTATTTTTGCCATTTATAAGCTCCGTTTTCGGGTTGACATGATTATATGAATAAAGTTTATCATGTTTATGCTTTATCGCTAACCAATTGATCTTTTTCAACGGTTAATTTCAGTTGGCTGGCTTTCGCTGTCGTAAGCCTAGGCAAGTTTATGTAAAAGGTGCTTCCCTTACCCACAGTACTTTCTGCCCAGATACTACCGTTGTATAACTCCACAATTTTCTTGCATATAAATAGACCCAACCCAGTTCCTCCTATTGTTCTGGTCGCTGTGTTATCAACTCTATAAAACTTTTGGAAAAGATGGGGTATATCTTCTGGGGGTATTCCAGGTCCGGTATCAGAAACATGTATTTGAACAACTTCATCGTTACCAGTTAGACCTAGTGCAACTTTGCCCTCAGGGGTATATTTTACGGCGTTGTCGAAAATATTTGTCACAACTTCTCTTATGCGATCTGGGTCGACATTTGAATAATAAAGTGGCCTGACTTGCTTGAGTTCCTTGCTTGTATCGATGACTTCTCCATCTGGTGCACCGGAGTTAATTATGAACTCTACCGATAGCCCTTTCTTTTCTGCGCTAAACCTTAGATCTTCTGCAAGCTGTTCAATAAATTCTCCCATCTCAACTACAACAGGATGACTTGTTAGGCGGCCATCTTCTGCTTTGGCGCTGGTTAGTAGGTCCTGGAAAAGTTTTCCTAGGTGTTGTGTGCTGGAGTGGGCCTTCTCTAGGTATTCTTTTGCTTTATTATCTATCTTGCTTACATTAGGGTTAAGTGCCAATGCTAGATAGCCTTCAATGGCCGCTACGGGCGTACGCATCTCATGGCTGGCTGTACTTATAAAATCAGCCCTTTGTTTCTCTATTTGTCTTTCTGCTCCGACGTCCCTGATAACGGCGACAGCTCCCAGAAGCTCTTCGCCCTGGGGTAGTTTTACGGGCGATATAACTAAAGAAACTATAGATTTTTTACCATCCCTGCCTAGCAAGCCTAGAGTCTTAGAAAAGTTTTTGCGCTGAGCAAAGACCTGTGCGAAGATGTTTTCGTCCGACTCGAGTGGTTTTCCGTCTTCTTGAGTTAGTTTTAGCACAGTTCGCACGTCGATATTTGATGCTTCATCAATTGGCCACTGAGTCATAGCGGCAGCAGATGGGTTCATGAGGCTGATCTTACCCTTAGTATCAGTAACTATAACTCCGTCAGCTATTGAGCCAATCAATATCTCCGATTGCTGTTGTTTGTTCTTAAGCATATTATTCAATAGGCTAATTTGCTGGCTTTCTTGATCAATGTATTTGTTCCTCCAGGTAAAATATGAAAGTAAACACATCAAGTAGCTCAAGGCTATGATTCCTAAGGAAAACCAGTCGAAGCTATCATCTTTTGCCAGGGAAGGAATTACAACAATCAAGTACATGCTAGATAAAAGAGTAGCCCCAATAATAGTGAAAATTCCGTTAGTCCCCGTGAAGAAAAACATAATCATAATAATAGGTACGTATAACGAGTGAGCCCACCCTGTTACGCTCAAAAGATGTATTATGCACGCCAGCTGGATTAGTGAATATAAAAATGCGGCAAAATTCAGTCCAACTTGATTTTCGAAATACCTATAAGAAAAAAGCCGAAAAAATACTGCAAAGGTAGCAATAACTAGTGTAAGAATGTCCATTCCCCAATCTTCACTGAGAAATTTCATGCTTGGGAAAAATATAGCGCACAATGAAAGCGTAACGGCTATCAGGGCATTGATGTTAATCCACCAGCCGTAGCCTATGTACCATCTCTTATCGACCGCTTCCATTCTCATTACAGAAAGTCCCCACCAAAAATAGATTTTCGCATTGAATCTATTATATCTATATAAAGCTTATGCTACCAGTGGTATGTTAATATTTTATGACGGTCCCGTCGTCTAACGGTTAGGACACCAGGTTCTCATCCTGGCAATAGGGGTTCGATTCCCCTCGGGATCACCAAAAAATAAGGATTATAAATGGCACGAATAAATCAGAACTATAAAAGTCTACAGGCAGGATATCTATTCCCTGAGATCGCTCGGCGTACAAGAGAATTTACAGAGAGAAACCCAGGGGTTGAGCTAATCCGCCTAGGTATTGGTGACACTACTCTTCCCTTGACGGATTCGGTGATCAAAGAACTGCACAATACGGTAGATAGAATGGCTGATGCTAATACCTATTCTGGCTATGGCATGGAGCAAGGCAACTTAGACTTGCGCCAGGCTCTGGTAAAACATTATAAAAAATACGGAGTCTACCTAGAGCCAGATGAGATTTTTATCAGTGATGGCGCTAAGCCTGATTCGGCCAACATTCAGTCTATCTTTGCCCCTGATTCTGTTATTGCCGTGCAGGATCCAGTCTATCCAGTTTACGTTGACAGTGCAGTTATCGGCGGAAAGACCAAAGGTTTTGTAGATGGCCGTTATAAAGGCATTGTCTATATGGACTGCACAGAAGAAAACGGCTTCTTCCCCGATGTTCCAAAAGAAAAGGTTGACCTCATCTATCTTTGTAGCCCGAATAATCCTACAGGAACCGTGGCTACTCACGATCAGCTAAAGAAATTTGTAGATTACGCCCATGATAACAACGCTGTAATTATTTTTGACTCAGCCTATGCTTCGTTTATCTCGGATGAAACGCTGCCCCGCAGTATTTTTGAAATCGAAGGTGCCGAGGAACATGCGATTGAGATAAATAGTTTTTCTAAATTAGCTGGTTTTACAGGTGTTCGCTTAGGTTGGACGATTGTCCCACATAAACTTCAAGTTGAAGGTACTGCCCCGGGTGAAGTTCAGGCTTTATGGAACCGCCGCCAAACCACCATGTTTAACGGTGCGTCAAACATTGTTCAGCCAGCTGGTGTTGCCGTACTATCTGCTCAAGGACAAAAAGAATCACAAAAGCTGATCGACTACTATATGGAAAACGCTGAGATTATCCGAAAAGGCCTAAATGATATCGGAATCAAAACTTTCGGCGGCGTGAATGCTCCTTATATATGGGCTAAGGCATTGAAAGGTTATGATTCTTGGGAATTCTTTGACAAATTAATGAGCGAAGCTCATGTGGTTTGTACGCCAGGTTCGGGTTTTGGCAATGGCGGCGAGGGCTACTTCCGCCTCAGTGCTTTCGGGGAACGAGAGAATATTAAGAGTGCTGTTAAGAGCATCAAAGAGAATCTAAAAATATGAGCAAGTCCTTCCCGTTCGACGAGAAAAAAATTAAAGAAATAATCGCAACCTACCCTACCCCATTTCATATTTATGATGAAGCTGCTTTGCGCCAGACTGCTAGAAATCTAAAGCAAGCATTTTCATGGAGTAAGGACTATATAAATTATTTTGCAGTAAAGGCTAACCCAAATCCCTATTTGATGGAAATTTTAAAAGAGGAAGGCATGGGTGCTGATGCTAGTTCTTTAGCGGAGCTAATTCTTTCAGACAAGATTGGCCTGAAAGGCCAGCAGATTATGTTTACTTCTAACAACACGCCGCCTGATGAGTATAAGAAAGCTTATGAGCTTGGTGCAGTGATTAACTTGGACGACATAAGTCAGATTGGCGTGCTAGAAAAAGCTTTAGGTGGTAAGTTCCCGGAGTTTATTAGCTTTCGTTATAATCCTGGACCCGACCTGCAAACTGGTGAAGGTAACACGATTGGAAGTCCTAAAGATGCTAAGTTTGGCGTCACGACTGCTCAGCTGCCTGAAGCCTACAAAATTGCTCGGGACAAAGGCGCTAAGCGCTTCGGCCTGCACACAATGGTTGTCTCTAACGAGCTAAATGAAGACGCCCACATTCAGACCGCCACTATGATATTTGAAATGGCGCTTAAACTTTCTGACGAGGTTGGTGTGAATATTGAGCAAGTTAATTTCGGGGGCGGTCTAGGAGTAGCCTACAAGCCAACCGATAAAGAGATTGATCTAGAAAAAGTCAGCCAAGGCATCAAGGCCGAATATGAAAGGTTAATCAAAGGCACTACCCTTGATCCGCTAAGAATAGTTACAGAAAACGGACGCTACGTAACTGGACCAAATGGCTACCTAATAACTAGCGCTAGAAGTCTTAAAAATACTTACCACAATTTTGTGGGAGTTGATTCTTGCATGGCTGATCTTATGCGTCCTGGCATGTATGATGCCTACCACCATATTTCTGTAGTTGGTAAAGAAGGCCAACCAAAAAAACCGCAAAGAATCGTTGGTGGTTTGTGTGAGAACAATGATATTTTTACATGCAAGACAGATCGTGACCTACCAGAAATTGAGGTCGGCGACGTTTTAGTCATCCATGACACTGGCGCGCATGGACGCTCAATGGGTTTTAACTACAACGGAAAATTACGTCACGGTGAACTACTGCTGAAAGAAGATGGATCAGTTAAACAAATCCGCCGCAACGAAACCCTAGAAGATTACTTCGCTACGCTTGACTACCCTGGACTTTAATTTTTGATATACTAACTTTAATTACCTGGAGGGTTCAGTGAAATTTTTTGTTGATACAGCAAAACTTGATGAAATAGCCAAAGCTGAAAGCTATGGAGTTCTGGATGGTGTCACGACTAATCCAAGTCTCATGGCTAAAGTCGGCATAAAAGGTCGTCCAAATATCCTAAAGCACTACAAAGCCATTTGTGACATCGTTAGTGATAACGTTAGTGCTGAAGTAATAGCAACTGATTACGAAGGAATTATCAAGGAAGCCCACGAACTAGCAAACATTGATACGAAAATCGTAGTTAAAGTACCGATGATCCCCGATGGTGTAAAAGCTATCAGGACTCTTAGCGATGAAGGCATACGAACTAACTGCACACTTATATTTAGTGCTGGTCAGGCTATCTTGGCCGCAAAGGCTGGTGCTAGCTACGTCAGCCCATTCATTGGCCGGCTTGATGACGTTTCAACAGATGGTATGGCTTTGATTGAAGATCTTGTGACTATCTTTGAAAATTATGATTTTGAGACAGAAATTCTAGCTGCTAGCATTCGCCATCCAATGCATATAATTGATTGCGCAAAAGCTGGTGCGGATGTGGCCACTTGCCCACTCTCAGTAATTGAACAGTTATTTAATCATCCGCTAACAGACAAAGGACTAGCAGGCTTTCTTGCAGATTACGAGGCTTCACAGAAATAAAATGACCAAAAACAAAAATCCAGATCAACTCGCTGCCGATACCATTAGGGTTCTGTCAGCCGCTATGGTAGAGAAAGCTAACAGCGGCCACCCAGGCGGTCCAATGGGCGCGGCCGATTTCATCCATATTCTCTACAGCGAATTTATTAATGAAGATCCTGACAACCCAGACTGGGCACATCGGGATCGCTTCTTTTTAGACGCTGGGCACATGTCGCCAATGCTTTACTCTGTCCTGGCTCTAAATGGTCGCATGCCGGTAAACGAGCTCGAGAGTTTCCGCCAATGGCAGAGCAAAACTCCAGGTCACCCAGAACTATCTATTGAGCATGGTATAGAAAACACTTCTGGTCCTCTTGGCCAAGGTCATGTTTTTGGCGTTGGTGCAGCGATTGCAGCTAAATTCCTGGAAGCTAAATTTGGCGATTGGACAGACCACACCATCTACTGCTTTATAAGCGACGGCGGCATCCAGGAAGAAGTCAGCCAAGGTGCGGGTAGAATTGCTGGCCGTTTGGGACTAGATAATCTCATAATGTTTTATGACAGTAATCATATTCAGCTATCGACCGAGACAAAAGATGCAACCCTAGAAGACACTGCTAAAAAGTACCAGGCTTGGAACTGGAATGTAATCAGTATAGATGGCAATGACCATCACCAAATCCGTGATGCACTTAAGAAGGCTAAGTCTGAGAGCAAGCGCCCAACGCTTATTATTGGTGACACGGTTATGGGTAAAGGCGCCGTTACAGACGCTGGTAAAAGCTTTGAGCATCAAGTCAGCATGCACGGGCAGCCTATTACTGGTGCTGGTGGATCGTACGAGAAAACTATCAAAAATCTCGGAGCTGATCCAAAGAATCCATTTGTGATACCTGACGAAGTAAAAGACTTATACGCTAAAGCAGCCGAGCGCAAAAAGCAATCAGTTGCAGCTAGTAAAAAACTAGAAAGTGGTTGGCGAGCTAAGAATTTGAAAGAAGCTGAGAAGCTAGATTTGTTCTTATCTGGCCAAGCACCAAAGCTTGACTGGGCAGAAATTGCTAAAGAACAAAAACCAGGAATCGCCACTCGAGCCAGTAGCTCATTTTTGCTCAGTAAGTTTGCTGAGCAAGTCGAGAATATGATTGTCATGAGTGCAGATCTAGCTAACAGCGATAAGACAGACGGTTTCTTGAAAAAATCTAAGCCGATTACAGCCGATGATTTTAGCGGTGGTTTCCTGCATGTGGGTGTGAGTGAATTTACTATGGCTGATCTGGCTATTGGCATGGGGCTTCACGGCGGAGTTATACCAGTCTGCGGAACGTTCTTTGCCTTTTCCGACTACATGAAGCCAGCGCTTCGACTAGCTGCTTTGATGGAAGTACCAGTTAAATTCCTTTGGACTCATGATGCTTTTAGGGTTGGCGAGGACGGCCCTACTCACCAGCCAATTGAGCAAGAAGCTCAGCTAAGGCTGCTCGAGAAAGTTCATAATCATTCAGGCGCTCCTGGCATGTTGGTGCTACGCCCCGCTGATTCTGCCGAAACTACGGTGGCTTGGCAGTTGGCGATTGAAAACACCAAGACTCCTACAGGGCTTATACTTACCCGCCAGGACGTACCAGAAGTTTCTGACTACAAACTAGCCTCAGAAGCATCCAAAGGCGCTTACATAGTCCATGAGCCAAAGGGCGAGCCTGATCTCATAGTCGTAGCTAACGGTAGTGAAGTTGGCTCATCACTAGAAGCCATAAAACTAGTTAAAGATAAAAATATTAGATTAGTTTCTGTTCCAAGCGAAGGTTTATTCAGACAGCAGCCAAAACCTTATCAAGATTCAATTTTGCTTAAAGACGTGCCTAAGTTTGGAGTTACCGCAGGACTAGCTGTAAACCTACTTGGCCTAGTCGGTGATATAGATAGAATCCATAGCTTAGAGCATTTTGGCTTCTCTGCCCCGTATAAAAAACTAGACGATGAATTCGGCTTCACACCAGAAAAACTCGCCCGAAAACTCCAGTCTGCTTGCTAGGCTCGTTCGAGTAGGAGTTCGAAGTATTTGCTGCCGCCGAAGGCTGGTATTTTTTGTCTGACTATCTTCTTCCCCTCCAGAGTATTTAGCGAGTGAACCATAAATATTCCATAGCGTTCGTTAATCTCGTCAACTGCCTCGGTGAGCCATTCTTGCTTATTCTGATCTTCAAATAGACTAGCTTGAGCTCTATTGGTAGGGCTAAAGCCGTAGCAAGTTACACCAATGGTAGCTACTGGTAGCTTGGGGCGTTGGTTAAACAAATAAAGCGCTCGTGTGTAGATATCTTTATCTGTATAGAAAGTAGATTTATGCATCTTGCGCATTTGCCAATATTCCCCACCCGAACTACGCACCGCCTGATCCTGCCAACCAGCAGAGCTGGTTGCACTGACAGGCTCTTGGCGCATTACTGTGTCAGCTGGCATCTGTCTCTCACTCGACGTATTGTATATACGACTCGTTCGCTCCTCTTTGCTTCCTTGCACTGCATCCAAGTGCGTAGTTTGGGAGCTAGTGTCCAAAATCATCCAGACTAAAATTCCGCGGGCGTCTACTTGGTTAAATCTTAATTTTTTACCGACTGTTTCACACAAGTAATGAAACCTGGGCAATATCACTGAATCATCATTTGTTCTAATATCTAAAACAAACTGCCTGCCGATATGCCCAAGTTTGGTTGAGCCGTCATCTACCTCGTAGCCTCGTAGACGTTGATACCAGTCGTCACCAATCACACTATGAAAAACTTGCTTACGTAGCGTGTTCGAACTGGCGTTTAAAAAATCCAGCGGCGTGAATATTCCCACGGTATTTAGTCGTGCTTCGTAGTGCTTGGCTATACCCGTTAGGTCAGTTAGCTTGAGCGATCTATAAACATCTTTTAGATTACTATGATCAATTTTATCCAGACCATCTGGCTTGTGCAGGTTTGATGCGGTCTTAGCTAGAAATCTATTCGGGCCTATGCCGACATTGATCTTCATCCACTTGCCTACGTCGGATTTAACTCTTTGTTTTATCTCCATGCCAATGTCTTCTAGCGGACGTTTGTTAATTGTTTTTCTGGTACCATGAAAATCTATGATTCCTTCATCAATGCTTTTCATCACCACATTAGGCGAGTAGCTTTTCATGATCGCACAGAGCTTTTTATATACCCAGTGATATTTAGGCGGATCACTCTCTATCATGAATAGGTCTGGTGCAATGAGGCGGGCTTCCATAAGACCCATGCCAACTTTTATGCCCAGAGACTTGGCTTCATGGCTGGCTGCAATCACGCAGCAATTTTTAGAAATCCTATTTGTTACACCAACTGGCCTACCCCGCAGTGACGGTCTGGCTTGCTGCTCAATCGTTGCAAAAGCCGAGTTAAGATCAATGTGCATTATCTGAGCTTCTTCTGGGTTAATCCCAAGCTGCCCCCACCGCGCATTAACCGAATTGTCCGTTTTCATTTTTTGTCTCCGCTGAGTATAGAGATTAAAGTCCAAGTTAGCATCTCGGCGTCGAACTCCAGGCGATAATCGTTTACTCCATCACTCATATCAAAAACATGGATCATTCGCTGTCCTTTATGCGTTGGATGACGCAGGCCTAGCTCCGTAAAAATTATTTCTTCTTTGCGCCAGCGCATCCTGGCTGGAAATATAAGCTCAGAAGGATCCCCCTCGGACTTAAATAAAGTTACTACTTCGATTCTTTGATTTACTTCTGTCATATCTAAACAACTCCTCAGCATGGCTGATGTAACGGATTATTGTCAGGTTGTTTCCCCGGATAGAGCTTTGTCGTTCCGTGTTACCGAACTGCTCCCTAAGAGGAATGGTTGTTTAGATAAGGTTGGCAGGGACCGTAGTATGCCACCTATTTATACGCAGTTTCTTAAGAACATCTACTCCTAATATTTCAGGAATCATTATGTCCAGTAAGATGATGTCATAAGTATTTGTCTTGGCCTGCTCGAGTCCATCATTCCCATTTCTGGCTAATGTAACGTCGTAACCCGCATTAACTAAGGAACGTTTATATAGCTCTCCTATAAACCTCTCATCTTCTATGCAAAGTACTTTGATCGGTTGCGTTGTTGGGTCTTCAGGCATTTCTCTATTATCTCCTGGACAGCGAATGGTTCTTAATCCAGCCGTGTGCGTTCCTGGTTATCTCACTATTATTGCCAGTTTTCTCCTGATCAGCAAGTTTGGTGAAAGGCAAAATTGTAAATCCAATTATAGTTCCTTCATTTTCCTTTGAACGAGCCCAGATATTTCCACCGTGGGCGTTAACCAGGCCTTTGCTAAGGTAGAGCCCCAATCCCGTGCCGCTTATCGCCGCTTGATTGCGATAATTTCTAGAAAACTTCTCAAAAAGATGAGGCATCACCTGAGTTGGTATACCAACTCCAAAATCCTGAACTGTGGTTTCAACCAAACCATCTTTTGTTAGCTGGCTGGATACTTTGATCAGTGTTTTATCGTCGGGGCTATATTTTATAGCATTATCGATTAAGTTAGTTATTACCTCAGCTATACTTACCTGATCTATGCCGACTTTCGGAAGGTTAGGTGCGATAGATAGTTCTATGGTCTTTCCATAAACCTCTGCTCTGAGCTTCATATTATCTACTATCCTTGTCAGTGAGGTTGGCCAATCTTCTTCGTTAAGGTGCAGGCTGAGTTGGTTCTGCTCAATCTTGGCTACGTTTAAAATATTTCCAACAAAAGCAGCCAGGTTCTCAGCTGATGCCTCCATCTTTTTCATAAATACTTTTTGGTCGGGTCTTAACGAACTAGACAGTTCATCATCAAACACCTCTATGTAACCACGCAGTATCGTTAGCGGGGTTCTAAGCTCATGGACGGCCAATGATATGAAGCTTAATGATTTATCTTCTTCTGAGTAGATCTCTGTCTGTTCAAACAGGCTGATTATTGCTTCGGTCTTGTCTTCTTCAGAGCCTTTAATGTAGCTTACCGCCATGTCGAAATATTGTGGTGGTTGGCCGTAAGGATTTATTCTGACGCCTCGCCAAATCTTCTGCGCTGTAACCGCGTTTTCCCGGGAGCTTTTTATCCATGAGTCCAAGTTGTCATTTGTCTTAAACAGAACTTCAAATAATGTGTATAGGTTTTTGCCCAAGATTGTGTCGGTGGTTTTGCTAAAATGATTTGCCTTTGGATTTGCGAAAGTTATATTGCCTTCCGCATCAATCCCGATAACTGGTATAGATAGTTGTTGCAGCACTATATCTCCAGGACCTTTCGATGTCTGTGCTCCAGTACCTGATGCGGCGTATTCGTAAACTTGTCTTATTAAATTTGATACTAACTCCCTGGCTAGATAAATTTTTTCGACCTCCGGCGCGGCTATTGGTATGGGTGTGGGCGCAACATGTAAGATTGCTTCAGATAGAGCTTTCAATGGTTTAGAAGTTTGGTTGGCGACTACTGATCCTATGATCAACGATAGAATTATCCAGATAAAGACCAAAGACCCGACAATGATTAGTGGCTCCAGTTCGGAATATTCAGATAAGCCCCACCAAATACCGATGAGCGCTAAACCGCTGAGGGTAAACCAAACGATTATATAGCGCTTTATGGCCTTAAGAGCGTTTTCCAAATGTCCAGGACCCATTATTTACCACCCACTTTAAACCTATAATACAACAGAGTTATTCCTTTTTAGGTAATCTTATTTTGCGGATACTGCGCCGGTGCTGGTTACTAGAGTCACCCAAGTTTGCCCTGGGTTGAAAGCTAGTTTTTTACCGTCCGCGCCAATAAATTGAAATGGTGATTTTGAATCACCTTTCTTCCAGGTGCCTTTTTGCATTATACCGTCCTGGAATACAAACATTTCACCTTTTCCGCTAGTTTGGTACACGGAGTAGATTCCGTTTTTTGAATATCCCATAACAAGTGCCACAACGACCTTTGGAGATAATTGTTTTCCACTTCTATGATCCGTATGTGGCTTTCCTGCCATAACGCGGTTGTAGCTATTGGTAGGTGCATTGTAATCATAGTGGACATCATACAAAGGTCCTGAGATAGAGAGATCTATAGATTTGGCTATTGGCTGAGCTGAAGGTGATTCTTTCTTGCGCTCCCAGCTTTCAAAGGTACTGGTCTTTGACGCCCAAAGCTCGTATCTTTGCTAGTCCTTCAGCACTGCCTCCAGCATGAACTATGCTCGCATCAAACGGCAGGAATAGATCGATATAGTAAGGTCTAATTGATCTGACCGGTCCGATGTAGTCAGGCTGTCCTTCCAAGAAAACTGCATTGAACCTTGTGATTCCACCTTCTGCTATAGCTTCAAAAACTACTCCAGCATCTCTTAATCCAGCCTGAGGGCGTGCGTCTGGGCTATTCTCTATTTGAATCGCTGTAACTGGACGTTTATTAGTCTCGACGGGTATCTCTAAGCCGGTTAATCTAGATGGTTCCGTCGTCTTTGGTGGTTCGTCTTTTTTAACTATGACTGACTGGTTAGTCGAGTCTGGCTTACTGAGATATTTCTTTAGTGCGTAGATTCCGCCAACTCCAAAAACAAGTATTACGGCAGCTATTACACTACCGGCTATTTTCTGTTTTTTGGTGCTTGGCCAGAGTTTTAGACCAAGTTCAGTAATTTTATGATGAAGTCGCTTCTTCTCGATTGGATTAGGGCCCGCAGGTATGCTACCTTCATTGTTATCGATCAATGAGTCGGTCATATTAATACCAGGAAACTCTTCTTGAAGTTCCCTTTCTTGCTCAAAATTTTTATTTTTCTCGCTCTCTGGACGAGACCGAATATCGTCAACCATAAGGACTATTCTAACATAAATCTACATCTCCGCAATCTGTTGTGATGACAATCGGTAGTTAATTATTCAGCCCAAAATGGTTGCGTCCCAATAATGCCCGTTGGTAGAGTGGGTGGTTCTGCCAGGTCACATAAAATACTGGGTAAATCATTAATGTCTAGACTCGTGACGTCTTCGAACGTAGGAGGTCTTTTGAGGTCGAATTTTAGCTCCCCGACCACCAATCCATTATCCATTGCAAAGCGCAGATTTCGTTTTTCATGACTCCCTCTTGGTGGTAGGGTTGCCATCCATACTGAGACACCCCTTGACCTCATATCGCATACGACGCCCACTAACTCGCTCGGGTAACCTACTAGCAGTCTAGTTTGACCGCCAAGATCACCATAGAAGGCTTCAATACGAGATTCTTTATTGTGATACATAGTTATAGAATCTTGAGTTCTGTGATGTGTTTGGGTGTGTAGTGCGAAGTCAGTATCCGTGCCCATGAAAGTTTCTCGGAGTTTTTCATGCCAGATATCCGGCATGCCGCTACCTGATGATTTAATTACCACTTGCCTACCACGTCCTTTAAAAGCATCAATATCCGGCGCAAAGCCATCTAGCATGTATGGTTTATGCAGGGTTGAATCGAACCCCTGATCTAATAGCTCTTTTTGAGCCTTCGTATTCCACACAGATATATTTATCCCTGGTATGCGTCTAGCAGCAATTACAGCACTATCTTTCGGATGTACATCGGGCACCACGAGTCTTACATCATTTATGCCAAGTATTTCCAGAACGTTCAGGTTTGCTCCGAGTAATTGATGCTCCTGCACGGCATTCCACCGACTTACCTGGTTCATGCCAGATCTACCTTTTTTAGATACCCTTAGAGCAAACTCGGCAAAAGAGAGCTTTCCATAAATTTTTGCGGGGAGGCTCAGGCGTTTTGCCTCCGAGTCGTCCGCATAACTATCTGTAAACTCTGGATCCGAGGTCATCTTTCTATGAAAAATATTCGCGGGAACAGAGGTCGTTTTTAAGTAGGTAGATAACGGATTTTCGCCGAGCAATACTGCCTGCCTTTCAAGCGCCATGAGAGTCGATGTATTTCCATCGCCTACATTTGGCGTTGACAAAATCTCCCTAGAGTCGCTCAATTTGAGTACCTATCCTTATTAGTGAAGTTTCTTTGCCTAGCACGCTGAGCGAGCCAGCTAGTTCCGGGCTGGCTGGGGCTTGGGTTGTGGCAATTCGGATAAGGCTGAAAAGTACTGCCGGTTTCTCGCCTGTTTCCTGGAGTAATTTATTTAAGGCTTCCTGAATTTGTTCAGCGCTAAAGTCAGTGGTTTCTAGACTTGCCTTGGCTTTTTGCAACAAGTCTTTTAGCTGGCCAGACTCGTATTTCTTTAACTGTTTATGTGTAGATATTAACTCTGGGTTAAGTGCTAAGTCTGTAAAGAAAAATCTGGTGAGTTCTGGAAGCTCGGCAAAATATTTAAGGCGTTCCTGGACTAATCCCAGAACTTGTTTTTTGTATGATTTGTCATGATCCTTTGCTTCCTCAGGCCAATATCCTTCGACTTTTTGGTATAGATCCTCAAGTTTAAGTCCACGAATATGCGAGCCATTGATCCAGAGTAGTCTTCGCTCGTCAAAGCGTGCTCCGCTACGCCCTACTCTATCTAGGCTAAATTTTTCTTTTAGCTCACTTATGCTAAAGACTTCTTGCTCTGTACCGTCGTTCCAGCCAAGTGTTGCTAGGAAGTTCACCAATGCTTCAGGCAAATAACCTTCTTTTTTATAATCCAAGATATCTTTTGCGCCATCTCTTTTCGATAATTTTTTATTTCCCTGCTCATTCATAATATGCGGTATCGTAGCAAAGTAAGGTCTGTTAAGGTCAAAAGCTTCGTATAGATTCAAGTAATTTGGCATGGAGGCTAAGAATTCTTGTCCTCGGATCACATGACTAATTTTCATCTCGTTATCATCTACGATATGAGCGAAGTTATAGGTTGGGAAACCGTCTGATTTTATTAAAATAAAGTCGTCTATCACCTCTGCTCCAGTTGATAAATCTCCCATGATCTCATCCTTCCAGCTGTAAGCTTTCGGATCGGACCTAAATCTAAGTGGACTCTTTCCGTCCCAGGCTGCAGTTTTATCAGGCCGGTGATTTCGGTAAAGAAATGGTTTTTTCTCCTTTATGGCTTGCTCACGGAATTCCTGAACTTGCTGTGGAGTATAAGGGTCGGCATAGGCCCTGCCAGAATCAATTAGCTTCTGAGCATATTCCTTATATATATCCAGGCGTTGACTTTGATAGAATGGCCCTTCATCCCAGTTAATACCAAGCCAGTCTAAGCAGTCCTGTATATGCTGGGCGCTACCTTCTACCTCTCTGGCCTGATCCGTATCTTCAATGCGTAATATAAACTCACCATTGTTTTGCTGTGCGACCAGCCAGGCAAACAGAGCGGTGCGGACGCCGCCAACATGCAAAAATCCAGTAGGAGATGGAGCGAAGCGGGTCTTAATTTTTTGATTCATTTAATTAATTGTAACAGATGTGGGGCTAGAGGCCGTTGGCGATTCGGATTAGTTGATCACTGGTTAAGTTGGCATCGCCTTCTAGTACGTACCATATGCCGCCGTCTACCCATGTGGCGTTTGAGCCGTCGTATACATATATAGTAGTGCCGTTATTCTCGTAAGTTTGAAATGTCTTGCCTGCTGGCGTTAGAAAATTTGTCACGAGTGATTGGCTGTTCCAGCCGCTTGGGCTCTGGGTTATGCGGTAACCCTTGTTATCTGTTCGTGATTTATAGTTTAGATTTACTTCCCCTGAACTGGCTTTAACTGACCCATCTAGTCCAAAACCGGCCGGGCTATAGCTGGGTAGACTAGCCGAAAACCCTGCTTTAGTTCCAGCAACTTTAACTTTTGCCATCGGAACTGCCTGATATAGCAATACACCTGAAGCAAAAAGCACAGATAAAGTTATGGTAGCTAGTGCAAATCTCTTTTTAGAGTTCGCTCCTTTACTGTTAGCTACAAATTCTTCAAGATGAGAGGTGGCATTTTCTACTGCTCTTTCAAGCTGAGCAGATAGATCCTCTTTGGGCGCCGGCTCCCTGTGGGCTCTGCTTGCCACCGGTAGCGGAAGCATTTTTTTAACGATTGTTGATTTAGAATGAACTGGCTTAAATCGAACTATTCTGTCGCTCTTTTTAATTTGTTCTGCACGTTTTAGCCTAGCGTGTGGAACATTAGGATTAACCTTAGGTGCTTTTGTATTTTTTGCGGATCTCTCTGGCGCGGAATGTTTAGGTTTCTTTACGGTAGGTCGCATCAATGTAGTAGCTTTCTGAGGATTTCTAGAAATATTAGTTGTTTTACGTTGCGATTTAGGAGTATTTGCACTGCTCTTAGCGCTTTTTTCAATAATAGTTGGCTTATATATAGCCCCAGGCCTACGGACAAATCCGTCAATAACCCCAGGCTTACTCGCAGGTTTTTCAGCACCAGCTGTATTGGCCGGTTCGATCAGACGGCCAGTAATGGCATCATACTTGTTACCATTTATCTCTATAAAATTTTTTGGTTCATTACCGTTCACCGGTGATTCATCCCTATCTCTTGTTTTTGTTAACTACATTCTTATGCTTACAGTTTAGAACGCCGTGTTATACCTGTAAAGTGCTTTTTTGACAATTGAAAAAAGACTATAATGGTTGCTTGGCACCCAAACTATGGATTTTTTAGACCCAAAGAAAAAAAAGCAACAAAAGATTAAACTAGCCATTGGCCACACTCTAATGGTTCTTGTAGTGGCATTTGGCACTTTTATACTTGTGTTGTTGGCTTATGGCTTTGATTTGAATAGAAAATCTGGTGAGATAATTCAAAATGGTCTTGTATATATAGACAGTGCTCCAGACAACGCAACTTTAAAAATAAACGGCCAAGAGCACTCCAGTAAAACCAATACTCGAGTTTCACTGCCAGAAGGAAAATATACCGTTGAAATATCTAAAGAATCATATAGAACATGGAAGCGAAGCTTTAGTTTAGATGGAGGAGTAGTTGAGCGTTTCACTTACCCTGCGCTGTACTTGAGCGATCTAAAACCTCAGGAGCTGCAAACTTTTGATAATTCAGTAACCTTTTCTACAGAGAGTCCAGATAGACGCTGGATTGTTTTAGGCCAAAAAAATTCAATCAGCCAGTTTACGGTTTATGATCTTAGAACTCGACAGAATGAACTGCCAACAAACGAAGTAATAAACCTGCCTACCAACTTACTGACGGCGGCCGATGGAGATCACTTAATCAAGCTAGTTGAGTGGTCCACGGATAATCAAAATGTGCTAGTTTCTCACACATGGACCGGAGGTAGCGAGTTCGCAGTAATAAACATAGACAACCCCGCAAAATCGTTTAACGTTAATCAAACTATCGGGCAAAATCCCAGCGAGACATATCTATTCGATAAAAAAGTTGATCAGCTATATATTTACGATGCACCAAGCAAATTACTCCAAAGAATTAATATTAAAACAAAACAAACAACAGAAATAAGTAGAAATATTATTAGCTTCAAGCCACATGGCGAGGACAAACTTCTACTAGCAGTAGGCTCGGCCGATCCTAAAAAAGTAGATATAATTCTCAAAGAGAAAGATAAAAATTACAAAATTCGTGAAATCGAAACAAGTGCAAAAATTCCTTTGGATATAGCAAAAGTCGGCGATGCTTGGTACTTAGTTATAGGCGCATCCTCTGAGAAGAAAACCTACATATATAA
Organism: Candidatus Saccharimonadota bacterium; assembly: GCA_016219345.1. Taxonomy (GTDB): domain Bacteria; phylum Patescibacteriota; class Saccharimonadia; order Saccharimonadales; family 2-12-FULL-41-12; genus JACRNE01. The sequence goes on from JACRNE010000021.1 coordinate 25,481, forward strand.
AAATCCAATTGATTTTATAGGCGGAAATAATGATCCAGAAAAGGTCGCATTACTAGCCCTTGGTTCAAAAGGTCCAATAGATCAAGTGGCCTTCTCGCAAAATGTTCGCTTTGTTATGTCTCAGAGCGGTCAGCATTTCAACGTTTACGATATAGAGACTAAGCGACGTTATAGTTATGACATGAAGCAGCCATTCGATGCTGGATCTAAGATCGTATGGATGGACGGTCATCGCTTAACAACCCATAGTGAGGGCAAGGTCTTAGTGTTTGATTATGATGGCACAAATCCTCAGTCGTTGGTTAGCGGTGATGTCTCTCTACTAACAATGTACGATCGTGACTATACAGAGCTCTATAACATTAGTCCTTCCATAAATACGCCCGGTAAAATTGGCTTTTTCAGCACACAGCTCCGCCTAGAAGAAGACAAATAATATATTCCCCCAATTAACCCTATTTCGCCACCCGCCTTTCTGGCGGGCTGATGCGAGTTCCTTTTTGCGTCGTCAAAAAGGAACCGAAAAAGCCGACAGCAAGTTACTAAAACTCTATTGAAAATAAGCCTAGAAAAACTGCGCTGAAAAGACTCCTTCCAGTCGGTCCTGATCTTAATTACTAAAGAAGGATCAGGACTAGCTTTTCAGCTTGATTCACTTTTTCAAAACCTTACTTTCATCGGTTTTACCAAATGCTGAAATAAAAGAATAATGGGTTTGGGCATTGTGAGATTTCTTGATTGGCGAGTGTCTAAAACACAATATTTAGTGAGAAAGTGTTTGAGTCCGCCTTGGCGGATGAGTTTTCCGAAGCATTGTGTCTTTTGACAACGAGACAGTAAAGAAAGTGAACAGCCCAAGAGGTTTTGCCTTCTTTTGTCGGCACAAAAGAAGGAATTTGCTTCTTCATTGGAAGAAGATTTAGTTCTTCAGGAAAAGAACTTTTAGAAGGCGTCCATGATACGTTGCCAGAGACTTGGTGAGTTGCTGCCTAGTTCTTCTGGCTTTGGCTCTGCGCTAGGGTCTACGCTGCTCTCTTTGTTTGTCTTTGGATCTGGGAATATTTGCTCACCTTGTATTATTAGTCGGTTAGCAGATGATCCAGGTGGATCACACGTGATAAGTGTCATAGTGGCTGGGCGATCAGTCGCATTTAAAACATCTAGGTTTTTAGGGCTGGTCGTAAACTTATTAAAAACTTTATAAACATAACGCTTGCCGTCCTTGTGAATAATGAAAGTATCGTCGTTCTCCAGGCTTTTAAGTAACAAAAAAGCAAACTTATATTTACCGCTATTTAGTATGTTGCTACTAGAGTGACCAACTATAACTGCATTGCCCTTTTCGCCCGGGTTGGGTGTTATGGCGTAGTGTACGACGCCGCGTTCTAAGGCTTTTTGGATAGCTTTTTCATCAACCGATGGTTCATCATAAACAACTGGGGCTTCAATATTAATCTTAGGAATAATTATTTTTGGCTCTGGCCCTACCTCGCCACTTTGGCTAGGATCTACAATAATAGACGTCGCGCTGACATTCTGACTTGGCCTTATAAATGGTGTTATGAATCGTTCATTGAAAAAGCTGAATAAAAGTATAAAGACCACTAGCGATCCCATGCCCAGGCCAAATAGTAGCGAATGAGCATGCGGGTTTCTCTGACTTTTCCGAGCCCGGCTTTCAACTTTTTTTAGGAGTTCTTCTTTGGGGTTTGGTCGTAGTTTAGTGGTTTGTTCCGTGGGAACTTGATCCGCCTCGCGAATCTTTTGGTCAATATCGGTATTTTTTATTACCTTTTTTTGAGCTCTTTTTTCTTCGTGTTTTTTATAAAATTCTCGCCATACCTGATGTTTTTCATCATCAGGTAAATTCTGATAATACTCATGCCAGGCAGTTTGAATCTCAGCTAAGCTTCTTCCTGACTTGGTCAGGTCTTCCATGTATTTTTGGTGCTTGGACAGTTTCGAGTGTGAATCCTCAAGCTTCTGAATCTTTTGGATCTCTTCCTTGGCGCTAGGCTCCTCACCATACAGCTTCTCAAGTTTCTGACGCACAACATTAGCAGCAGAATCTTTCTGGCTGTTTATTTTGTCCAAATTTTTTTGTCTATCGTCGTCCATAAAATATATGCACCATAACTGGAATGGCCTCTTTAATTATAGTACAATTACTCAGTTAATAACATTTGGGCGAGTGGCGGAACTGGCAGACGCGCCGGACTCAAAATCCTGTGTCCTTTTGGACGTGAGGGTTCGACTCCCTCCTCGCCCACCAATAATTAAGACCCACGTTTTGTGGGTTTTAATTATTGACGAGGAAGAAAGCCAACTGCTTGACTTTCGTGGGAGTCGAACAGGAGCTTATTATGAGCAAATCATAATGATCCTATCGAAGTATCCCTAGAAGGCAATGGCATTCTTGACAAATATATACTAACGATGATTTAATTTCGCAAGGAGAAGGAGTTGGAAGTATGAAAATACGTAATGTTTCTCAGTCGATAGAACGAATTGTTGCCCGAGAAGAAAGAAGTTGGCAATCAAAAGTGGAAAAAGATAGAGAAAGACGCACAAGTCTTTCAAGAAAATTAGGAGATCGTGCCATGAAGGGAGAGCCTATTGGCTTTACTGGATTTATGGCAATAGGATTTCCTGATTTAACACCAGAGTCAGAGGAATACAAAAGATTATTAAATGCTTATGTTCAAGCAGTAAGAATTCCCGCTGATAGCTATGTTCGAATAGGTGATCCTAGCTCTCAAATTACTGCAATAAAAGCGTTCTCAGGTGAAGAAGGTATTGCATTTAGCGTTGATCGTGAGGCGAGTGGCAGGCACATTGTAGAAGCTCAGATTTTGTGCAAAAAAGCGGTTTATAATCACACCTTGCCTCCGTCGGCTACAGTGTATGGTACGGAGGATCACCCATATCCTGTTAGTTTCATGGATAGTTTCATACTGGGAACAACAGCATCTCCAGTCACAAGAATTGACCTGAGTAATTCCATGGCCCCAACACATCCTACAGCTAATGAGATTCTTGAAAACGATAGTTATGCGCAATTGCTAGCTGGGACTAGTGCATAAATAGACTTGTGGTCGTAGTCAAGGCTTCTAGGGGTTTTGTGGGGTTTTGCATCAGCCAAACTGCACAAGTTGCGGAAAGATGAGTGTTATCAATTCGCTCCGATTGTGTGCTTGTTAAATTACCACCCACTGCTACCCATATATTTTGATCATCCTGGATTACTAAATTTGCTTGATTACCCATAGAAATTTGATGCAGAATATCAGCCAGCTGATTCATTGGTGTGGTTGATTTAATAGGCGTAGTTAGTCCAAGAGCAATACCGATTTTTTGAAGTTTAGCCCTATCCATTACTAAATTCACGGGCATTTTCATTAGCTGTTCTAGACCGATCCCCGTGCTTGCGAGAGTATTAAGATTCAGGGTGATATGCTTACTACCCTTCAATAAAAATCCGTCAATAATTGTGGTTGTTTCACTATTTTTGCCGAAATCCCCTGCTAGAAGTACGTGATCAGCCCACTCTGTTAAATCAAACCATTCGCTAAGCGCGGTCCGAGCAAAGCTTCCGCTTTGATTAGCTGGAGCGAATTCGACTTCCGGTAACGCCTGGGCGATTTTGCGTAAACTCTCAGGCAAGAGTACTCGGATCGAGCCAGCCCCGGCTTTAGAAGCAGCTTCGTAGGCACCTGCAACGTGAGCAAACTCCCCTGCCTGGCCACCTATTATCAGTAACTTTCCAGCCGATTTTTTATTTTCCGGACGGCTCCAAAGCAAGTTACCAAAAAGTGGCTTATCCTTTTCTTGTTTTTGCCAAAAATCACTCACGAGTCACCCTTTGTTAAATTTATCTCACCACCATTAACTACCAAGGCTTCGGAATCTTTTAGCTCAAGTAAAGTTGGATTATCCTTATGCATTTTTCTTGTTTCTTCTATGCCTTCAGCGAAAGTAAGATTATCCGCATGAGGCAGTACGTATTTATCTATCAAGCCCATGCCCTCCCAGATAATTGATTCGCTAAATTCTGGATGATCGGCCAGCTCAACTCCCTTCAGGCTATTACCCGCAGCCACGGCACCGGCGCTCTCGCCGCCGTAGACTACTCCGTTATCAAGAATTTTCCTAATAACTTGGCCAAAGCCACTGCGCTTTATTTCGTGCATTAAACAAAATGTATTACCACCCATAACCCAGATGAAATCATACTGAATAAGCTTGGACTTCAGCTTATCGGCATCATCAAAATTACGTAAATCTAAAGATTCAGGTTTAAATCCAAACTTTTCCAGGTCACTGTGGGCTTCACGGATTTTGACATTTCTAGCTCTTTCGGCCAAATAATCTTTAGCATTCGCTATAGTTACAATTCTAACTTGGGCGAAATCTTTACCCAGCAAATCAGCTAAATCATTCGGCGTAGGTATTCTGTAAGAGGATAGATACAACTTCACTACTTAAAAGTATAAACTATCTTTTGCTGGCAGCGGCTGCCAGATCGTCAAGTATTCTGGCTGTTGCATCAAGTCCCACACAAGCATCAGTAATACTTTGGCCATAAACTAATTCTTTGCCAGGCTTGAGCTTCTGAGCGCCTTCTACCAAGTTACTTTCTACCATTACTCCGCAGATATCTTTATTTCCTTTTGTAACTTGTTTTGCAACATCATTAGCCACTTCTGATTGTCGAGTGAAGTCTTTCCTGGAGTTGGCGTGAGAACAGTCGATCATGATCGCAGAGTTTTGGCCAGCTTTCTCAAGCAATTCGCTTGTTTCTTTTACGGAATTAGCCTCATAGTTTGGTCCGTGCTTGCTGCCTCGTAGAATAATGTGAGTGTCGGTGTTGCCCTTTGTTTTAATCGTAGCTGTACGCCCTTCCATATCAATGCCAAGAAAACTGTGTTTGGTTGCGGCAGACTGCATGGCGTCAATGGCAATTTGTATGCCACCGGCCGTGCCATTCTTGAATCCTACGGGGAATGAAACACCAGAAGCCAATTCGCGGTGCAATTGACTCTCAACAGTTCTAGCCCCAATAGCCCCCCAGGAAATAAGATCAGCTATGTATTGCGGGGTTCTAAGGTCAAGTAGCTCAGTCGATACCGGCACACCAAGCTCAGTTATATCAACTAGTAGCTTTCGAGCCTTTCTAAGCCCTAACTCCATATCGAATGAGTCATCTAGATGTGGGTCATTGATGATACCTTTCCAGCCCACAGTAGTTCGTGGTTTTTCTAGGTAAGTACGCATCACAATCTCTAAGTTATCGCCGTATTTTTTGCGCTGATCTTTTATCCACTGCGCATATTCCTGCGCTGCTTTAACATCGTGGATTGAGCACGGACCAACTACCACTAAAAGTCTATTATCCCTACCGTGAATAATATTTTTTACAGCTTCACGGCCTTTCACTACCGTTTCCGCTGAGAGTTCACTTTGTGGAATTTCTTCAATAATCTCATTGGGGCTGCTAATTGACGCAGTCTCCTCAACCCTACTATCTGTAAGTAACTTCTCTTTCATGGTTTGATACCTTTGTAATGATTGTACAACACCTGTGCGTTTATTCGATTTAGTTTTTAGTAATGTAGCTTCCATTATTTCCTCTGACTTGTCTTTAAATTAAAAAAACCCCGTTGATTCGGGGTGTGTAGCTTGCGACTTTCGGTTTCTATGATTTCAACGTAAAGTCAGCAGTACTTACCCCGGCGGGTATAAAGGGTGTAAACCAATACTGACTCATATGTTTCTTCACGGATATTACTCTAGCACTTTTGTTCTCTGTAAACAACGTATACCTCAGTCTATTATAGCATACTTTTCAATATATTGCAATATCATCTCTGTTAAATCTTCTACTCCTTTGCGGTCAACCCATTCGTTGTCAGAGTGCCTGCCCTCTCCGTTTGGTTGGAGCACAATACAAGGAATACCTTTGTCGCAAAAGTACCTTCCATCGGTGGATCCTGATGAATGACCTTCTTCTATTTCTCTTCCAAGAACTCTCTGGGCTATATCTACAAATTCGCAAACTGATTTGTCTCTTCTGTCTACATCCATGCAAGCACCCAGCATTTTTGTATCAGTATGAAGGCCATGTTTTTCTGCCACTTCGCTGAGCTGAGCTTCGATTTTACTTAGAGTTTCCTTATTTCTATATCTAATATCTAATATGGCCTCGGCGTGGTCTGGAACTTGGTTCATAGCTTCACCAGAGGTGAACTTAGTCAAAGTTAGCGTTAGGTCTGAAGTGTCATATTTCTGTCGGAGTTCAAGCAGCTCATTTAAAGCAGAGTTTAGGATTTCGGCGGAGTTTATGCCTGTGTGCGGCTCAGAAGCGTGTGCATTCTTGCCCTTTTTTACCAATTCGACAAACCAAGCACCTTTGGCGGAAGTCTCAATGTGCCAATCTTTACCAGAGTCAGGTAGTATGCAAATCTTGCAGCTATAACCATCGTCCAGCAGGGCTTTAACGCCATTTGTGCCACCGATTTCTTCATCGAAGGACAACATAATTCCGAAGTCATATTTATTGGCAGGCTTGCTAAGCCGCTCTAAAACTCTAAAGTAGCTGGCGCACGCGAACTTCATGTCAAAAGCCCCACGCCCAGACAACTTATCGTTAGTTTTATCTAGTTTGAATAACTCGTCTTTGGCCGGAACTACATCCATGTGAGCCTGAAGTAAAATTTTGGGCTTCTTAGTATCTTGTGTAGTTGCGACGACGTTTGGGTAGCCACTGTACTCAACAATTTGTGTTCGTAGTCCGAGGCTTTTAAAGAAGTTAGCGCAGTACTGAGCACATTTTTTCGATTCATTTCTATCGCCAGTAACTGTTTTAAAGGCGATTAATTCTTCTAGATAATCTACTTCGGTTTTACTCATTAAACTTAATTCTACAGGAAACTATGCTCTCGCCGCTATCCGCACGGGTGGAGCTGGGGTTACATGATCAGTTATTGAGCTTATTTCAGCAACACTAGCAACAGCTACCTTGCCGTATCTCCCCGTATCCTCGAAGAATCTATTTACCGGTATAACATCACCCGTAAGATGGCTTTTAACCATAAGCTGCACTCCTTTTCTAGCTGCTTCGTCAGCTTTTGTATCTATTCCCCATTTTGCCTCAGCCTGACGATGAAATTTATCATATTCATGTAGGCTCGCAGGCTTAGGATTCCCCCTGTTTGGATTGGCTGCAGCTGGTCCGTAAATTGGCATTGTTTTCTCCTTTTAAATTAAAAACTCCCGCTTGATTGCGGGAGTTCGGTTTAGTAAAAGCAAATCTACCCGCGCTAGTCGGTTGGTACCACCACGAGTAGAATTTGTTTGCTCATAAAACTCACTTTACTCCTATATTTCTAGTTGTCAACACTATTTTCTAAGCGCTCTTGGATCTCTGAAAACCACTTAAAAAACTCATCCATTCCCTCAGCTTCTTCCATAATCGCATAACCTCTCTGCAGATATCCATCAATAACATCCTCCGCTGTTTCGTTGACTCTAAGAGGTGGATAGTCTACTGCTAGTTTAGGGTTGAATAATCCAAAATTTGCCCTGTTGGGCTTAAGCCGAAAGCCCTCATCCCATATACCCACAGCAAATGCTAAAGATGCATGAACTTCCTCTAAGTCATCGGCCTCAAACATTGCTTTTATCAAGCCATGAACTTCGTTTCTACGACCGCTATGAGGCCCATTATTAAAATGAAATAACGACACAGATTCCGCGAAAGCATCGGCTAGTCTCTCTTCAGGAATAAAGGCTACTTTGTCGTGGGCTAGAGTTTGGGGGGCTTCCATAAGCTCGGGACACATTCTCTTCTCCTTAAATTAAAAACTCCCGCTGGTGCGGGAGCTTGGTTTTCTAACAATATAGCAAACTACCCGCTGGTCGGGGATATGATGATGCTAATAATAATCATCTGTTTGCTCATGGCTAGTATTCTCCCATTCTGGATATTTATTGTCAAATTAGTCTAAACTGCCTTGAGAGTTTTTCTATCTTTTGTGCGCTGTATAAGATTAATTGCCTTCATATAGGCGTTTACCGTAGCGCTATCCACGCCCTCCCCTTCTGCATAAGCTGTAAAGCTATATCCATTTTGAGTCACTCTGACTAATGCCCCGGCTCTAGAGTCAGAACCTGATTCTAATGGCAAGAACTTTATCCCTTCACCAATATCACCGTCAAAGTTGAGAGCTTGATTGACGGCTTTGACAAAAGCATCAATCTGGCCATTAGATCCTCCTATATATTCTCCAGGAAATGCCTGAGAATTTGAAACAACAGAGACTCTAGCAGATGATGATCCATCAACAGTCGAGCATTCTTGATGAGCTAGCTCAAATTGATCTGATTGTTCACCTATTGCAAATTCTTCAAGTTCTATATCAGAAATGCTTCGTTCTAAACCCTTTGTCCTTGTGTTTGAATCAACTGTTATTGACTCGATATCACTAAGTCCTGGATTTATGCCTAGGTTTCTTAATCTTGATATAACTTCATCGGATGTTATGACAGATTCTTTTTTGTAAATTTCTGTTTCACCGAGATTATTGCGCCCATTTTTTCCCTGGTATTCTCCATCTTCGATCCTTGCCGCACTGGAATGACCGAACCACATTGGATTTACGGCTGCATAAGTAGCTGCTCCGCCCTTTAAGATAGCGTCCGCATGGACACCCGATCTATGAGCTATAGTGTCATCGCCCACTACAGCTGCATTTGGATCAAGTTCTATCCCTGCCTTCGCGCAAATGAACTCTACGGTTTGCTTTAATCTCCTGCTGTCTACGCCTAAATCTATATCTGCTGCAAACTCGCTTCTATCAGTCAAAAAATTTCTTACCAGAGGGGCTAAGTTTGTATTGCCGTTTCTTTCGCCCAAGTTATGTCCGGATGTAACTTCTGCTTGAAATGTTGGTATACCCTGACTTAAACCTAGCCGAGATGACGCATTTATAACGGCATGGGCTGATGCGATCGTATTCTGAACAGCTCTTTCTCCGTCGTTATGATTGTGGCTAGATATGATGACTTCATTTGCCCTGCCCTCTTGAATGACCCACTCTGTTACTTTCTCAAATATTTTATACATTCTGGTTGGGCTGGCTGCACCTAGAGTATCCGGTATGTTGATTACGTCGATCCTAGCTTCGTCATCACTTACAGCGGCACGGACGAATCTTTCCAGAACGCCAATATCACTAGTCGATGCCGCTTCGCACGAGAATTCAATTCTTGTGGCCGGTCCGCCTATCTTTCTCGCGTGTCGGATTGCTTCAATTGCCATGTCGAGTATTTGCTCTTGATCCATGCGGGGGTGTTTGGCGCGCATATGTTCTTCAGACGTGGCAACGAAGGTGTGTATACCTGGACGTTTAGCCCCTTGGACTGCGGCAAAAGTCCTGTTAATTTCTGATATATCTGCCCTTGCTAGACCTGTTATAACGGGCGTCCATAGTTTTGGTTTTAACTCGACTAACTCTCCGTCAACTATTGAAGTTGGCGTTATTAGGTATTCCTGTTGCCCTACGGTCTCGGCTACTTCAGCTACACGTGCATCATCGTTCATACTAGCCGGGAAGCCTGCTTCGATTGTGTCTACGCCTTGCCTTGCAACCATATCAGCTATTTCTACCTTTGCACCTTTGGGAAATTGGTTGGCCTCGGGCAATGACTGAGCACCATCCCTGCAGGTAGTGTCAAAGATCTCTACTCGCATTGTCTCTAATGGATTATTCATTTTTCTCCTCTAAAATTAAAAATCAGGCTGCTTGGCCTGATTATCGTTGGCTGTACTAGCGGCGCGTATTGCGCTCAGGCTTCAGCAATGTTGAAGCACAGCCCGTTTAGGCTGAGAAGGAGTAGATCCAATTGCTTCTTAACTAAAACCATATCAAAGCAAATGATAGTTATTTTCACCATTTTTGTCAAATTTGCCGAGTTCATAAACGACGTTTTTGCGTTCAACTACTATTTTCCATCCGTGTTCTTTTGCTTTTGCAAGCAATTTTTCTGTTGGGTTGAATGCTATTGGGTTTTGGACTAGCTCTAGCATTGGGATGTCACCTTCACTATCACCTACTCCGTAGCTATCTTCTAGTGATAGGTCATGTTCTTCAATTAGCTTGTTTAAGACTACATCTTTTTCTGTGGCTGGCAATTGGTACTTTCCAGTAAATTTCCCGTCAATAATCTCGTATTTCGTGCCTACCCAGTCGTCAAACCCATAGTGCTTAGCTACAAGCTCAACTGCTTCTCTATGAGATCCAGAAATTGCTATTAGGAAATAGCCTTTTTCTTTTAGCTCTTTCACTAAATCTCTAGTGTAGACATAAACTTGCTGTTTGTGCTCCTGATAGACTTCGTTTATTGCCTGATCTAGCTGAGTTTGCGGCAGGCTCGGCAGGGATAGATTGTAGCAATTTACTAGCTCCCTCTCGTAGTCTTTAAAGGCATCTTGGGATTCGCGGATTTTCCATTTATGGCGGGCTAATCTAACTTTTTCATAAGACTCGCCATCAACTAAATTATTCTGAGCTAAATTATCGACGATGGCGTGGTATAGCTGCCAGCGAATCAATGTTCCATCAAAATCAAAAACCGCAAATTTTCTATTCATACACAAAGTATACCAGCCGTAAGTTTTACAAGTATAGAAAGTTATTATATTATATGAACAATCAAGGAGTGCCGTGAATAGTAAAAGTAGCGAAGTGGGTGGTTTCGAGAGCTATGGATCGAGGCCGGTGTCATTGCCCGATGCAGCTGCAATTGTGAATGACTTTCACCAGGAGACTTTTAGATTAATGACTCCTGACCAAATTGAACATTCCGCTATCAACGGAGCTAAATTGATGGCACAGGTATTTGGGCTCAACGAGACATCCGTATATGAAAATTTAAAAAAAGACTTTTGCGCTATAACTGCAGGCTACAATGGTGAACCCGATGTTCTTATTACGGCTATACCCGGCTTAGTATTGGGCGAAGAAGGAGGCGACTGGATCTCTCCAAGTCAGCTTATAGAGGCGCGCAACAATGCTTTATCATCGAACGGTTTACCTACAATGGGCGTTGTTAAGGAGGTGTATTTGGAGGGTAGGTCCGCTGATTGGTGGAACAAAACCACTCCAGATCATGCTGCATCCAAAATTGGCCAGGCAGGCCTCCAAGGATTAGTTGTATTCAATGAGTTAAAAGGTACAGGCATGGGGTGGGAATGTCAGCAGTCAGAACTGGCCTATATATCTAAGGCTGCATCAAACGATGTTGTTGCGATTGGAGGTCTATCTATTGCTAATTGGAACGTCTGGGATCAGCTTGCAGTTGCCAATGGATATGATAGGCAAGATAGTCTCACATGTAGATTTGTTCAGCATGAACGGGATGTTATAGGCTTTGGGGGGCCTCACGGACCGGGCGCGGTTGTCAGGGACGGAAGGGCTATTTTAAGTAAATCGATACGCCGCCCCTTCCCAAGGGGTGGGTTCCGTATTGCCGCCGGCAAAGTAAAAGCTTAAATTTCTAGCTCGATGCTGACTGGGCAGTGGTCTGAACCCATAACTTCTGGGTGGATTTCTGCCGATTTGATCTTATCTGCAATTTTAGGGCTGGCAAGCCAGTAATCTATGCGCCAACCTACGTTGTTGGCCCGGGCATTGGCCCAATGTGTCCACCAGGTATAGGCATCAGCCCTGTCTGGATAAAATTTTCTAAAGGTGTCTACATATCCTGCACTTACAATATTTTCAAAGCCTTCCCTCTCTTCATTAGTAAAGCCATGTTTACCGACGTTTTCTTTAGGGCGTGCTAGATCTATTTCCTTGTGGGCTACGTTGAGGTCACCGGAAAATATTACGGGTTTTGTTTTTTCTAACTCGCAGACATATTCTAAAAATGCTGGGTCCCAGGCCTTGTGCCGAAGTTCTAGCCTGCCTAAATCGCCTTTGGAATTGGGCGTATAAACTGTAACGATCCAAAAATTATCGAATTCTGCAGCCAGTACTCTGCCCTCTTGGTTAGTTTTGCCAAAGCCGTCGTCAAGGTGGTATTTCTTAGCTATATCTTCCGGAAAATTATTGATTACTTTAAGTGGTTTTATCTTTGTGAAAATTGCTGTGCCGGAGTAGCCTTTACGCTCGGCTGAATTCCAATACTCTTCGTACTGTGGCAAATCGATTTCGGCTTGGCCTTGCTGAGCTTTTGTCTCCTGTAGGCACAAAATATCTGGATCGTGTTTTGCAATAAAGTCCTGGAATGCGCCTTTGTTTATAACTGCCCTAATGCCATTTACGTTCCAGCTATATATTTTTAGTGACATATATCAAATATTGTATCACTGGGTTTTAATGTTAGAATATCTGCTAGTGGCAAATTCTTATAAAAGAGTATTACTTAAAATCTCTGGCGAGCAACTAGCTGGCAAATATGACAGCGGCTTTGATAATGAGCACGCGGTGTGGTTGGCCAAAGAAGTTAAGAAAGTTGCTGAAGAAGGTGTTCAGGTCGTCATCATGGTTGGTGGCGGTAATATGGTGCGTGGTGCCCAGATTGCCGGTAGCGGCATACAGCGTGTAACTGCTGACCACATGGGTATGCTGGCGACTCTTATTAATGCGCTGGCTCTAACTGATGTATTTGAAAGTGAAGGTATAAAAACTAGATGTCTTAGCAATATTTTTGCTGATCAGGTAGCGGAAAAGTTTGTTCATCGTTTAGCTAATAAACATCTACAGAAAGGCCGTGTATGCATCCTCGCTGGCGGGACCGGACGACCTTATGTGACTACTGATACGGCAGCGGTTAACCTAGCACTAGAGCTTGGTTGCGACATAGTTCTTAAGGCAACTAAGGTTGATGGAGTATATGACAAAGATCCGACGAAAAATCCCGATGCTAAAAAATACGAAACACTAAGTTATCAACAAGCCCTTGAAAATCCTGCAATAAAGATCATGGATAAAGCAGCCCTAGGTCTTGCTATGGAGCATGACATATCAATTTTGATATTTGATGCACTAAAGCAAGGCAATATCCAATCAGCCATTGAAGGCGAAGCTGTCGGAACTAGAATCAGCTAGATAGTACGTAGTTTTAGAAGTTCGGGGATGGACTGAAGTTTTTTCTCAACCATTTCGGGGACGCCATTAGGCTCTATATCAATTATTGAGTAGGCTACATCTCCACGGCTTTTGTTTAAAAGCTCTACAATGTTTATTCCAGCATCGCTAAAGATGCTTGTAATACTAGCCACTACGCCAGGCTTGTTTTTGTGAGCCAGCGTTACTCGCTTACTCCCCTTTCTAGCTAGGACTGCGCTAGGGAAATTAACGGAATATTGAATATTTCCATTTTCTAAATAATCTTGAAGTTGCTCGGCCACCATAATGGCGCAATTATCCTCTGCTTCGGCCGTACTAGCTCCCAGATGTGGCAGGCTGACAACGCCCGGCTGGTTAAGTGTTATTGGGTTTGGAAAGTCTGTTATATAATTTCTTACTTTATTTTCCGCTAAGGTTTTAACTAGCTGCTTTTCATCAACAATCTCGTCCCTAGAAAAATTTATTAAACTAGCAGATTTTCTCATCTTTCCAATAAGCTCAGAGCTAATCAAATGTTTTGTTTGTTCAAGCAGTGGCACATGAATGGTTATAAAATCACTTTCTTTTACAAGTTGCTCAAGATCTTCTACGCGCTGTACGGCCGCGGATAGCTGCCAAGCATTTTGAATAGTCATGGCTGGGTCATAGCCTAAGACCTTCATGCCTAGGTCTACTCCACTGTTAGCTACGCGGTAACCAATAGAACCAAGGCCTATTACGCCGAGTGTTTTACCGGAAAGCTCACTGCCGGCAAATTGTTTTTTACCTGCTTCAACCTGCTCCTTTAACTTATCGCCTTTCAAATCCTCGGTATATTTAATAGCTCCGGCAATATTTCGGGCGCTGATTAATAACCCTGCTAGTACTAATTCTTTAACGGAGTTTGCATTAGCGCCAGGAGCATTAAATACAATTACGCCGCGTTCAGTTAGATCAGTGATTGGAATGTTATTCACACCGGCTCCGGCACGTCCTACGGCTAGTACGCTATCACTGATTTTTTCATCATGGAGATTTTGAGATCGAAGCATTATAGCATCTGCATCATCGACCGAATCTGAAATTTGATATGCATCACTAAATTTGTCCAGGCCAACCTGAGCTATTTTGTTGTATGTGCGAATTTTAAATTTAGCCATGTTTTTTCTCGAACTCCTTCATGAATTTTATAAGTGCTTCTACACCGGCTTCTGGCATCGCATTATATATGCTGGCTCTCATCCCGCCGACGCTTCTGTGTCCTTCCAGATTTTTAAGACCGTTCTTAGCGGCTTCCTCGACGAAAGTTTTATCCAGCTCAGGCTTAGCCAGGGTAAAAACAACATTCATTATTGATCTAAATTCAGGCTCAACAGGATTACTATAAAAGCTTGAGCTGTCTATCGCATCATAAAGTTTCTTGGCTTTTTTAAGATTGATTTTATGTACGGCTTCTACCCCGCCTATTTCTTTAAGCCTTTTAAAAACAAGACCAGCCAAATACCAACTATAGGTTGGTGGAGTGTTTAGCATTGAGCCAGATTCGGCCTTGTCCTGCCAGTGCCAAATAGTAGGTGTGTCTGCACGAGCATGCCCTAAAAGATCTTCTCTAACAATTACAATTGTGATTCCTGCCGGCCCGATATTTTTCTGTGCTCCAGCATATAAAACTCCATATTTACTTACGTCAATTGGTTGGCTTAAAATCATAGAGCTGATATCTCCAGCAACAGGAACATTTCCTATCTCGGGCACTTCGTTAAATGCCACGCCGTGGATAGTCTCGTTTGGAGTTATGTGAATATAGGCTGAATCTTCAGATAAATCCCAATCTTCAATATTAGGTACGTGTGTATGGGCATCAGTTTTTATGGCGATGTTCGGATTTTCTAGATATTTGCTAGCTTCCTGGTGGGCTTTTTTGCTCCACATGCCAGTGATTGCATAGTCGGCTCTATCGGATTTTTTAGATATGTTTAGTGGTATAGCTGCGAATTGTCCCGTGGCACCGCCCTGCAGGAACAATATTTTGTAATTAAGAGGAATTGACATTAGCTCGCGTAAATCCGCTTCAGCTTCGGCTGCAATACTAATGAACTCTGGGCTGCGATGGCTCATCTCCATCACACTCATTCCGTGTCCTTGCCAATCTAGCATCTCATCACTAGCTTGTTTTAGTACCTCTTCAGGCAAGGTTGCAGGACCAGCGCTAAAATTATAAATTCGCATGTATTTTTGCTTTTTCTCCGAGTATTACAATTCATTATACAAACTTTGGGAGTATAATGAAAAATGATAATCGAGGGGCGAAAATGGCTAAAGAATATGACTTTTCCAGACTAAGGGCGCTATTTATCAACTGTACTTTAAAGAAATCTCCCGATAAAAGTAATACACAACTACTGGCCGATATCTCGATAAATATTATGAAAAAGCATGGCGTTGAAGTGGACGTGATCAGGGCGATTGATCATGATATTGCCACGGGTGTTTATCCTGATATGACCAAGCAGGGTTGGAAAATTGATGAGTGGCCAGAGATTTATGAGAATAAAGTTAAGGCAGCAGATATTCTAGTTTTGTGTGGTCCAATTTGGCTGGGCGATAACAGCTCAGTGATGAAACAGATTATAGAGCGACTTTATGCCAACTCGCATCTTCTTAATAAGGACGGTCAATATGCAGATTATGGTAAAGTTGGCGGCTGTTTAATCACTGGCAATGAAGATGGTATCAAGCATTGCGCAATGAATGTACTTTATAGCCTGCAGCACTTAGGTTATACGATTCCTCCGCAAGCTGACGCTGGCTGGATTGGTGAGGCTGGTCCTGGCCCAAGCTACGGAGATAAGCTAGATGATGGCACAATTGCAGGATTTGATAATGACTTCACAAACCGCAACACTACTTTCATGACCTGGAATTTACTACACATAGCAAAAATCTTAAAAGACAATGGTGGCATTCCTGCCTACGGTAACCAACGCAGCAAATGGGACGCTGGCTCACGCTTTGACTTCGAAAATCCAGAATACAGATAAGTTACGGATTGAGCGGGATAAATGTGCTTGTGCTTTGATATAATATGCATATGCGGACGGTTTCTAGGGGTACATATTTACTATCGGATCAAGATTTAATACTGACTGATCAGGAAGTGCCTTCATATATTTTGAAGGTTCGTGACCTTCCTATTGAGGAAAAACCAAGGGAAAAGCTGCTTGCTAATGGACCTGAGAATCTTTCGGTAAGTGAGTTAATGGCGGTTCTCTTAGGGGTGGGTACCAAAAAAGAAGAAGTCATGACAATGGCTCAAAGAATTTTAAAAGAATATGGCGAAAAAGCTATAGTCCACCAGACGGATCCGAGTATTTTGTCTGAGTCTTTAGATATTCCAATAGCAAAGGCCTGCCAGATTGTAGCCAGCTTTGAGCTAGGGCGTAGATTTTACGCTCAAGATGGTGGCAAGGCGGTGTTTGTACGCAATGCATCCCAAGCATTCGAATACCTAAAAGATATGGCTGGTAATAAAAAAGAACATTTTAAAGGACTTTATCTCAACAGCAGATACAAAGTAGTCCATGAGGAGTTAATTTCAGTCGGTAGTCTGACGGCTAACATAGTTCATCCTAGAGAAGTCTTTCAGCCTGCTATTGAGCATGGGGCGGTTGCTGTCGTTGTTGCCCATAATCATCCTTCAGGAAATCTAGAGCCAACCGAAGCAGATCTAGAAGTCACTTCGCAATTATCTGCTGCGGGTAAAATACTGGGTATTGAGCTTCTAGACCATCTGGTTATCGCAGGCGAAAACTTTAAAAGTATAAAAGAGGTATAGTAAATGAATAATTCATACACACTAGACGCCAATAATTTAATTTTCAGTCATGGATTGGGATTAAGTACCAGTGTTGTTAAGGATATTGAGGATATTTCTAGAGATAAACTGAGGGTTTGCCTGCGCTCTGGAGATTATTTCGCAATGTTGGCAACTATACTGGATGAAATAAGTGTGGCTGTAGAAAAATCTGATGTGGCTGAAGCCCGCAAGCTTCAAAAATTAGTAGAGGATTTACTCTACCTACAGCGTGAATATAAGATCGTCCAAAAAGACTAACCAGTAGCCTGTCCACGTGTGGCCTGTGTGAAGTGGAGGTTTATATCGTTGATTACTCTCTCCGCGGCTCCTACGGGTCTTAGGTCTTGGGAGGGATCATCAAGGTTTGGGTTCAGCATATGTCCTTTGCAACGATTAGCTGTTATGAAAGACGTGAGTTCGTTTTCTTCATCCGATGTATCAAATCGCTCAGAGCTCGCTATTAGTCCGCCTCTCGCGCAAACGCCTGAGTCATCTTCTGCCGGCTCTATTCTTATTTCATTTGCACGTCTGTCGGAGTTATCTTTTTTTATGACTATGCTTTCTACCTCACCATTTTCTATTTTCCGGGTGCTTGCTCCACTGATCAGAGATATATTCACTTCGTATCCGTTAGCTTTGGATATAGATAGATTTTTTGATTTTCCCATTTTATATATAAAACCATCGTCTGGATTTGCTTCTATAAATTTTACTGCCCTTCTGCCAATACTTGCCATGGCTGGGCTAAAAGTCTTTTCTAACTCTTTTACATTTTTCTGAGTGTTGACTTCGATTTTCTTTGCTTTATCTAACTCTGAGGCACCGCATCCCGCACCGAATGGAGTAGCAAGGATTAAGCCGCAAGCTACTAAACTCCTCATCTCCGGTGTTTTAAGCATAATTCTAAATTGTACGCTTGAGAGTAAAACAAGCAAGCATAAGCAAAGATGGCGGAGAGGACAGGATTCGAACCTGCGAGAGCCTTGCGACTCAACACACTTTCCAGGCGTGCGCCTTAAACCAACTCGGCCACCTCTCCTAATTTTGTGATTGTAGGCATGACAATTTTACCACAAAAACACCTTGCAGCTGACTTCTGTAAAAAGGTAAACTATAAAATAATATATGTCAGTTATAAAGCTTCAAGATGTTAGTAAATTATATGGATTTGGCGATGCCACTACTGTCGCGCTTGAGGACGTTGAGCTGGAGATCGAGAAAGGTGAATTTGTGGCGATTATGGGTCCAAGTGGATCAGGTAAGTCTACTCTGCTAAATATCATTGGACTTTTAGATAGGCCAACAGCCGGGCTGTACCAGCTTGATGGTCGTTCGGTTGAGAAGCTCAGGCCAAATGCGCGAGCGAAAGCTCGGCGTGACAAAATTGGTTTTGTTTTTCAGTCGTTTAGCTTACTGCCAAAATTGAAAGTTATTGATAACGTTGCTCTTCCCTTGGCCTACAAAGGTAGATTGCTAGGCAGAAGGTTAAAAATGGCGCACAACATGCTAGAAAGAGTTGGCCTGGCTGACCGTGCATTTTATTTGCCCAGCCAGCTTAGTGGTGGTCAGGTGCAGCGGGTAGCTATAGCCAGAGCGCTTATAAATGATCCAAGTATAATTATTGCGGATGAGCCCACTGGTAATTTAGACAGTTCCTCTTCCCGCCTGGTCATGGAACTTCTAAAGGAAATTCATGAAATGGGAAATACAGTTTTAATGGTTACTCACAACCCAGAACTTACGCGTTATGCCAGCAGAGTTTTATATATGTATGACGGAAGCATCGAGCGTGATATTCAAAAGCGGATTGGCAACATCGCTCGCAAGCCTAAAGAGCCTGAATTTTTCGCTCCAGATGGATCCGAAGAAGACACCCTACAAAGCGTCGCCGCCACCATGACTTTGAGCGAAGAAAAGGAGGCTGCTAAAAAAACCAAGCCAAAGAAGCAGCGAAAAACAAAACGTACTCCCAAGAAAAGGGTTAAAAAGTAATGTTGTTTGATAATTTCAACATGGCCTTAAGTTCGATTAGGTCTAGCCGCCTCAGAAGTTTCCTGACATTGCTAGGAGTCATCATAGGTGTTGTTAGCGTTATAACTAGTGTTAGTCTAGGCGAGGGTGTAAAAAGACAGATTAGCGATGAGACAAATAAATTTGGTAGCGATGTCCTAACGGTACGGCCAGGAAAAGCGCTGAATAAAGATCAAAAAGGCTTGGTCGTAGGTATAAATGTGTTTGGGCAAGCATCTACGACGGCAGCTCTCACCGAGAGCGACCTGGGCGTTGCCGAGAAAACAAATAATGTAGAAGTTATAGCTCCTCTCAATCTGGTTACGGGCTTGCCAAAATATAATGATCGCAGTTTTAACGATGCGGTGATCATCGGTACGTCAACCGGATTTCCCAAGATTTTATCTCAGGATATTGAGTTTGGAAGATTTTTCGATTCTACAGAATCCGAAAAAAAGGTAGCAGTTATTGGTGCGGGTGTGGCAGAACAGCTCTTTGGCGAGAACGTCCCGCTTAGTAAATCTTTTAATTTGCGTGGTCATGAGTTTATTGTTTATGGCGTGTTTGAGCGGTTCAAAAATGCTTCAATATCACAAGGAATTGACTTTAATAATGCTATATTCATCCCATACTCTACCGCTAAAAGTATAAGTGGAGGAACAGCCCAATTTTATGAGTTGTTAGTTAAGGCTGACAGTCCTAATAATATTGATAAAGTTTCAGCGGACCTGGAGAAACGTATAGCCAATAATCGCGCCGGACAGGAAGATTTTACGATCTTACGAGCTAACGACACACAAACGTTAACAAGCACAGTTATTGACCTTATTACATTAATGGTTGGAGGAATTGCAATAATTTCTATGTTGGTTGGTGGTATCGGTATCATGAACATAATGCTAGTGTCCGTTACTGAAAGAACTCGTGAAATTGGCTTGCGTAAAGCAATAGGGGCTACGAATGGGCAGATAATGTCTCAATTTCTGATTGAAGCTACCGTGCTAAGTATATGGGGTGCGGGAATTGGTGTGATAATCTCTGGACTTTTGAATCTTGGCATCAGAATATTTACAAACCTACAGCCAGTAATTCAGTGGGAGGTGGTGGTCTTTGCCTGCGGAGTTTCTATAATTATTGGCATAATCTTTGGCCTCGCTCCTGCTGTTAAGGCAGCCAGAAAAGACCCAATAGACGCCTTGCGTTCAGGTCTTTAGGCAAAAGCAACTCTAGTTAGATCGGGAGCGACTCTTTCCCACCTAACTTCTGGATGTTCTTTAACTAAATCCTCAATTTCAATTGCTGGATGTTCGGCCGTTGTACTTTGTGCGAGATTGTATCCCGGTCCTGTAATCTCTATGGGGTCATTGGGTTCAGCGGTTGTGTAGTTATATAGAGCTCTTAGTGTCGCATCATCTCCGTATCTTTCGGCTATTAAGGCTGCTATTCCAGCTGCATCATCTGGCGTAAGTACATTTCCGCGCTTACTTAGTCTTATACCGAAATATCCACGCATCTTACCCGGAATCTCGTCCAAATGCATTTTTTCCACCATTTTTCTTTCCTCTCTATCCCTCGGTAGAGGATCAATCAGTCTAGGACCTTCCACATAGGCTAGAGTTACGTTTACCCTTGTTTGGTCGGTATCACAGTGAAAACCAAAGGTTCTTTCTATCTCATCAGCTAGGCCTCTTGCGTTCGGGCCTGTTAATTCCGGATGGGCCTTGGCATCGAATGCAATCACAAATGAATCAGTTCGCTCAACACTTTGGTCATAAACTGGGTCAGGTAATACCCTGATTTGAGCATCAAAAATAGCTTGCTCTGATAGAGCAGTAAGGAGCTCGGGCGTTTTTAGTTCTTCGAGGGATGACATTTTTATAGTAGGTTTATTGTTAATTTTATTTGAGTACTAACACTAATACGATAACTCCGTAAAAAAAGTACTTCAACAGTTTGTTTGAGTTTTTTGCAAATTCTAAGAATAATCTTAAATCACAGTGTTAAAAACGTTGTAATATACCACTTATGGTAATAATTAAGCTGCCTTTGACCGATATTTTTTAATAAGTTTTGGGCTTTTAAGGATCCAGACTGCTAAAAATGGCGCTAGGAATGATGCTGGTCCCGCGAATTTACCGATAAGTATCATTAAGCCAATCGTCAGCACAATCCAGGCTATGCCAGCTTTGCGCGAAACTCTCATTCTCAGGTACTCGCTACCTAGATAGTAGTATGGGCCGAAGATTAGGACTACACCCAGGCCTTCCCAGAATGGACTAGTTATAGTTAGTGGTATTAATGAAAATACCGCTGTTAGGCTTGTTGCTATAAGTGGACGGAATCGTTCTGCTAATGCAGCGTGAGCCGCATCTATCGGCCCCATACCGGACTTGCGTGATTGGTTGGCGTAGTCAGTCAAAAGTATGGTGTTCTTAATACTCAGGCCAATCAAGGCAAAGAAGCCCATCATAGTAAAGAAGCTAAACGCGTTATCTGTTATGTAGAGACCGAGCGATATTCCAAAGAAGCTGAAAGGAATGGCCATAAATATTAACAATGGCTGCAACAAGCTTCTGAATTGTACTGCCAGCAGGACAAAAATTATCGTTAGCACCATTGGAAATGCATATGCGAGAGTCTTAAAACTATCTTGGTTTTCATCTTCCTGTCCAAAGTTAAAGCTGAGTGCTTTTTTATCCAGGCCGTAAGTTGCAACCTTCTCTTCTGGGAAGGCTTTTTCAACTGAATCTTTGGCAATTGTTACTAGTGTGGTTGTGTCGCTGTCGACAAATTTCGCAGAGATCTCTACATATTGGTTATTGCCATCGCGGTTATAGATGCTAGTGTTGGTAACTTCAACACTTTCTAATTTGGCTTGTGTTCCGTCTATGCGTTTTAGTTCAACTAGCCTTAGGTGTTTAGCTACATCATTGGCCAGGCGAATAGCTGCAGGGCGATCTTTGCTTGAATCCACACGGGCAGTAAATGCCGAGGATGGAGGTCCTGCGTCCACTTGTGCTGCCTTTACGTTTGCGCCCTCAAAGTTTTGAAATTTTGAATTCAATTGATCTACAAGCTGGGGTGCAGCGATTGATCGCTGTTGGTACGAAGTTATATCAGTATAAAGCACCGCCGCCTGCACATTAGCCTGTCCGTAGTAAGATGCTTTTACGAACTCTCCACCCAGTTCATCGGCGATGATTTTGTTAGCTTTATCTGCAGTAGCTTCGGCTTGATCTATCTTTGTGCTTGGAGGGTAAGTCAGAGTTATTGAAAGCTGATTACTGTCCTTGCTCGGCGGGAATATGTTAAATGTAACTTTCTGGAAGATCGCGCCGCCGGCAAATATAAAGCCAAATCCCACGAGCACAGCGAAGACTCCGACGGTGATGAGTTTTTTGCTAGAGCCTTTAGCCCAAAGCATTGGTTTCGCAATAAGTTCAGCAATTTTAGCTTCGAATCCTGCGGCAATTTCCTTTACGTTCTCCTTGCCGACATGCTTCTTGCCGAGGAGAATAAACTTAGCGAAGAAAGGAATAAATATAAGCGACACGAGTAAGCTTATTAATAGAGCGGAGATAATCGTGGTCGGTATAGCACGGATAAACTTCCCTAAAATTCCACTTACAAAGATCAGTGGTGCAAAGCTAAGAGCGGCGGTAAAGGTCGCAGCTACCATGGCACGGCTAATCTTCTTGGTGGCGGTCGCTACAATCTTCTTCGGATCTTTACGTCTTTTTCTCTCGGCGTCAATCGCTTCAATCATTATTATCGTGTCATCGACTATCAGCGACAAACCAAGTATTAGAGCGAACAGAGTGATTGTGTTTAGAGTATTGCCAAGCAGATAGAGTAAGCCTATGGTTGCGGTTAGAACGGTGATCATTGAAATAACAGTGATCAATGAAGCCCTGATGGCTATAACAATTGACCCTACTAATAGCACTGCTAATAAACCTTCGAGCAGAACTTTTTGCAGTTCACTAACTTGCTCACGTATTTGGGGTGCATAGCTAGCGCTCTGGGCAACCTTATAACCTTGGAACTGTGGACTAGCATTTATCTCTGCCAATATCGTATTTAACTTAGCATCGAGCTCAAGGTTGTCCGTACCTTCTTTGGCATCAACACCAACAGAAACTGAGTTAAAGAAGCTGGAGGCTTCATTTTGCCTTACGCCAAATCTGTCAAATGACTTTTGAGTTATCTGTTCTTGGCCGGTCATTGGATTTACCGCACTCTCGAATGGTTCAATCGCAGATACGCTACCTATTAGCTCAATGTTTTTTGATTTTATAAACTCTGCTATTTCTTTAGCTTTTTCATTGATTTCTTTAGTACTAGCGCCATTTTCTGTATAAACGGACAGAACTACATCGTCGCCTCTTGGGGTAAAGCCGAATTTGAACGGCTCCAGGCTGGCTACAGCTTGAGGTGGAAGGAGTTTCTGGTCGGCAATTTGTTTATTCAACTCTTGGCTTTTTTGCTCGGCGTTCACATCATCGTTGTAGGCGACGGTTGTAACAAAAAAGTTATCAAAACTCTGCGTTAAAACTTGTTTCACACCAGGCTGGCTTAGAAGAAATTCGTTTAATGGCTGCGCCACTTCTTTATCTACTCTGTCAGCATCATTGACCAAATATGTTCCTTGAGATATTGAAAAAGGCGTATTAACAGACGGGAACCCTTCGCGCTTTAGAAAAGTAGTATAGCTAGCTATACCGAAAACCGTTATTACCAGCCAGATAGC
Organism: Candidatus Saccharimonadota bacterium; assembly: GCA_016219345.1. Classification (GTDB taxonomy): domain Bacteria; phylum Patescibacteriota; class Saccharimonadia; order Saccharimonadales; family 2-12-FULL-41-12; genus JACRNE01. Next base: position 49,209 of record JACRNE010000021.1, read on the forward strand.
AAAAGTTATTTTAGGTCTCTCAAAAAAGAAAAGACTCAGTCTTTGGAGGGGTCTTAATTTTTGAGAATTCGATTCCTTAGTATCGTTTTTAAGCCTAAGTAGTTTTTCTAATGCAGTTTTAATAGCTTTATCTCCCCTAACGTTTAACTTAATATTATCTTTATTTTTTATTACTTCAAAATTTTTTGTTTTCATGTGCTAGAAAGTTTTTTGGGCTCAAGATTACGAAAACCCTAGTGCAACATGGTTTTTCGAGGTATACTAGCCTCTTAATATGGGCAATATAAAAGACTATAAAATTGCAACTCTAGGAAGCCACTCGTCCCTGCAGATACTAAAGGGCGCCCGTGACGAAGGATTTAAGAACTTGATTATTTGCGAGAAAGGCCGGGCCAAGCCTTACGAGTCATTTCGGATCGCAGACGAGATAGTCGAAGTCGACACATTCCGGGATATGACATAGTTAGGGCCGCGTTTAAGTGAAGAAAATGTGATACTCGTTCCACATG
>JACRNE010000022.1 GCA_016219345.1 Candidatus Saccharimonadota bacterium
TAAAAATGGAATATATTTACGCAGCTTTGAGAATGGCCAATACTGCATATAGCTCGTGATCACCCTGGATGGCTCTAGCTCTTTTTTCCATTCGGGGCTGCAATAGGCTGTATAAATAGGTGCTTCCGGATACAGTAAATGAAGTTCATAAACGACTCGCTCGGCGCCTCCGCCTATCATCCAGTCACAAACAATCGCTATTTTCTTGTCAGCCGAAGCCGCTTTCGTAGGCTTACTTGGCACCGCTACCACCTATGACTGCCCTTAATGTGCGGAGCATAATGACTATATCGAGCCAGAAACTCCAGTTCTGGACGTAGTAGACATCAAGCTTTCTACGTTCCTCAAAACTCAAATTTCGTCGGCCAGAAACCTGTGCCAAGCCGGTCATGCCAGATTTTACACTCAGGATATGGTGTTTTTCGTGATACTGCTCGAGCTCCTCTGGGATCAAAGCGCGCGGCCCAACAAGGCTGATGTCGCCACGGACAACATTAAAAAGCTGAGGAAGCTCATCTAAGCTCGTGACACGAAGGAATTTACCCAGCCGCGAAATACGAGGATCGTTAGGCAGGAAATCACCGTTGCGCCGATATTCTTTTGCCAGCTCAGGCTTGCCCATGACCTTAAAGGCTTCTTCAGGGCTCATACCGTTATATTTGGTCTTGTGGCTGCGAAACTTAAATACCACGAAACTTCTATTAAACTGAGTCAACCTTTTTTGTCTTAGAAATATGTCGCCGCGGGGTTCGGTGATTTTTTGAAGCAAACTTACCAATAAAATTACCGGAGACAGAAGTACCAATAAAAACCCGCCAAGGACGATATCAAAAAGTCTTTTCACAACCTGGCCCCAGCCATTTAAGGCTGTTTGGTGCACTGTTACAACCGGTACTTCTCTAAATAATTCAACCTCAATATTACCGCTGTATAGTTCGCTGTTCCCAGGTATGAACCGGTATTCAATATGATTAGCTTGCGCATAGTTTAGGATGTCGCTGTTCTTTTCATCGTCTTTGTACAATTTTGTTTGAAGAATGCTATGAATCTGAAGTTTCAAATTGTGATTCAATTTCTCGATAGATTCAAAAAAAGGTATTTCAGAAACTATGGATTTTTCACCAACAGAACCGATAATCCTATATCCCGTAGAATTGGTGTCGACAAATTGCTCGACTATTTTCTCTGTTGATTTTCCGCTGCCGACAACAACTAAATTTGTTATGCCTATTCCGTAGCTAAAGAGTATTCGTCTGACAAAACGGCTCCATGAATAAGGATCCAAAGAGGCAGAACTACCAATATAGCGTAAAGATACGTCTCTGCTGGAACCTGTTGGATTAAAGGTCTATCATCATACTTAACCCTTAGAATATAGGCGGCTGAAAAAGCGGCGACCAGAGTTAGAAAATCGCCGACAACCAGGACTAATCTATAAACAAGTTGAGTATTGTTTCTCATCTAGTGATTTTATTGTAACACCTAAGATCTTGGCAAAATAATGTTATAATTTGCCTTAAGCAATATAAAATCAATATGAAATTAAAGAAAAAACAGCTAAAAGAAGCTAAGCGTTTCACAGAATACTTCATAAGCGGCGGGGTCTGGTTCTGGAGCGGCTATTTAATAATCGTCTTTAGCTATGAGCACATTGGTCTTTTCTGGGCTAATTTCATTGGTAATGCTGTTGGTATAACGCTTAATTTCTTACTTGAGCGTTATTGGGTATTTAAAACCAAAAGCCCAACCAAATTATTCATAGCAACTCAAAGATACATAATCTACACAGCGCTAAATGCGTTCTTGCTAAATTTCCTAATTTTGAGGCTCCTTCAGAATGTTGGGATTGAACCAGCCATTGGCCAATTTATTGCCTCTGCCTTCTTTACGTTTTGGAATTATTTCTGGTACAAGGCCTGGGTCTTTAGGGGACTTGAGAAAAACAAAATTAGGACCAAGAGAAAGGTTCACAAGAACGTTAAGCCAAAGATGGTTCGCCACCACCCCTGAGCATTGTACCGACTGACGTCAATAATGGAACAAGTCCATTATCCTGCCAGCCTCTTGGCACCATATACAATTTTTGTCTTCGAATGCTCACTCACCGTACTATCTATACGATTCGCTGCGCTTCTCAGCAAGAAATTGCATCTGGTACTCAAGTACAATGCTCAGGTAGAATAGGTCTAGATGAACGAGAAGCAAAGGCCGACGAAAAAACAGCAAGAACTCCTAGTCTTTATCAAGAATTTTATAAATGAAAATGGCTACGGGCCAAGCTATCGGGAGATTATGAATGGCTGTAATTACTCCTCCGTAGCCACAGTTGCTGCGCACATAAATAATCTAATATCTAGAGGCCATCTGACCAAAAAAACTAAATCAGCCCGGTCTTTAGAAATAACCGATGCTCAAGCCCTTGAAACGAAGAGTGTTCAGACAAATCAAGTTAGCCCCAATGAAGAAAAGTGGCTAGTTGAGAGGATTGATTACAAATTTTCACAAGCCGAAGACGGCCAGCCAAGCAAGAACGAAGTCGATGAGCTTTATGTCTTGGTCGGCGCATTAAAAGTTTTGGGGCTAGATGGAGCAGCTCAATCATTTATGCCCAGACTATCTGATCTAAAGAAGCGAGCTGATTAGTATATAATCAACTGAAGCAATGCTAGAGATCCTACAAGCAATTATTTTAGGTATTATCGAGGGGTTAACTGAGTTTCTCCCCATATCAAGCACTGGTCATCTGATTGTTTCTGAAGAATTAATGAATTACAAAGATACGGCAGAGATATTCGCTGTTGTAATTCAGTCTGGAGCTATCCTGGCAGTCATTTGGTTTTATCGACATGATCTTATGCAAAAAGTTCGCGGCTTGATTGCTCAGGATCCGAAAGTTGTCAGATTTTGGCAGGCTTGGGTTATTGCAACTATCCCCGCAGGCTTAGCCGGGTTTATTTTTCAAGATCAAATCTCAAAATACGCTGTTTCAAAAACTGTAGCCATAGCATTAATAATTGGCGGTATTGTTATTTGGCTGATAGAAACTTTTCACAAGGCAGCCAAAGTAAAAGCAATTGGTGCAAATCTTGATTCGATAAAATTAACACAAGCCACAAAAATAGGGCTCTTTCAAATGTTGGCGCTTATACCTGGAGTTTCCAGGTCTGGTGCCACTATTATGGGGGGGTTACTCACAGGCATGGATAGAGTAACTGCTACGGCCTTTTCATTTTATTTAAGCATCCCGATTTTAGTAGCCGCTGGTATTTACCAGATGGCAACTGGCTATGATGAGTTAGACACCGTTGCTGGCGGTGGGTTGGCCATTCTTGCTGGTGCGGCAGCTGCATTCATAACGGCGTTAGTGGCAATAAAATGGCTGCTCAAATACGTTTCACATCATGACTTCAAATTATTCGCCTACTACCGAATAATTTTAGGTGCAATAATCCTACTAGCACTGGTGTAAATTCTACGTCTTGTACGCTACATCTAGCGTGCTATAGTTCTATTACAAATTAACAAACAAAAAGCTGGAATCACGCGAAATTCGTGAACTGTGCCGCAACGGTTAAAGTCCGATACAGCCAATGTAGTGTCCCGAGCAGGAGTGAAATGAACACAAACTTAGCATTAGCCCGACAAGAAATAGCAGGCCTGGAATCATCCAGACCACGACTGACATTGATAGAAGGTGGCCACTTTACACCCACCACCGAAAGATCAGAAGTCCCTGAAATTCCTGACGTTATTAATGTTAGTGAGCTGCCTGATGATGCAGAAATTACAGCCGAGGCAAGACGAAAAGTTAAGAGCCAACCTGTAGGTAGTTTGGCCGTTGCAGAAACAGTTGAATGCAAAGCTAAGCCAATTATAAACCTACTAGAAGGCATTCAGTGGGCCGCCGAAGGCGATGAAGATGGTGATAGGATGGTCGAGGCCAATGTTTCTACAGAGGCGGTAGAGCAATCCTACAAAGTGAATGTTAATAAAGTGGTGCTTGAAGTAAATACTGATGGAAGTATCTCCCAGCATGGTAATTATATGGATGATGTGCAGCATAATGCTTATCAGCTGGCTTCAAATGATGAGATTATTGTTCCTCGTACTCTTGCAGAAGTTAACAACAATGCTCGCCTTAAATGGGCACGAGAGAAGGGATTGCTTAAGACCCATATATTTCTAACTTTTTCTTTATGTGCAGAAGGCGAATCTGATAAAAGGCTTGATGAACTTAAATTTTTCTCAAAAACTAAATCATTGTCTGCCCAAGGCTCTTATGAAAATGATGAAGGCAAACTAGTCCTAGATACCGCTATGATTGCAGGCGTAGCAGAAGAAGGCGATGAGCGGCATGACCGCAAGATGGTTGAAGGTTTTGGCCGCAAGATAGGCGTTAACTTTGAAGGTATGAGCGCCTCGGAGATTATTGATTGTCCAGTACTGATACCGAAAGAACGCTTCAAGAACGGCATAATTGATGTCGCTAAAATTCTAGACGAAATAAACGGCGGAACATTCATGGGTCAAAAAGTTTCCGAAGAAGACCGAATGAGCTATGAGGAATACAGGGACTTTTGTGCTCAAAGGGCCGAAAACTTAGGTGATACCATCAGAAAAGTTAAACAACAACTAATTTCAGAAGTCGCTAGTTTTGAAAAGCCTCTACAAGCGGCCCGCAGGCTTAGTAAATTAGTTGAACAAAATCTCGTAAATAGAGCCCTAGATGATGAATCAATTGACCCTAGTGTTTTTGGCCCTAAAAGTGCCCCAAATCTTATACGTGCAAGAGAGTTGAGGGCAGAGGGCAATTACCACGAAGCCCAAGCCTTCATGCAGGTCGCCCTCGCCACGGCCCAGGGTGGCTCATGCCCCACAGCACTTAACAAAGAATTACTAAAAGCTTTTAGTATAACCGACCCTGCTCAATCAGAAAGTGAAATAAGCAAAGAAAACGCCTGGGCCGGAACTGAAGATCCCGTAGAGGGTACCTGCGTAAATTGTGAAAAGAAAACTAAAGTCGGTGTTAAGAACTGGTGCAAAGGCTGCATCAAAGGCCACTGCGGCTAATTTAGTATAATAGTTCTGCTAATATGAACCCTGAAATATTGGAAAAATTTGACCCAGAATCTGGAGATAAAACTGATGATCAATTGACACAATTTAAGCAAGAAACTGTCGGAGATCAAGAAGATCTAATAATTCATGAGGATGTGGCTAAGACTGGTCTAGCTTACGCTATAAACGCAACTAAGAACATTAAGTTAAAATTTACACCGGAAAGAAAAGAGAAGAAATCAGGCGGCGGTTCAGTTTGGTGGTTTAGTCCTTGCGGAGAGCACTCAGTCGCTCGGTATGTTTGTTGCACGGGAGGCAGGTGTGAGTCGTGGAAAAAAGATTAGAAGTGCCTAAAAAAATTGGTGTAATCGCAGGGGGATTTGACCCGATTCATGAAGGGCACGTTGATTTCATCAAAGACTCAACTAGCAAATATAGTCTAGACAAAGTGTTTATTCTGATTGAAAAGAAATCTCTTCACAAAAAAATCTTTGCCCCATATGAAGATCGAAAAAAAATGGTTCAACTAGCCATCTCAGACGATAAAAAGATATCTATATATGAAACAGATTTCGACAATTTTCCAATCAGTAATTGTCTACCAAAAATAAAAATTCAATATCCGAAATCCAAAATCCATCTTCTGATCGGGAGTGATGTGGCAGAACACATACATAACTGGGAAGGGTCGGATGAGCTCTTGGAGGATGTAGAACTAATAATCTCGCAGAGACAGCAGGGTCACGAGAAGCGGTTTTTTAAATCGGGTGAGGCTAGAGCCAAGGTCAACGAGCCTGGTAGGCCTGCTGAGCTATCCGATAAAGTTTTTGAATATATAAAAAACAATAAACTATATCTATAGACCGTCCTGGTCTGGTCCGTGAGTTTCTAGGTGGGCTAAGTGCTTCTCGCGGAACTTCTTAAATTCGGACTTATTCAACCCAGCACGTTTAATAAACTGACCAATTTTTTCGCTACCTATGTAGTGAGGGATCATGACGTAGCTAGCGCCTAGATCATAGAGCTCGGTCGCCTGGTGGACATTGTCCGCGTGACAAATAAAGACCGCTCCAGGATTAATTTTTTCAAATAGGCCAGCCAAAAATACGTTGGTGCTGTGGTCCGATATAACAGATACGATCAGCCTACTTTTATCTATATTAGCTTCTTGAATCAGCTCGCTGTCATTAACGTCACCGTATAGATAGTCAACTTTTTGATGCTCCATAAGATCAATAATTTCAGGGTTGTAATCAATAACCATAAAACGGTGATTCATTTGTTTAAATATTCTTACAAATTCATGTCCGCCGTGGTGATAGCCTAGAAGTACGATAGGATAGTTTGCCGTAGATTTTTTCTCTCTGTAGGTTACTTCTTTTTCGAAGGTATGAAGCTTTAGCTTGTCAAAATAAGAGTAGAGTTGGTTATCATACTGCATCAAGTAAGTAGACACAGCGATAGTAATAATAGCGACTAACGTAATAATTGCGCTTATCTCTGGTCTGGCAACACCCGTACTAACGGCTAGCACGACCAAAACAATAGAGAATTCACTAATTTGAGAGAGATTTATGCCTGTCTTAAAGCTAACTCTCTTGGTGTAGCCAAGTAATCCCATAGTACTTATGACGACCAGAGGCTTAGCCAAAATAACAATAACCGACAGAAGAATAGCTGGGAGTATGCCTGAGGATATGTCCGTTAAGTTCATGCTCTCTCCTAGAGCAATAAAGAACAAAACGACAAAGAAATCTCTCAGCGGCTTCAGCCTAGAGGCTATCTCCTGTACATAAGGTGAAGAAGCTAGGGCGACGCCTGCAAAAAGAGCTCCAACCTCTATAGAAAAACCAGTTAATTCAAATAATGTTGCGATCCCGAAGCCCCAGCTTATGGCAAATAAGAAAAGTAGTTCTTGAGTTTTAGCCATGTATTTTGATACGGCTGGTAGAATCTTGGTACTACAAAAGGCCAAAAGCACCATAAGGGCAGTACCTTTAATTAAAAGTTGGACAAGTTTATCCAGCTGAAAACCTTCTCCCTGACTTCCGGCTACTACAAAAAGTAGCGCAAAAGTAGCTATTAAGTCCTCGATAAGTATCGCACCGATAGCAATCTGGCCGTGTAATCTATTCTGTTCCTTCTTATCGCTCAGGATTTTAACGATAATAATCGTACTGCTAAAGAACAGTGCCAAGCCGACAATTAACGCTTCAGATTTACCAAACCCCAAAAGTGATGCGGTGCCAAAGCCTAGTAAAGTTATGGTAAAGAACGTGGCCGAAGCAATGGTAACAACCACTTTTCCAAGTTTTCTGAGCTCTGAGACGTTCAGCCCAAGCCCGATAATGAATAGCAGCAGAGCAATCCCAATACTAGAAAAGGCAGCAAAAAGTTCTTCAGAGTGAATAAGCCCAAAAAACGAAGGTCCTACCAGTAGTCCAGCCAAGATATATCCAAGTATCAAGGGTTGCTTAATAAACTTCATGAAAAGGGAAACGCCAGCAGTAACGAGGATTACAAGGCTAAGTTCGCTAAATACATGTGACTCCATCAAATTTACCAATACATCGCTTTATCTCGTTTTGTTTTCATAAAATGCTAATATTAGTGTAGCAAATGCTTAAGTTTTAAGCGCGGATATAAAATGAAAGACGTTTTTAGAAAAATATCATCAACAATCTCCAACATTGCTGGAACAGCTTATGCATTTTTAGGAGCGGTTACAGTAATTGCGGTCTGGTCATTGACTGGGCCACTATTTAATTTCTCAGACACATGGCAATTAGTGATAAATACAGGCACAACAATTGTGACATTTCTAATGGTTTTCTTGATTCAGAATACTCAAAACCGTGACGCAAAAGCTGTGCACCTAAAACTCGACGAGCTAATTCGAGCTACTAAAGCTCGTGATGCGTTTGTTGACCTTGAGGACCTAAGCGACGAGGAGTTGTCCCAGCTAGACAAAGAATTTAGAGACATTCGCGACAAAGAATCTGCGAGCTCAGTTATGAAAAAACTTCATAAAAGCATTCAGCTTGAGCATGAAATTCGTAAAAGTGGTGGTCGCCGCTCCGTAGAGAAGCTAAACGAAATAATCAAAAAAATAACTGATTATTAGCCTAGCCTTTTTGCACAAACATCCTTAAAAGTTGTCGTCTTTCCGGACTTTTTGTGTTGGTATTAAAACTTTTGCGGCCATGAATAACTCTTTGATTTGGCAGGACTAATACATCCCCTGGATTCAGGATTATTTCTCGTGCGATGGCTCGGCATCTATGCTCAAATTGCTCGAGCGCATCCTTATAAAGACCTCTTGCAACGGTTGCTTCGAAATCAATTTGAAAATCGAATTTTCCGTCGTCTGCAATTTTTGCCACAGGAACGTTTTGGGCAATCATTTGACGTGCTCTGCCAGCCGCCGCTGCGAATTTGCCTGCTTCTAATACGCTAAATCTAGGCTCTTGCAACCGTTTGCGCACGGGCTCCGCCAGTCCGCTAAAAGCTATGTTTCCGTCACTGATTAAAGTTACTGCTTGTTCAGAGTTTGCACTACACCCAATTAACAAAAAATCTGGCTCAAGATCTTCGTATGGGTTTTCGGTGTGCATTCTAAGCTCACCATTAAAACTATTACTGCTTTGGTCTAGTGCATCTTCCTCAGGTTTTATAGACTGAACGAGAAAAGGGCTTTCTTTGGTGTCTATGTAGGGTCTACCAATCTCAGCCCCAAGATCTTGAAGTGTTTGACTCAATCTTGCTGGCTCGAGAGTTTCTAGGAGCAGTGGGTATCCTGCGTTCAACTGCTCTAAAGCTCCAGAATTGATAGAAGCTGGCCTTAAAAGTTCCACCCCTACAGATGAAATTGTTTGAGAAGTTGCAGTCATTAATTACTTGAGTTGGCGTTTTTGATAGCTTCGTCAATTAGAGATTTAAACTCATCCGCACTCTTTGGTAACGGGTCGACTTTCTTATCGTTAATCACAAATGTTGGTGTTGAGTTAGCCCCGAGAGCCTGACCAGACTTTACGTCAGCGTTGATGATTGAGGCAATCTCTTCACTCGCCACGTCGGCTTTGAATTGATCAATGTTTAATCCAAGCTGCGTGGCAAAACCTTCAAATATTGTTGAAGGAGCTGAAGAATCCTTCCAACTATCCTGGTTCTCGTACAAAAGATCGTGCATTTCAAAGAACTTTCCTTGTTTCCCAGCTGCCTCAGCTGCCCTTGATGCTATAAAAGCGTTAGGATGGATCTGCACAAGGGGGAAGTGCTTAAACTGAAATTTTATATCGTCACCGTACTGTTCTTTAATAGATTTAATGATAGGGTAATAGCTCTTGCAGGCTGGGCATTGAAAATCACCATATTCAATTAAAGTGACTCCCTTATTACCAGCCCCAACCGTATGGTTACTGGTTTGTACTGTATTATTTCCGCTTGAGCCTGATTGTTTATCAGACTTACTTGCCAGCATGAAAACTCCACCTAGAGCCGCTATGACAATAATTACTATGGCAACAAATTGTTTGTTCATTATTTCTCCCTGCTAATCCATAACATAATATCACTAATCAACTTTTTAAAAGCTGCTTTCATATCTCGGGTAAAGACATTAAAATTATAAGTATGCTTGGCTGGCTAGTAGTAGTGGGATTGTTCGGCCTAAGCGCACTTCTAATCATTCTGCGCAAGGTCTATATTGATAATCCCAGCTCTGAACCTGGCAAAAATCCAAAAAGCAGATCCGTTAAATCAACTAAAAGAGAGCATGTATTATCATCTTTTCTTTTAGCGCTCTCTGTATCTTGCTTTAGTATCTTCGCAATTTTAGTAGCCGAGTATTTACCAGGGGTTGCTGCATTCATTACTATTTTTATAGGGTTGTTATTTGTATTCTTCATTGTTCCGGGTCTTAGGGCCGGGGGTTTCTCTGTTGGCATTGCCAATGCTCTATCACCCCTGTTTATTTCATTACTAAATAGGACAAAACCATATACAAAAAATCTTGAAAAATCTTTAAATACCTATACCGCCAAACACACTAACTACAAGCGACTAAACAAATCCGAGATAATTGAAATTTTAAATCAACAAAAAACTTTGTCAGAGGGCAGAACTTTATCGTTTGAGCTGGCTGGCGCGATAAAATCCATGAATTTAGTAAGCAAAAAAGTTGATAATTTTATGCTAAAGCTAGACGAACTGCATTTGGTTGGCGACAAGGAGTCCGTTGGACCGATATTGATAGACGAGCTACATAAAAGCGGACGAAAGATTTTCCTAGTGAATAGTTCAAGCCACGGTATTATCGGAACGGTTCGGTTAAAGGATTTGATAGACCTAAAAGATGGCGGTCAAGTCGAGGAAGTCTACGAGCATTCTGTTGAGTTTATTGACACAGATCAAGATGCCAGGGAAATACTAGAATTATTTGCAGAAACTGGGCGTACGATATTTGTTGTTACGGATGACGATGGTGAAAAGATAGGCGCAGTTTACGTAGAAGATGTGGTCAAAGAACTAGTTAGCTAGAAACTATTGTTTTAAGAGCTGATTACGAATTTCTTGAGTCAGGCTAATTGATCTAAGTACATCTGGAGTATCTGTTGGCAGGCTTACACAAACTCCGAAAAGTTTCTTTAAACTCCATCCAGCGTTAACTTTTTTACGTATTTCATATTGATTAATTGTGTATTTAACCTGACCGGATTTAGTCAACTCATACAAAAAACTTCCAGGGATTAGGCTTCCTTCACATTTCCGGATTCCTTCTGTTCCTAAAACATCACCGGCAAATTTATAATTTATAGGCAAGGAATAAGGGTTTGTTGATCTTGAAAGAGCTTGATCGGTCTTAATAAATCCAAATCCAAGTGAATTACTGCGAGGTGTGCTGACAGTAAGAGTTTTTCGGTCAGAGTTTTCTAAAAGTATTCCGATAACTTCGTCCCATGAAGCATCCGGCTGGTGACTTCTCAGGAGCCCCAAAACGCCGCTTACAAATGGGGCGGAAAACGAAGTCCCGGCAGCCCCGCTAGCGTAAGCAGAAGTTTGGTTGGTTTTTGACCAGTAACTGGTTGTCATATCTTGTCCTGGTGCGATTATGTCTAAATTAGGGCCAAAACTACTGAAACTGGCAACACCTCCTGAGGGCTGTGAGGCGCCAACGGCCAAAACCTCAGGGTAGTTAGCCGGATAGACCATGCAGTCGCACCCGTCATTACCGGCAGAGGCAACTATTAAAATGCCTTTTGACTGAGCATATAAAACCGCTTCTCGTAAGTATGGATCTTCAAAATCCGTTCCCAAACTAACGCTTATTAGGTCAACTCCTTGATCAGCCGCGTAGTAGATAGCATTTCCAACTGTATAGCTGTCACCGTAACCATCATCATCCAGTGCTTGCAGTGGTAGAATCTTTGTTTGCCAGTTAACACCTGCGATCCCAACATTGTTATTGCCCGTTGCTCCAAGTACGCCAGCTACCATAGTCCCGTGACGGGTGCCGCTACCATCGGGGTTTGTCTCTCCGGCCTGAGGGCTTTGGTCAAAGTTGCTAAAGTCCCAGCCACGCCAATCATCAACTAAGCCGTTACCATCATCATCTGTGCGGTTGCAGGACTTATCTAGTGCAATCGACCGATCACTGCAGTTAAGCCATGATGGATTCTGTCTGATTGTTGCACCGGATTCGTTATCTACAATTCCGTCAAAATTATCGTCAATGTTATTGCATGAACGATTAAGTGGCAAACTCTGATCATCGCAATTAAGCTTGCTGGGATTTTCTAGGGCCGTTGAGCCTGATTCTTCCGAGTTTGTCGCCCACCTGCCATTAAACTCTTGATGATTTAGTGCAAAACCTGTGTCGATGACAGCAATTGTTGTTTGCTTTGCACCAGCTGGAATGTCCCAAGCTTGTTCGAGGTTTGTTGAGCCAACCCACCACTGGCTAGCGTAGGTGTCGTTTGGAGTCAAAAGGGTTCTATAAACTCTAAGAGGGTAGGTTGCTCCAGTTTTAGAAATAATTTTATCAACTTCTTTCTTAACCTCTGATCTATACGGATAAGTAACATCTTTATTTATTGGTT
>JACRNE010000026.1 GCA_016219345.1 Candidatus Saccharimonadota bacterium
ACATGGAATTTTGCATGGAGGAGTAAAATCCGTAGATATGCAAAGGAACACCAAAAGCGAAGGCAGTGTACTGGGCAGTTTCTGACGCTCATGGACGAAAGCGTGGGGAGCGAACGGGATTAGATACCCCGGTAGTCCACGCCGTAAACGATGGATACTAGCTGTTATCAGTATCGACCCTGGTAGTAGCGAAGCTAACGCGTTAAGCATCCCGCCTGTGGAGTACGAGCGCAAGCTTAAAACATAAAGGAATTGACGGGGACCCGCACAAGCGGTGGAGCGTGTTGTTTAATTCGATGATAAGCGAAGAACCTTACCAAGGCTTGACATCCCTGGAAGGTCTCCGAAAGGAGACTGTGCCTTCGGGAATCAGGTGACAGGTGATGCATGGCCGTCGTCAGCTCGTGTCGTGAGATGTTTGGTTAAGTCCATCAACGAGCGCAACCCTTGTAAATAGTTGAATTTTTCTATTTAGACTGCCTCGGTAACGGGGAGGAAGGAGGGGATGATGTCAGGTCAGTATTTCCCTTACGCCTTGGGCTACAAACACGCTACAATGGCCGGTACAAAGGGCTGCCAACCCGCGAGGGGGAGCAAATCCCATCAAAGCCGGTCCCAGTTCGGATAGCAGGCTGAAACTCGCCTGCTTGAAGTCGGAATCGCTAGTAACGGTGAGTCAGCTATATTACCGTGAATACGTTCCCGGGTCTTGTACACACCGCCCGTCAAACCATGAAAGTCACCAATACCTGACGTCTGGGCTAGTCCCGGCCTAAGGTAGGGGGGATGATTGGGGTTAAGTCGTAACAAGGTATCCGTACCGGAAGGTGCGGATGGATTACCTCCTTTCTAGGGAGAATACCAAGCCAAGTAGCTCTATAGACTACTTGTGCTATGGTCGATCCTCGAATTGTATGACTTGAAGCAGCATACATTTCTATGAGGACACAGCTTCAACAACATACGGAGCAGACGTTGGTTGCACTATCTAGGTTTTTATGAAAAGTACAGATTAGTCTGTACTTTTTTGTTGTTAAAATTCTGACAAATAAAATTTAAATTTTGAATTAAATATTTATTCGAAATCTAGACAAATATCTAAACAGCTTAACAGACGTGATAAGATAAGATTCGATAGGAAAAACTTAAACGAGATGGTTAAACAATGGTCACGGGTGGAAAAATAAAAATCCTTTTTCTTTCATTTATCACAATGATTACGCTTTTTGTGACTGCTTTTGCTAGCGTAGGTGCCATAACTCAAGGTTATAAAACTAATGACACAACCCTGAAGCCAGGTATGGTCGTTAGTTTAAGCTCAGAAGGGGATAACAATGGTTCTTTGGTTGAAAAAGCCAGTGATGAAACCTATAGCAAAATAATAGGAGTCGCCACAACGGTGGAGGAAAGTGCAATTACTGTTGGGTCATCAGGGCAAAATGTCTTTGTCGAGTCGAGCGGCGAGGTTAAAGCTTACGTAAGCGATCTTAATGGGTTCGTGAAACAAGGGGATCAGCTTACTATATCTCCCTTAGGAGGCATAATGGCTGTCTCTGACAAAAATTCAAAAATTGTTCTAGGAGTTGCGCTAGAGGATTTTCCGGATAGCGGATCTCAGCCATATGAGATAAATTCAACTGAAGGTAATAAAACAGTGAATATTGCTCAAATCTCAGTAAATCTAGATAGCAGAAATATAATCGATAGCTCAAAAGTTGACTCATCTCTTGAGAGATTCGGAAAGTCGGTTGTTGGTAAAAATGTTAGCGAGATAAGGGTTGTGGTGGCTCTCATAATATTTCTACTAGTTCTCTTTGCGCTCGGCGGGATTTTGTACGGGGCTATATCAAGCGCCATAACTTCTTTAGGCCGCAATCCTTTGGCCGGAAAAATTATACGAAAACAGCTGATCCAAATACTCATAGTTTCTCTCGTAGTATTACTGGCTGGATTATTTGCAATATACGTTGTTCTGTGGGTTTGATATTAAATTACAACATACCTGTGGATAAATATCCGATTTTTTATATATTATATAGGTAATTTCCTTGGCTTGAACACATTTTTTACGTAAAATCGGAGTGGGAAACTCTATCTTGGGCTAACCAAGTAAAAAATAAAAACCCAAAAACAAAAACAACATGGACAAAGAGCCAAGCAGTGATTCCTTGGATTCACTAGACTCAAGCACTGATAATCTAGAAATGGCTTCTCCTACAAGCCCTACTGCTGATTTTGTCTCAACAAATGCTCATGCAGCTTACTTGGAAGTTAAAGAGAAAAAGCAGCCTTTGGAGGGTATTCCCGGGTCTCAGGAGAAGAAAAGGAGACTAGTTAAGCTATCAGGCAGATCAGTTGTTCTTGTTTCGGCAATAATTACCATAGTAGTTTTGTTCCTGACAGGGGTGTCAGCTTTATTTTTATCAAAGAACCAGAAGGACGATAGCACAGGGGCAAAACTTGTTCCTTCACAAAATGTCGACATCAATACTTTAAACCAAGCGATACAAGCAGATGTGTTTTCCGGTAAGGAACGGGCGTTGCTGGTTAACGGTGACATAATTGCTAATGGCTCTTTGTCGGTCACGAGTGACGGGTTCGTTGCCGTTCTAAAACCCGCAAGTCTGAGCAGTAATCAGGAATATATCCTTCCAGACTCGTCAGGGACTATTTGTTTAAGCAGTAATAACTGTGATTTTGCTACCCTTGAGCAATTAAACATTCTTCAGTCACAGCTCGGGCAAATAGTCATACCTTCGACGCCTGACATTCCGGCATCAAGCCTAGTAAACAATCAAGTTGGTTCGGTAAATATCCAGGGTACAAATAACCGAATTTCTATTTCTACGGCTAACGGGGTCATTACAGTCAGTACGCCACAAGATATAGCAACCATAAGCTCGCCAACTTTTGCTAATCTGGTATTAACGGGGAATTTTAATCTTGGTGGCGTTTTAGACCTACCATTAAACTGTAGTATTAACGCGAATGGTGGTTCATTGACAACTAATGCCAGTGGCCAAGTTATTTGTTCAGACGATGATAACGCAGGCGGAACAGCGACAGTGGGCTCACCTGGTGGAACGGTCGGTACGATACCGGTTTTTACAGCAGCCCAAACAATTGCTGACTCAATAATCTCTCAGGCTTTGGGAACCATAACGGTTGCAGGAGATCTCTCTGTATCCGGTGACGTCACTCTAAGTAGCTTGTCAAATGGATTTTTGAGCGTGGATGGAGCAGGATTGGTCAGCGTTAATACGATTGACCTAGGCTCTGATACTAGTGGTAATTACGTACTGAGCGTCTCCGCTGGCAATGGGCTGAGTATCGGCGGAGTAGCTGGTGAAGGCTGGACGCCTAGCGTTTCGCTCAGTCTCCAGGCCAATAAAGGTCTGGAGGTGGATGGGAATGGCCTCAGCCTGATTGATTGTTCAATTGGCGAGATTTTAAAATACAATGGTTCCGCACAGTGGATATGTGCTACTGACTCTGGGGCTAGCGGTTTGGGTGATGACATTTACGTCAACGGTAATCCACTAGACAATGCAAACTTTCTTGATAGTAGTGCCTCAGCTACAAATGCTAGTGTCTCCTTGAGTGTTAATCCCGTAGATCCTGATGAGATAACCATCAGCATCGGTGCTGCCTCAGCTACAGACGCAGGTATAGTTACAGCTAATGCTCAAGCTTTCGGTGGAACGAAAACTTTCAACGGACAGATCGTAGCCATCAGTGGTATAGACAATAACAACGCCGGAATTACAAATATGGGATCCATAGCGGGGGCAACTACGTATAACGGGTCAGGATTGCTGACCAACACCGGTGGTGCCACTATATCTGGCGGCACGGTTAACCTAAATGCTACTGGTGCCAACATTACTAACATAGCTAACGGGGTTGCCACTGGCTCTACCTCCATCGGCAATGCCACAGGCACCCTAACTCTCACAGGCTCATCAGCCTCAACCATTGTTCTGAACGGAGTTACAGTTGACGCTACTGAATTCAACCGTCTTGCCGGTAAAGACGCAGCCCTTGTAGACACCAACGACGCAGTAGCTACAGCCATCACCGGCACAGGTGCTCTTAACTCAGGCTCTATAACCTCAGGTTTTGGCTCCATAGACACTGGAGCAGATAATATTACTACCACAGGTACAGTTACCGCAGGTACCCTTAATGTAAACTCAGAGAACTTTACTGATCTAACTGGCAATGGATTACAGAATTCAGCAAATGTTCTAACTCTTCTAATTCAAGCCAACAAAGGGCTTGAAGTTGACGGAAACGGACTTAGCCTCATCGACTGCGCCAACGGAGAACTGCTTAAGTACAATGGTTCTAACCAATGGGCATGTGCTAGTGATATTGAT
>JACRNE010000023.1 GCA_016219345.1 Candidatus Saccharimonadota bacterium
AATAACATAGAAGAATATGCGGACTTACCAAGTGCTGAAAAAAATGGTAGAGATCATTTTTCCTTGACCTATTATCCGAGCAAGAATACGGCACAAGAAGGACCAGCAGCATTCGCAGGAGGTAATGTTAAGGTTGAAATATTCTTTCTCACAAATCTAAATAAAGATATTGATCAATGGATTGAAGATGAAAAAAATAATTATTATCACAAAACAAACAATATGTTGATAAGAGATGTGAAAATAGGCAAACATACGGGAAAAAACCTCACATACGATGGTGGGGTGTATGGCGGTGGTGGCAGTACATTGTATTTACTTATTAAAAATACTGGCTTTAGGGCTAGCCTCATTTCTGAAGATGGAAAAAACCCTCCAGCAGAAGCTTTACAAGTTATTAGTACCTTCGAATATTAAATTGCTATAATCATAAGCAAGATGAGTGCAAATAAACTCAGTATTGCTGATTTAGAGAAGAAAGCTAATGATATTCGCCAGGATATTATTAAGAGCTTAGAACATGCCGGGAGCGGTCATAGTGCTGGTCCTATGGGTCTTGCGGATATCTTTACGGCGCTTTATTTTGACATCTTAAAACACGATCCTAAAAATCCTAGTTGGGAGGAGCGGGATTTACTACTTTTAAGCAACGGACATTGTGTGCCGGTGCAATATACTGCTATGGCTCATGCTGGATATTTCGAGAAAGAAGAGCTAAAGACTTTGCGCCAGTTTGGATCAAGACTTCAGGGGCATCCTGAGAGGACTAAGCTACCAGGGCTTGAGACTACAAGTGGTCCGCTAGGCTGCGGACTTAGCCAGGGTGTCGGCATGGCGTTAGCAATGAAGATGAATAAAGATCATCACAGATGGGTTTATGTGGTTATGGGTGATGGTGAGCTAGATGAAGGCAATATCCGGGAAGCAGCGATGTTGGCTAGTAAGTACAAACTCGGAAATGTTATAGGAATAGTTGATCGAAATAACATACAGATAGACGGCCCAACGGAGCAGGTGATGCCGCTTGAGGATCTGACTGCTAAGTGGGCGGGCTTTGGCTGGCATGTTCTGGAAATTGATGGCAACAA
>JACRNE010000024.1 GCA_016219345.1 Candidatus Saccharimonadota bacterium
AAATATTTAAAAGTCATATCCTAAGTATGTATATATTAAGCTATAATTACCCTGTTCGCTATTGGCGCGGTGGCCGAGGAGTTAGGCAGTGGTCTGCAAAACCACGTACACGGGTGCGAATCCCGTCCGTGCCTCCAGGTTAAAATACCGGCGTTTAAAAATTTGGGCGAGTGGCGGAATTGGTATACGCGACAGACTTAAAATCTGTTGGCTGAATAAGCCTTGAGGGTTCGAGTCCCTCCTCGCCCACCATAATGATAGATAAGATTTTCTTAGCTATCATTATGCATGAGAAAGCGGACTCGAACGGGAATGCCATATGGCGCATTCCCCGGCACTTTTGGAGATTCATCGACAAAAGCGAGTCCCAAAAAAAAGGAATTCTATGCAAGACGAGATTAGAAAAATCATTGAAGGATTAGGCGAAGATCCAAGCAGGGAAGGCCTGAAGGATACCCCAACACGTGTTGAAAAATCTTTGAAATTTCTTACAGAAGGTTATTCAAAAAATATCGACGATGTTATTGGTGGTGCGATTTTTGAGGAAGATTATAACGAGCTAGTCTTAGTCAAAGATATTGAAATCTATAGTTTGTGTGAGCATCATTTGTTGCCTTTTGTCGGAAAGGCGCATGTAGGCTACATTCCAGACAAACGGGTTATTGGCCTTTCAAAGATTGCCAGAGTGGTAGATATGTTTGCTCGCCGACTGCAGCTGCAAGAAAGACTAACAAAAGAAATTGTCGAGGCCTTGCAGGATAAACTCCAACCAAAAGGCGTGGCAGTTATCATCGAAGCCGAGCATTATTGCATGAAGATGCGCGGAGTAGAGAAGCAAAACAGCAAAATGGTAACTAGCGCTATGCGTGGATCATTCCTCAAAGACATAAGGTCAAGAGAAGAATTTCTAAAACTGGCTAGCAGATAATTTGCACTGGAATTTGTATATAATTACTACAGGAAATGATATAATTTAAGTACTAAAAAACAGGAGAGGGTATGATAATTGCATTAGTAATTTTAGGAGTTTTAGCACTCGGAGTAATCTTTATTTACAACGGGCTTGTTACCGCCAGGACAAGAGTGGATGAAGCATGGAGTGACATAACAGTTCAGCTTAAGCGTAGGTACGATCTAATACCGAACTTGGTTGAAGCAGTAAAAGGCTACGCTAAGCATGAAAGTAAAGTATTTGAAGAAGTAACTAAGGCTCGTTCAAATGCAATGAACGCGCAGGGTCCAAAAGATAAGGCTCAAGCAGAAAACGTATTTTCAGAAGCACTGAAAAGTTTGTTCGCTGTCTCAGAGGCCTACCCAGACCTTAAGGCAAGTGAAAACTTCAAGGCTTTGCAGGATGAGCTAGTCGATACTGAAGACAAGATCCAAGCATCAAGACGGTTCTATAACGGCTCTGCACGTGACCTAAACATCAAGATCAAGACTTTCCCAAGCATTATTTTTGCTGGACCTCTAGGCTTTAAGGAGTATGAATTCTTCGAAGTTGATGAGTCAGAAAAAGAAGAAGTTAAAAAACCAACTAAAGTTGATTTTAGTAAATAATTTTCCAAAAAACAGAGGTCTGAAAAAAGCGAATGTATTCTAATATTGCCGCAAATAAAAGAAAAACTGTATATATTTTTCTGTTCTTTATCGCCCTAGTCGGTGGTTTAGGCTGGCTGGTTGCCGAATATTTAGGCCACCCAACTATAACGCCGTTTATCTTAATCGGTGCTTTGATATACGCTTTGATAACTTATTACAGCGGCGCAAAAATGGCTTTAGCTGTTAATGGTGCTAAGGAAATATCAAAAAAAGATAACCCCAGGCTATATAGGATTGTTGAGAATTTAGCGATCACTAATGGCATGCCAATGCCAAAGGTCTACATGATGGATGATCCAGCGCCGAATGCGTTTGCCACCGGTAGGGATCCTAACCATGCGGCAGTTTGTGCAACAACCGGAATCTTAGATATCATGAATGACTCTGAGCTAGAGGGTGTTATGGCGCATGAGCTAGGTCACGTTAAAAACTACGATATACGTGTTTCAATGTTCGCCTTTGCCTTGGTTGCCGTTGTTTCGATCTTGGCAGACATAATACTGCACGTTACATGGTTTGGAGGAGGGGATAAAGAAAATAGAAGTCCATACATAATGCTACTGGGTATAGCTGCGATAATAGTTGCTCCTATAGCCGCTTCTTTAATACAGCTTGCCATATCAAGAAGGCGTGAATATTTAGCCGATGCAACGGGTGCGCTAACAACTAGATACCCAGAAGCTCTGGCTAACGCATTAGAAAAGATAGGCAAGTACGGCAGTACATTGCAAAAGCCCAACGCCTCAACCGCGCATTTGTTTTTTGCCAACCCGCTCAGTAAGGGTTCAATCAATTCACTATTCAGCACACATCCTCCGATTGAAGATCGTGTAAAAATTTTGCGTGAGATGGGTGATAAACTTTAGGTTCATGTCATATGGCAGCGTCCAGCAAAAATTCAAAAACCCGCGTAAGAAAAGCACCTCAATATAAAAGTTTTAAACTATCCAAAAAGATAAAAAATCCCGGCAAGCCACTGCCAGGTATCTACAGGCTTTATAAGCAAAGCCTAAGTTTGCTGTTCCAAAATAAGAAATTATTCTTTGGTATAACAGGAATCTATATTTTTCTAACACTGATTTTTGTATCAGGTTTTGGGCTAAGTGTAGATTTTAACGAAGCAAAGCAGAGTTTTAGTGAGGCTTTTGGCGAGAATTCAGGAAGGCTAACAACATCTTTAGCTTTATTTAGTTTTTTAGTTAGCTCGGGCAATACAGTTGAGTCTGAGTCTGGTGGAGTTTACAGACTTTTCCTAAGCATTGTGGTAAGCCTCGTTATAATATGGGCAATTCGGCAGATCTACGCCGGCGAAAAACCCTCTGTCAAACAATCATTTTATCAGGGCGTTTACCCGCTAGTGCCCTTTATTTTAGTTCTAGTTGTTGTGAGTATCCAGCTGATTCCTTTTTTAATAGGTAGCTTCTTGTCTTCAGTGGTGTTTAGCACCGGGATAGCTGTAACTGCTGCAGAAAAAATACTTTGGATACTAATCTTTGGATTACTTACATTACTTTCTCTTTATATGATTATCTCCTCGGCATTTGCTCTTTATATAGTTACTTTGCCCGACATGACACCCATGAGAGCACTCAGGTCTGCCAGGGGTTTGGTGTTGCACAGGCGCTTATCGATCGGTCTTAGAATAATTGGGCTACCTATAACAACTCTTTTGCTGTACGTGTTAATCCTATTGCCTATAATTTTTGTTTTACCGGCTCTTGCCGTACCAGTCTTCATATGTTTAACAGGGCTTGTCCTGTTCATAGTACACGCTTATATGTATAACTTGTATAGAGCATTGCTTTAGGGATACGAATGGAGAAAGTAAAAGACCGAATTGAAAAGCTGCGAGCTCAGATTGATGAGTATCGTTATAGATATCATGTGCTTGATGATCCGATGATAACCGATGAAGTTTATGACTCATTGACTAGAGAACTACGAGTTTTGGAGGAAGAGCATCCACAATTTCTTTCACCTGATTCACCAACTCAGCGGGTGGGTGGCCGTCCCCTCGATAAGTTTGTTTCGGTTGCGCATTCGCGGCCTATGCTTAGTCTCAATGATGCTTTTGAACCACCCGAGCTAGAGGCTTGGATAAAAAGGATAACGAAGCTTTTGCCTGGGGAGAAATTTACATACCATGTGGATCTTAAAATGGATGGTTTAGCTTGTGCCTTAATTTACGAAAACGGCGTTTTAGTAAGAGGTTTGACACGAGGTGATGGCAGGGTCGGAGAGGACGTAACTGCAAATATACGAACCATAAAGTCTATTCCTCTAAAACTTCGCAAGGATCCGTCTGTTCCGGCTAGTTATTACAAAGGAACGATTGAAATCAGAGGAGAGATAATTTTATATCGAAAAGATTTTGAAGATATAAATATACAGCGAGAAAAAGATGGCCTGCCAAAATTTATGAACCCACGTAACACAGCCGCAGGTACGGTTAGGCAGCTTGACCCAAGCTTGGTCGCCGCTCGACCTTTAAAATTCCATGCCTGGAGTTTGATAAATGATGGGATAAAAACTAAAAAAGAAGAATACGAGTTAATCCATAAGCTAGGCTTTATCGTAAATTCTGAGTTCAGTGTAGTCAGTTCGTACGATAACATCATGAGTTTCATTGAAAAGTGGGAAGACAAAAGGCTTGATCTACCATTTAATACTGACGGACTGGTGGTTACAGTTAATGAAAAAAGTCTTTTTGCTCGGCTGGGTTCTGTTGGTAAGGCTCCACGTGGGGCTATCGCATATAAATATCCGCCAGAGCAAGCTACTTCAAAAGTAAAAGATATTTTTGTTTCCATTGGCAGGACTGGCGCGGCAACTCCTGTGGCAATGCTTGAGCCCGTTGTGATAGCCGGAAGTTTAGTTCAGATGGCAACTCTACATAACGAGGGCGAGGTAGCCCGAAAAGATATTAGAATCGGTGATACAGTGGCAGTCCATAAAGCCGGAGATATAATCCCCGAAGTTATAGAGCCTTTTGTAAAACTTCGTGACGGTTCTGAGAAAAAATTCATAATGCCAGATATTTGCCCAGAATGCGGAACCAAGCTAATTAAAGTTAAAAAAGAAGATGCAGTCTGGAGATGTCCAAATACAAAGTGTCCGGCTCGTTTATCTAACCAGCTTCAGCATTTTGCTAGCAAAAGCGCGCTAGACATAGAAGGAATGGGTGAAAAGAATGTCGAATTATTACTTGAAAATAATCTCCTTAATAACGCCGCCGATATGTATAAACTCACAGCGGAACAGCTGCTAGGACTGGAAAGATTTGCTGATATATCCGCCAACAAACTAGTTGCGGCAATTGCCGAGAAGAAAAACCCAGAACTTCACAGATTTATTTATGCTTTAGGGATCCGTCATGTTGGCGCGCAAACGGCTGTTGACCTGGCTAATCGTTATAAGGAGTTTGATAAATTAAAATCAGCAACTATTGATGATCTCAGGGAGGTCGAAGGGGTGGGTGAGGTAGTCGCCGAATCCATTGTGGCGTGGTTTGAAGATCCAGAAAATCATAAATTACTAGAAGATTTCAAAAAAGCTGGCGTTAGCCCTAAGAAAGTTCATATTAAGAAAAGTAACATTACGAATAAAAAATTCGTCATTACCGGGACACTTGATGTTATGGGTAGAGACCAAGCTGCCGAAAAAATTCGCTCGCTCGGTGGTATTTTTCAGTCTAGCACTGGTAAAGATACAGATTTCTTAGTGACTGGAAAAAATGTTGGTGCCAGCAAACTAGAAAAAGCCAAAAAATTCGGCACAAAAATAATTAATGAAGCTGAATTTCTAGAACTTGTTAAATAAGTGCTATAATCTTAAGCGTAATCGTGCGCTTGCGGCGCCGTTAAAAAACAAAAATAAAAATAAAACCGCCGCTTCGGTGGGCGCGCACGAAAGCCTCGGGAAACCGAGGCATTTTTATGCTAAAATTGGCTAGTTCACACCTGGGGATATAGCTCAGTTGATTAGAGCGCTACGCTGGCAGCGTAGAGGTCGAGGGTTTGAGTCCCTCTATCTCCACCAATTTCATAAGTAGTCTGGTATAATAGGTTGAATTCGAGGGAAATATGGTAAAAAAGAAATCCGTTAAGAGCAAATCTAAATTAAGTTTTAAAAAATCACTAAAAAAACCAAAAATTTCACAGAGGTATTTACTAAGTGGCCTTTTTGTTTTAGCGGTAGCAGTATTTTGTCTAAGCGGATGGCTATATTGGACTAAAGTCCTGGCTGATGCAGATAGAGTGTTAAATGATTCTATAGCTAAAAACTTAGGCATAAATAGTGTGACAAGGCATGTTGTCCAGGCTGATTCCTCCGGCGGTATTGAGCAAACTGCTCATTTATCGTTTTTTGCCCCCGACGCACTAGCACGATCTAAAACCGAATTGACCCAGAAAACTAGTGCCAGAAACGAAGCCAAAGTTACGACTGAAACAATAGGTACAAAATCTACCGATTACGTTAGATATGTATCAGTTGATGGAGCGGATGGTCTAGCAGGAGCTGATAATCTGAAAAAGCTAATAGGAACATGGGCGAAGCGAGAGGCGGATCCGGAAAAGGGTGCCACAACAGACTTCCTAAATGAGTCTCTGTTTGGAATCGTTCCTTTTGGTAGATTAACTGATGATGCCAAGAAACAGTTAATAGACAAGATTAATGAAAAAGATCTTTACAAATACAGCTCAGCAACGCGCGAGATCAAAAATCTCCGACCGGTTTATGTATACAGGATGTCTATAAAAACAGAAGACCTTGTAGAGATTTTATCTGAATACGCCAGACTAACTGGTCTGGCAGATCCTAGCCAATTTAATCCCAAAGATTATGAAGGATCACCCCCTATTTCTGTTGATATAACCATCGATGTTCTAAGCAGAAACCTAACATCCGTAACCTACAATGCAACGAACCGAACTGAAGAGTATAGTGGATGGAACTTATATAAACCGTCTGACTTGCCTAATGACGCAATCTCAATTGAAGAGTTGCAAAAACGCATGGAAAATACCTCTGGTTCTCAAGGCTAATCGATAATTTGCTTAAAAATATAAATTCAGAGTATACTCCTAAGCATAAGGGGAGATTTATTTATGGATCCAAATAATCAAGAAAATACTCAAACACCAACTCAAGATGCTGCTCCACAGCCTGCAGCTTCAAAGCCAACTAAAGTATCTGGAGGCGGGTCTTCATCATTCTTTGGAAAGATTAAGAATATCCCTAAGAAAACGGCAATCATTATCGCAGTTGTTGTAGTAGCTTTACTCGGTGGTTCCGCCGCCGCATATTACGGAGTAGTAGTTCCGAACAAGCCCCAAAATGTGATAAAGAAGACAATCGAGAACACACTAACTATGGAGAAGTTCTCCGGCAAAGGCAGCGCATCATTCCAGGATAAAAGTGGTGAGCAGTCCACAGCTGTAACAGCGAACTATAGCCTACAGGGAGATAGCACGAAAAACGCTTCAGCCGGCCAGATTGAAGTAGCAGTGACTGGCATAAAAGTACCTTTTGAATATCGAGCAATAGAGAAAGCACTATATCTAAAGGTGGGTGACTTAAGTACAGTTGAAAGCCTTATAGCAGCTCAGGCTGGTCCCGGCTCGGAGGCATATATAAAAGAGATAACTGGTAAGGTAACTAACAAATGGATTGAGTTTGATGAAAGTTTGCTAAAGAGCTACACATCAGACGAATGTTCGCTTCTTTCCGGTGATACCAAACTTACTAATCAAGATGTCGAAAAACTGCTAGAGCTTTATGATAAGAATATGTTCATAGATGTTAAAAGTACTAGCAAAGAAAAAATTGATGGTAAAAGTGTAACTAAGGCTGAGCTTGGACTCAACGAAGAAAAAGCTAAAGCTTTTGGAAAAGAACTAGAACAAGTTGAGTACTTCAAGAAAATAGATAAATGTCTAGGCGATGATAAAAGCGCGACAGAAACAGCCACTGAAGAATTCAAAGGCGACGCATCATTTACAGTCTGGATAGACAAAGGTAAAAATCTAGTAAAGTTTGAACTAAAAATGACAGACGATGAAGGTTCACTAAGCGCAGATTTCACCTTTAACAATGATGAGGTTAATATCCAAAAACCAGAAGGTGCCACCCCTGCGATGCAGATACTTGGCGAACTTTCACCTCTATTTGGCGGTTTCCTTGGCGGTGGTGCGGCCGGTGCTAGCACTGGTGCTTCATCTGCTGGTGCAGCCGTAGGCGCAGATCAAGCCAAAACTCTAGAGTGCGCACAAGCCTTGCAGGCTTCACCAACAACACCTCCATCTGCAGAATGTGCAGCCCTTCTCGGCCTCAACTAGGCTATAATCAGATTTGTGCTAAAGAAATATCTTAAAGAAATAATCGTATTTTTAGAATATCGTTATGTCCGTAAGTTGCTGGAGTCTGACAGTGTTCCGAAGATAGTTGCAGTATCTGGTAGTGTTGGGAAAACTAGCACTAAAAGAGCCATAGCAATATTGCTTTCGGAGAAATACAAGGTTGGCTGGCAGGACGGAAACTACAATGATATTGTCAGTGTTCCTCTGGTTTTCTTTGGTCAAAAAATGCCATCTTTGTTCAACCCGATTGCCTGGGCGGGTACTTTAGTGAAGTTTCGTAAATCAATTAAGGATTACCCTTACAAAGTGGTTGTACTTGAGCTAGGCACTGACGCCCCAGGGCAGATTGATGCATTTAAAAAATATTTCAAAATTGATGTAGCTGTCGTGACTCCAATTGCGCCAGAGCATATGGAGTTTTTTGATTCAATTGATGAAGTAGCTAGAGAAGAACTAAGTATTATTAATTTTTCTCGAGATGTTTTAATCCATGAAAGCGTAGAAGAATACAAAGAATTCATAAGTAAGAAATACACAAAGTATGGAGAGGGAAAATTTAATGACTCTTATACGGCTGGGGAAGAAGAATCATTTGTACAGACAAAAAAAGAAAGATACCGTATCAATTCTGATCTATTAGGCAGGCATCAAAAAGTTAACTTATCCGCCGCTTGCTTAGTTGCTGAAAAGTTTGACCTGAGCAAAACTCAGATAGAAGAAGGGCTCTCAAAAATAACTCCTATGCCCGGACGTATGCAGCAACTAAAAGGGATAAGATCATCAACAATCATTGATGATACATATAACTCAAGTCCAGAAGCGACAATTGCGGCCTTAGCGACACTAAAATTATTTAACAGCGATCATAAAATAGCAGTTCTTGGTAACATGAATGAGCTTGGAGAGATATCAGCAAAACTACATAGGGATATTGGCAAACTTTGCCAGCCAAATTTTATAGATCTTGTTATTACAATCGGCCCTGATGCTAATAAATATCTAGCCAAAGCTGCTGCGGATAATGGTTGCGAAGTAATAACTAGCAAAAATCCATACGAAATAAGCGAAATTTTAAGTCAAAAAATTAAGAAAAACGCAGTGGTTCTGCTAAAAGGTTCTCAAAACAAGGTATTTCTAGAAGAGGCCATAAAGGGCATATTGGCTGATCCCAATGATGAATCAAAATTAGTCAGACAGTCCAAATACTGGCTAAAAAAGAAGAAAGCGATGTTCAAATGAAAGCCTTAGTTATTGGCGGGGGAATCTCTGATGAGAGAGAAATAGCCCTAAAATCATCAGAAAGCGTTCATAAGGCCGCAATAGCCGCCGGCCATGATTGCGATTTTTACGACTGGAATGGTGAGTGGGAATGGCTTGAAGAAAACTTGAGTAACTATGAAGTCGTATTTCCAGTTCTCCATGGCGAAGGCGGTGAAGATGGTCATATCCAAGAATTCTTAGAATCAAAAGGCGTAAAATTTATTGGTACAAAATCCAAAGAATCAAAAATTTGTTTTGATAAAACAGCAACTATTAATGTTTTGGCCGAAAACAATATCAGCGTACCCAAAGGTAAATTGATAGACATAGAATCATACTATGATGACGAAGTTGCAAAATTACCACACGTCTTAAAACCTTTTGACGGAGGATCAACCATAGATTCTTTGATAAACATAAAACTTGGAGAGGTGGATGATGAGCTGGTAAAGAGTCTGTTTAAAAAGCACAAGAAACTACTACTGGAAGAATTCATTGAAGGTCCTGAATATACTGTGCCGATTCTTGAAGGGAAAGACCTTCCGATAATTGAGATTATTCCACCAGCTGGTGAGACATTTGACTTTAAGAATAAATACAACGGCAAGACTAAAGAGATATGTCCGCCAGAGGGATTAAACAAGGATACCCAAGTAATGCTAGCTGAACTTGGTAAAAAAGTTCACAACATACTTGGTTGCAGGCATTTTTCAAGAGTAGATATAATACTTTCAGAAACCGGACCATACATACTCGAGATCAATACAATCCCAGGAATGACTAACGAGAGCTTGTTTCCTAAAGCTGCTCAGGTTGCGGGCCTGGAGATGCCCGAGCTTGTGGATTATTTAATAAAACTAAGCCAACAATAACTGGTAAAATATTAAGAATGTCTGAATTTAAAAAATACAAAGTTTTTATTGGTGACAAATTTGTAGACTTCGCAGATGCTAATTTAAGTGTTGCGTCGTCCGCTGTTTTATATGGACTTAGTGTATATACTGTTTTTCCGGTTAATAAAACTGAAAAAGGCTTAGCAGCCTTTCGCCTAAAGGATCACTTTAAGCGTCTCCAGGAATCCTCACATATAATCGGAATTGATAAATTTAATGACCAATGGACTTACGAAGAATTTACAAAAAAAGTTAAAGAATTGATTGAACTAAATAACGTTGAGGAAGATGTTTTTATCCGCGCTAGTGTGCATGTGGATGAGATATTGCCAGGTACTAGATCTAGAAATCTCAGTACAGTTTTGAGCATGTTCATCTACCCAAATACCTCAATTGTGCCAAGAGATGGCTGTCGCCTAAAAACAAGTTTGTGGCGCAGAGTACCAGACACATCTATCCCGGCAAGAGCAAAAGTTAACGGCGCATATGTAAACTCAGTCCTTGCCAAGCAAGATGCCATAGATAGTGGCTACGATGACTGCATTTTCCTAGACCACAACGGACATGTAAGTGAGTCGAGTGCGGCTAATGTATTTATCGTTAGAAATAGCACGTTAATTACACCTGATAAATCTAGTGATTTACTTGAGGGAATAAATAGAAAGACCGTTCTAGAAATCGCGAGAAACTTAGGGATAAAGGTGGAGAAAAGGCTGGTAGATTTAACAGAGCTTTATGTTGCGGATGAGGTGTTTTTGTGTGGTACATCGGCCTATATTTCTCCAGTGTTTGAGGTTGATTCAAGAAAAGTCGGTACTGGCGAACATAGGATAACAACCAAAATCCAAGAAGCCTACCTAGAAGCCACGCACTCAAGCGACTCAAAGTTTCTAGAATATCTATAGTTTTAACTTCGCTAGCAGTTTAATGATCTGTTAAGATATCTTTATGTCAAAGAGGTATAACCCGAAAGAGCTTGAGCCCATAAAGCCAAAGATTTGGCTTTATGTAGAAATGAGCGGAGCGTCGTATGCGTAGGTACAATCCCAAGGAAATAGAACCATTTTGGCAGAAATTCTGGCAAGATAATAAAACTTACCACACAAGCGAAGACTCAACCAAACCTAAACGCTATGTTCTAGAATATTTTCCGTATCCTAGTGGTGCTGCCATGCATGTTGGACATGTCCGCAACTACACCATAGGTGATGCGATTAGTAGGTTTAACCGTATGCGTGGGCATAATGTACTTCACCCGATGGGCTGGGACGCTTTTGGTTTGCCTGCAGAAAACTACGCTATTAAAACCGGCATAAGCCCTAAGCAAACTATCAAAGACAGCACTACCAAATTCAAAAAACAGCTTATGCAAATGGGCTTTGATTATGACTGGTCACGCGAAATCAACAGCTCAGACCCTGATTATTACAAATGGACGCAGTGGTTTTTCCTGCTTCTATACAGGCGCGGTTTAGCCTATAGAAAAGAAAGTCTGCAGTGGTGGTGTCCAGTTGATAAAACCGTACTAGCTAATGAGCAGGTAGAAAACGGTCACTGCTGGCGCTGCGATTCAATTGTTGAGAAAAAAGCTTTGCCGCAGTGGTTCTTTAAGATTACTGAGTATGCAGATAGGTTGATCGAAGACCTAGAAGATCTAGACTGGTCAGATTCTATCAAGTCCATGCAGCGTAATTGGATAGGAAAAAGCAAAGGCGCAGAAGTCGACTTTAAGATAGATGGCACGGGAGAAAAGCTAACAGTATTTACGACTCGTCCAGACACACTTTTTGGTGCAACTTTTATGGTTTTAGCGCCTGAGCATGAATTGGTTAAAAAAATTACTACCGCTGAGGAAAAAGACGAAATAGAAAAATATATAAAATCAGCTCAAGCCAAAAGTGAAATAGAAAGACAAGATACAAATCGTGAAAAAACAGGAGTCTTCACAGGCGCCTATGCGATTAATCCCGTTAATGACACAAAAATCCCAATCTGGATTGCAGACTATGTATTAGCAGGCTACGGTACGGGTGCGATTATGGCTGTTCCAGCTCATGATGAGCGTGATAATGAATTTGCCAAAAAATACGACCTAGAAATTATTGAAGTCGTAAAAACAGATGAAAAATCCGAAATCCATTCAGAAGGCGTAATCATAAATTCGGGTAAATATAACGATCTACGCTCAGAGCAAATGCGTGAGAAGATTGTTAATGATCTTGCAAAGTCAAAGCAAGGCAAAGAAGTCATTAATTACAAAATTCGGGACTGGTTGATTAGTCGTCAACGCTATTGGGGTGCGCCAATCCCAATAATTCACTGCGATAAAGATGGAATTGTCCCAGTACCTGAGAAAGACTTACCAGTTGTTCTGCCAGAAATTAAATCGTATGAGCCAAGTGGTGATGGCAGAAGTCCTCTGGCGAACGTCGAAGAATTTGTAAACACGACTTGTCCTAAATGTGGCGGTAAGGCAACGCGCGAGACAGACACCATGGATGGATTTGCTTGTTCTAGCTGGTACTTCCTACGTTTTGCCGATCCGCATAATTCTGAAAAAGCTTTTTCAGACGATAAAGCCAAATTCTGGTTGCCAGTAGATGACTATATAGGCGGGGCAGAGCATGCTGTGATGCATCTGTTGTATGCAAGATTTTGGACCAAAGTAATGTTTGACGAAGGATTGGTTGATTTTAGCGAACCATTTAAATCTTTGCGCAACCAAGGCATGATCCTCGCTCCAGATGGCAATAAGATGAGCAAAAGCAAAGGCAACACCATAGAGCCAGGCGGTCTGATCGATCAAGGATACGGCGCCGACTCGATTCGTTTAATGGAACTATTTATCGGGCCATGGAACCAGGCGGTGAACTGGAGTATAGATGGAATTGGTGGGACATTTAGATTCCTGCAAAGAGTTTGGGTATTAAACCAAGAATTTATAGACTCCGAAGAAAAAGGCGACGGCTCAGACCCGGAAATAATCCGTGCTACTCATAAAGCTATTAAAAAAGTGAGCGAAGATCTAGCTGACATGCAGTTTAACACCGCTGTTGCAGCACTGATGGAGCTTACGAATGAGCTTTATAAGATTAAGGCCGACAAAGGTTTTGTAGCTAAAGCTGAATGGGATTTTGCGCTCATGACTTTAGCGCAGCTCCTAGCCCCATTTGCACCGCACATTACAGAAGAACTCTGGCAAGATCTAGGACATAAAGGGTCAGTCCACTTAAGCGAATGGCCAGTTCATGATGACAAATATTTAGTTTCTGACACTATAAATATAGTTGTACAGGTGAACGGCAAGCTAAAAGCTAATGTCAAAGTATCTGCAGACTCAAGTGAAGAAGAGGTTGTGTCTTCTGCTAAGTCTGATGGGAAAGTGGCTCAGAGCTTAGACAATAAAGAAATCAAGAAAACAATCTATATCAAAGGACGTCTAATTAATTTTGTGGTTGAGTAGTAGGCCCTCTTGGAGGCAGATCTTCTGGGGGAACCTCAGGGGTTACTGAGATAGGTACTTCAGTAGAGTCTGGGACTACTAATTCTTGTCCTACTTTTAATTCATCTGGTGTAGTGAATTCTTCTGGATCAGACAGATTACTTGCACCTGCTATTTCACGCTCTCTTACATCTACTTCAGCTGGTGTTGGATCTTCTGCAAATGCTTGGTCTTTAGCGCGTTCCTTTAGGTCTGCTTGGGCAATTCCTTCTAAGGTATCACCTTCCTGTACTTTGTAGCGTGGGTCTGGTTGCTCTTGCTTAGAATTTGCGCTAGCACTTTCTTCACTTTTTACTCCGCTATAACCAGCTACTCCAGCTATTGCCACAGCAGCGGTTAGGGCTGTAGCGGCGACTTTTTTGCCTCGGGCCGTTAGTTTAATTTTGTTTGGATCGTCTTGATCGACTGTGTTTTGATTGTTTTTGTTTTCTGTCATAACCAATCCATAATACCACTTATGCTAAAATTTGTCAATTAATAATTGTTACAATTCTTCACTTTTATTATATAATATTTTTTATGATTTATTGCGGAACGGAGCCACTGACTCGTGAAGCATTGGCAGCGCAAATTGAAAGAGTAGTAGATGCATACCCCGACTCTTTGATGGTTGGCTCTGTTGGCCGAGCTGCCGTATATAATGAAGTGTATGACGACCCATTGCATGAATATAGATTGCGCGAGCAAGAACCCATATATAATGGTTGTGGCGAAAGGGGAGATATTGATCTAGTTGGAGCGCCACCTGATGCATCTGAAAGTCACCTAGGTCCATTCCCTATAGATACAAGAGCTTTCAGTAATGATAATCTGAAAATTATAAAGCACGGCGGAGACTGGATACTTAGATCAGTAAACAGAGGCTACGAAAAAACAATTGATCCTTATGTATTCACACCGGTTCAGGCTGTAACAATTTACGGTGTTGAGTGTAGGGTTCCGCCAGCACAGACTCAGCTTGCTTTAATGAGCTTGACAGGCACAAAGCGTTCTAAGGATGTAGAAGCCTGCGCGGTCTTGAGTAGGGCCATACAAGATGGACAAATAGATGAAGTGTGCCCTGAAGCACTACAACCTTTTTATGAGTTAGGTTGGCTCAATAGCCAATCTTTGGGCGTTAGATTAGCGGACGCATACAGAGCAATAATACCTGAGAAAATCCGGTTAAGACTTTCACCAGCCGTGGGGCCTATTAGAAGATACGTTGACGCGCGTTTTTAGTTAATTTGATTTTTTGTGTGTATGGCCGAAGCTCCTTTTTTGTAAGTATAACAAAGAGAGAGTGTTTGAGGTGGGAGTGGTTTTGTAGTATAATCTACCTCAAGAGATAACAAGTTAAGAACCTTAATAGATAAGGAGGTTTTATGGGTAAACCCAAAAAACGAACAACACCCAGAAGAACAGGCAACAGACGAAGTCACCTGGTAGTAAAATTAGCTCGCAAGGTTAATGCCAAAAGTCCAATCAAGGCCTTTACTACAAGGCGCGAAACTGGCAAAAAATCAAAAACTGCCAAATAAAATCAAGTACGATATACTGTACTTAGGAGCTTTAACAACATGAGTGCTAATCGCCATCTAGGCCGAATTATATCGCTGCAAACGCTGTATGAAGTCGCGTTCAGGGAGGTTTGTGGTGATAAATCTGTCAATGCTGACGAAGTCTTGAAGCGAAATATTAGCAGGTATCAAGCAGAGCTTGATGATAAATCCTTTATCGTTAACCTTGTCAAAGGTGTTATAAAGGAGGAGAAGAAGCTAGATGAAACTTTGCAGCCAATCGCGCCCGAGTGGCCACTTGATCAGATAGCAAAAATTGATTTGTGTGTTTTAAGGTTAGGCGCCTACGAACTTTTGAAACACAAGGATGTGCCTCCTAAGGTTGTTATCAACGAGGCGGTTGAACTGGCCAAATCATTTGGTGGGGATAATTCCTCAAAATTTGTTAACGGTGTACTCGGTACGCTTTTAAAACAGCTTGATAAAAGTTCAGACGAAACTTCTAAAAAGAAAGTTTCGAAAAAATAATACTATCCACTAGGAGATACTTTGGAAAAATCTGATTCAAACAAATCGAAATCCAGAAAGGTTTTTAAAAAACCTGGCTCTATAGGTGGGTTAAAAAAGCCAAATCAGCTTAAGAATTTTAAGAAATTTATACCTAGGCGAAAACCGTCTATTAGTGAAGTTGTGCGTGAGCCTACTAGCGGCGGAATGGTCTTTAGGCGCAACGAAAAATCTAACGAGGTTGAGATTTTATTAATCCAAGATGCTAAGGACAGATGGACAATACCAAAAGGTCATATAGAAGAAGGTGAATCAGCTAAAGAAACGGCCGAGCGAGAAATACGCGAAGAAACTGGCCTTCAGGAGATGAAAGTACTAAATTGGCTTGGGAAGATTAATTTTAGGTACCGAAGAGCTACTAGCTTGGTTTTAATGACTACAGAAATATTCTTAGTTCAGGCTAAGGGTGATACTAATGATTTAAAACCTGAAGATTGGATGAACGGTATTGGTTGGTTCAGCGCAAACGAAGCTTTAGATAAAATAGAATACGAAGATATAGGTAAAATAATTCTTCTTGGACTAAAGAAAATAAGGAACAGCGGACTGTAAATGGACAAGACTCCACTTGGCCTAAGCAAATCAGATGTCCAGCGATATATAGATTTCGCCCGTGATGTTTTGGGCGTTGAGTTTAAAGATATTGAACTCTTGATCACTGCTTTTACGCACCGGTCTTATGTCAATGAGCATCGAAAAACGGCCAAAGAGCACAATGAACGGTTGGAATTTTTAGGCGACGCCGTACTGGAGCTAGTTGTCACATCATACTTGTATAAAAATTATAAAGAACCTGAGGGTGTGCTGACTAACTGGCGGAGTGCGCTAGTTCGTACTGAGAGCATTGGGCTGGCTGCAGAAAAGTCGGGATTTGGAGAATATCTAAGGCTGAGCAGGGGCGAAAAACGCGGTACGGACCGTGCCAGAGCACAGATCATGGCAAATTCTTACGAAGCGGTTGTGGGTGCGCTTTATTTGGACCAGGGTTATGAGCCCAGCGAGAAATTCATCAGTAAAACTATTCTTTCTATGCTTCCTAAAATACTGGAGTCTGGGTCTTGGATGGATGCGAAGAGCCATTTACAAGAAGTTGCGCAGAGCGTAGAGGGCTACACACCGGTTTATAAAGTGCTTAGCGAGGAAGGACCTGATCACGATAAGACGTTTGAGATAGGCGTATTTATAAAGGGCAAGCTGAGAGGCAAAGGCGCAGGACCTAGTAAACAAATCGGTCAGCAAAATGCCGCAGAAAAGGCACTAACTTACTTCAAATCAAAAAACGTAAAAACCAAAAGTTAATAAACATCCTTAATAACGGATTGACAACAGAGGAGAATATCTGTAGAATTAGCAGAATCGTCTAATAATATTAAAGTTTAGCTTAATTTAGCTAGCAGAGTATGAGGATACGTTACAGTAAGTATGCTAAGCATTAGATTGCAAAGAATAGGCCGCAAGGGTCACCCGACATATAGAGTAGTAGTGCAAGACGTACGCCAGGCACCAACAAGTGGCAGGTACGTTGCTCTTTTAGGTAGTTACGATCCACACACAAAGACCACCACTCTAGAGAAAGAAAAAGCAGAGTTTTATTTGAAGAATGGTGCTCAGCCCTCAGACCGAGTTGTGAGTTTGTTCAGATCTGAAAAAATATCTATACCTAAGTGGGTTAAAGAAGCCTCAAAGCAAGAACGATCTACCAGAAATCCAGATAAACTGCGTAAAAATCGCCCAGCAGAACCGGAGGCTCCCGAAGAAAAAGTAGAAGAGGTCGCGGATGATCAGCCGGTGGCTGAAGCAGAAGCACCAGCTGAGGAAGCTACCGCTGAAAAAGTGGAAGAGCCTAAAGCAGAAGAAGATACTACTGTTGCCGAAAAGCCTGCTGAGCCTGCAGAAGAAGTCGCTCCAGCAGAAAACGCGGATGAGACTGCCGCTGAAAAATCAGAAGACAAAGCTTAATAATTATTGTTGATAGCCAAGAAAATTTTTTGCTATACTAAGTAAGTTATTTACAGCAAAAGGAGGATAGCCGGTGAGTATTGACCAGCAATTTGTTGAGTTTGTTATAAAGTCATTAGTCAGCAAACCAGACAAAGTAAAAGTAGAAAGACGGATTGACGAAAAGGGTGTACTGCTTGAACTGACAGTTGACCCAGAAGATCTTGGAAGGGTTATCGGTAAGCGCGGTGCTACCGCTCAGAGCGTAAGAACATTACTACGTGCCTTGGGTACAAAGAATGACGCCAGATATAATCTAAAGATTGTAGACAACGGACCGAATCCTTCTCGTGGCAGCGATGATGGTGGGTCAAGGAGTGGTGGTGGACTCTGGGGTGATGATAAAGAATCGCCTGTTAGTGAAGAAGCAAAAGAGGTTATAAAAGAAGCCACTGAAGATATAGCTGAAGAGCCAAAAGAAGAAAATAAAGAAGATGCTTTTTCTAGGACGCGTAAAGAGTTAGCAGACCTAGACGATCTTGATTTATGAGACACCCATTCTGGGTTTCTCAT
>JACRNE010000025.1 GCA_016219345.1 Candidatus Saccharimonadota bacterium
AGTTTTGAAACAAAACTTGACCATTTACAGAAAGCTCTTGACCAACCGATAATCCGCTGGCTATATTAGCCGCTCCGGCAACCTGTAAGTAACCGACTATATTTGTATTTCCAGCTGTTAGTGAGCCTCCGGATCCATAGCCTCCATCAGCTAGTGTTTCCCCACTATAACCAACTAAGTCTAGCGAACCACCGACACTTATCCTTTGTGTAGAAGCATACTCTGCTGTGGTTGTGCCTGATCCAGAAATTGAATATATATATCCATTAAGCGCAAAGACTCCGTTACCATACCTAGATGTGCCTAGGCTAACAGTATTAGACCAAGTTCCTATGGTTCCATTGCTATTTAGCGGAGCATACTCAACACTTGCTAATCCACCTGAGTTGTACCCTCCGACAGCATAAATATATCCGTTAGCAATAGTTCCACTCATAACACCTCTGGCTGTATTCATACTTGTTGTGGCTGTCCAAGTACCTAGAGTTCCATTAGTATTAATCTGTGCGTATTGGGTGGTGGCTGTTTCTGAACCATTATTTCCACCGGTAACGTACATGTATCCATTTGCGGCTACGGATGCGTGACCATACCTGGCACCCCCTGTTAACGATGACGTAGCGGTCCAAGAACCTAAAGTTCCGTTGGCATTTATTTTGGCGTATTCTACCGTAGCTGTACCAGCGCCACCAATAGCATATAGATATCCGTTTATAGCCACAGAAGCGGACCTAGACCTACCAGTATTTAAAGAATTTGTAGTGGCCCATGTGCCTACAGTACCATCAGCATTTATTTTGGCGTATTCTACTGATGTCAAGTTACCAGCATTGCTACCACCAATAGCATATAGATATCCACCATAAGCTACAGCCCTAACTTGATCTCTGGCAGTATTTAAGGTGCTTGTTGTATTCCAAGTACCCAGAGTTCCGTTAGCATTTACTTTAGAATAGTAAACCGTTGAAGTAGTACCGCCGCCACCAACTGCATAAACATACCCATTATAAGTAGCGAATCCACTTTCTGACCTGTTAGCACCTGGACCTGAGGTCGTAGCCCAAGGACGCAGTGCCCCGTTATTGGAGCCTAGGGAAACATCTCCTGCCGCGCTGAACGTCCCATCAACAGAAAGATTCTTACTAAATTCAGCTGGACCCCTTACTTTAAGAAATCCTACTATATTTGCATTACCCGCAGTTAGCTCACCTCCCGTACCATTCTCAGCATCTGCTAAGTTCTCGCCACCTAAACCAACTAGGTCTAGAGCCCCTCCGACTCTTATTCTTTGAGTCGAAGCATAATAAGCTGTATTGCTTGCGTAGGATCCTCCTCCTAAGTGGTAGATGTATCCATTTACAACAGCAGATGAAGCACCGGATTTGGTTCCAGGCAGAGTAGTAGTTGCTGTAGTCCACGAACCTATAGTTCCGTTTGCGTTTAGAGCAGCATACCTTACAGCTGTAGAATGTGTTGATCCGTTAAATCCACCTACTACATATATATATCCATTAGCTGCAGATGCGCTAAAATACTGCAACGCTTCTGTCATTGCAGTAGTAGAAGTCCAGGTTCCTAGTGTGCCATCGGCATTGAGAGTGGCGTAGAATACGGTTGTTTGAGTAGAACCATCTGAACCACCAAGAATATACAGATAGCCATTGGCAATAACGGAGGCTAAACCTGAGCGCGCACCCGCTAGCGAACTTGTCGATTTCCACGTCCCAAGAGTTCCGTCTGTGTTTATTCTGCTGTAATAAGTTGTTGTGCCTAAACCACCACCTACTATGTACATATAGTCGTTATAGGCAGCCGATATGTGATATGAGCTCGCTGCTGGAAGAGCTGTTGTCGACTGCCATGCTCCAATAGAACCATCTGCATTAAGCTTGGCATAATAGGATGTAGCCACGTTAACACCTCCACTATATCCACCCAAAACATAAATGTATCCATTATGCGCTGTGATAGAGTGTCGGCCTTGTGTTACTGGTAGTGCGTTTGAATTCGTAGACCAACTTCCTAAAGTGCCATCTGCATTTATCTTAGAGTAATATACGGCACTGCTATAAGTTCCGCCCCCGTCATTACTTCCTATCATATATATATAGCCATTTGCTGTTGCAGCTCTTGGTCCGGCAAATCCGACAGTTGTAGGCAGCGTAGATGTAGCTGTCCAAGAAGTTATTTCACCGCTATTACTACCACCAATGGTAATTATGTTATTAGTACCAGAGTTATTTACATTAAAGTATGTTGCTGTACCAGCAGCATTTTGTATCTGGAAAGCGGTAGTAGACCCTGATGAACCGCCAGATTT
Organism: Candidatus Saccharimonadota bacterium; assembly: GCA_016219345.1. Taxonomy (GTDB): domain Bacteria; phylum Patescibacteriota; class Saccharimonadia; order Saccharimonadales; family 2-12-FULL-41-12; genus JACRNE01. Next base: position 2,321 of record JACRNE010000025.1, read on the forward strand.
TATAGTTACTCCTGTACTTCCGCCTTGTATAGTAGTTGCACTAGTTGAGCTTGTAGATCCTATGGTTACGGTTTGTATAGCTGCGGTTGAGTCAGCTATATGGATGGTTGTGTCATTATTGGTTGAGCCAACAGATCCTATATTTAGAACTTTTCCAGTCACTGCATTGGTACCGATGTTAATATTGCCTGAGGCAGCAGCCTGGATGTTTACTGCTGTAGAGCTAGTGCCACCTTGGATGGTTACGGCCGTAGCTGCAGTAGAGTTACCTATGCCAATGGTGGTAGCATTTGTATCACCCAATCCTATTGTTCCAGCACCTGTTGTGTCTAGGTCTAGGGTGTTTGTGCCAGTTGCTCGGATGTTTAAGCTGCCTGGGTTAGTTACCGTGGCGCCTGCCGCACCGAGGTTGATGGTGCTAGCAGCACCGAAGGCATTGATGGTGGTGGCGGTTGAATTCAGCAAGTTGAAAGTGGTTGCTGTGGTGGTAAGATTACCATCACTAAGAGTTGTTCCATTTCCAGAACCAACGGTCACACCTCCTAGGAAATAGCCTTGGAATAGTCTGTAGTAATCGTTGTAATCAGTGGTTGAGGCGCCGATATTTTGGGTAACATACTTTGTAACGGTGCGTGCGTTTTCAAAAGTTACAGCCGGTGAGACTGTTAGTGTTGAAGTGCCACCACCTGAGGTTATTCTCGTGTAATAATCTTGGCCAGCATTATCGATTAAAATTATGTCACCGTTAGCAAAGGCTGGACCACTTAAGGTTACAGTGTTGGTGTTGGTGCCAGTTCCGCTGGTGGTGGCTGTAGTCGCTGTAGCATAGCTGTTTGCTACGAACGAACCATCTGAATTTATCGCAGTTAAGTTACCTCCTGCTCCATCCTTGAATAGCAGCAGTCGTTCAGTCTGGCCAGACGCACCCTGGATTGTTCCACCAACACTACCAGAGCTAGCAGACTGAATATTGAAGTTAGCGCTAGTCTGTAACGAAGTACCATTTTGGATATATGATCCAGATGAAAATGCAGCAGCCCCAACTGCACGCCATACGGTTGCTACGGAGTCGTAGATCAAAGTTATAGAGCCACCAGAAGGAAGAGTAACATTGGCACCAGTACCGGTGATTATGACGTTTGATGCTGATGAACTACCAGAATTATTGGCGATTACTGCACTTTGGGCAGCAGCATTTACGATAGTTAGCATCTCACCGTCACGCCCGTTAGCTATCCCAGTAATTGTTTGGGTTGAACCCCCTGTTAGCCTGACCAGTGAAACTTCGCCGAAGTTTACATTGTTTGATGTTCCAGTTGTTGAGAAGTCTGTACCCTTCTTGAACGCAACAGAACCCGTAACATCTAGGTTGCCGACCACTTCGAGATTATATTAGTTCCTATAGTTAGTAGGCTATTTGCTGGAGTCGCACCGATACCTATTCTAGTATTTGTAGTATCGGCTACAAAAAGATTGCTAGTGCCTGCAGCGTTTTGAATCTGGAAGGCAGTAGTTGAATTAGATTGATTTTTAAATAGGGCTGAGCCATTAACGTTTACATTCATGTTAACGGTGTCGGCACTAAACAGAACTGTACCTATCGAATTCTTAACATCAAATGCAGCTGTTGAGGTCATGCTTACAGAGTCCCAATAAAACTCAACATCGTTTAAGGGTCCGCCTACAAGTGTCCCTAGCGCAATTGAAGCATATGCTGCACCTGCAGGTGCCGTCGCATTAACAGACAGAACTTTCACACCCGTTCCCGTTTGGGCTGTGCTACTACTGCTAGACAATAGCGCACCCCCTGAGTTATACCAGTCGATACGTATCTGTGCGCCGTTGGTGTGAGCTTGGATAACATTAATGTCTGCTCTGGCAAAATACGTCACACCAGCCGATACTGGCATTCCGCTGGCTCCAGTGTCTGTATTTACCCCGCCCTGCCCAGCACTGTTAACCTTATACCAGCCCGCCTGGGCTCCTGCAGTAAACCAAGAGGTTGTGGTAGTGAATGTAAAAGGCGGACATGCCACATTGCAGTTCCAGCCAGTCAAGCCAGATTCAAGACTCGGGTTAGCGACAAGGTTACTACTTGATGCGCCATCAGCAGTCACACTTAGCCGACTATTGACATCGATTTTGCTATTTGTGGTGTCTGTATTAAATAGTGTTGTCCCATCGGCACTCTGTATCCGGAAGGCTGCGGTAGAGTTGGCAGAATTCTGGAACGATGTAGCGCCCCCATCTGCGATGATAGCTACAGCAGTTGAGTTATCATTGAATACAGCTATGTTACCGGTTGAAGTAGAATTACCAACCGTTAATGCCGTGGTACTTCCACTCGTACGTCCCGTTATAGTAGTTGCTCCTTGTATAGCCGTAGTTCCAGCTATAGTTGAGCCTATGTTGATGTTGGTGGTTGAGCCACCTGTAGCACTGGTACCTATGTTAATGGTTTGGGTGTTTCCGCTACCAGCAACTGCTCCTAGGTTTATGGTGTTAGTGGCAGTAGAACGACCAAAGGTAGTTGTGCCTGTTTGAGCGGTACCGCCTATGGCTATGGTTCCGGTGGTGGTAGATGTTCCTATGTCGTAGGTGGAGCCGGCTACACCATCTAGGGAGAAGCTGGAGCCATTGCGTAGATTGAGGACATTACCAGCGGTTGTACCACCTATCTGGGTGGTTACTCCGTTGAGCGTGTTTATGCTAGCTGTACCATTGGCCGCTGCCTGAATAGATATTGAGCTAGAGTTATTCCCACCAAGGAGAGACAGTGTAGATGTAGAGCTGTTGGATCCAATGGTTACGTTCTGCACTGTGGCACCAGCCCCTGTGCCAATGTTTACGGAGCGGGATTGGTTACCTGTACCAATGTTTATAGCTGAGGTACCAGAATCTATGGTTATGGCTGTATTACCTGTGTTGTTACCTATGGCTACAGCACCAGTTGATGTGCCGGTGTTTATGCTAGTGCCGAAGTTAGAGCTAGCGTTAAGATTAACTGCTGCTCCTGTCACAGTTAGACCAGCTTGGCCAGTGAGGAGGCCGGCGGAGGTGATAGTACCTGTCCCCGTTGTAGAAATATTGCCCGATGTGCTTAAGTTTCCAGATGAGGCTATAACTGTTAGATTATTGCCAACTGCAAAATCATCATCCGTTTTTAGGGTATTAGCAGCGGAGCGGTAGATGTTAGTGTCTCCCCCTAGAAGTATCCCACCCGTAACCCCTTGCGTATCAAGCTGAAGCTGCCCCGCTGATCCTATCTGCAGAACATCCGTTCCATTAGCTTGAATCTTAAACTCACTAGTCGAACCAGAAGCGATATTAACCAAAAAATTAGCATCTGTAGAAGTATCAGCGAGAGCAACACTTAAATCCCTAGCATCGGAACTGGTTATTGTGTTTCCTCCGTCATATGCAGACTGAAGCGTGATCGCCGCCCCACCACCTGATGCACCTAGTAGCCAATTGGAACCATTCCAGACATAGATCTGCCCATAGCCAGAAGGTATGGTCACCCCATGCATCGTGAACGATACTGATCCAATGTTCAAAACGTAGACCAATCTTCCAGCAGCCGTGTTTGTGGGTGTTGGGAGGCTTAGAGTTTGCCCGGCAGTTGTTTGGTTTATCGTGAACGCAGTATCAACGTCGACGGTCGTAGCGGCTGATCCTATGCTTCCCCCCGTCGCAAAGTTACCTAAGGCCTGAGCACTGTTTAAAGTTGAACCACTATTCGTAAACTGAGATCCACTAACAGTCAAATTTCCTGCAATATCTGTAATTACCCCAACCCGACCGATGGTTATACCGCTAGTATTTGCAGTTCCGACAGAGATGGTTCCAGCGGTTCCGGTAGCAGTACCGACATCCAGGGTTATGTTACCTGAGTTACTAGTTGCACCTGTAGCGTTGCCTGTCTGGATTGAAATATTACCAGAATTCGTGCTAGCTGTTGAGGTATTACCGCTACGCAAATTTCTAGCCGCTTGGGCAAAAGGTACAGCAGTAAGTTTAATCCGTGGGGACATCTCGCCATCCCAAGTTGGTGTGGCAGTCTGCGTGGTTCCACCGACGTTCAAACTAATCCAGATGTCGTCATCCCAGTTCACAGAGGGCAGTGATGTCTGTGTGCCCAGCTGAACACTCATGTAACCATTCACCACTCTGACACGATTGTCATTTCCAGCCGTTACCCCATTGCTGTCGTACCATGTCTCAGTCCACAACAAACTTCCGCCACCTGAAGCATCGTACATCTTGAACTCGATGTTGTAGTAGCCGTCAGGAACAATATTTCCACTAGCGCTGTAGAGTCTTGCCTGAATGTTCAAGTTTGAAGAGGTTGCAGCATGCACTTGTTCAGGCGTGCCTACGCGCGTATAAGAAAATAACCCAGTAAGGAGTAAAACAAAAACCACAAAAAGGCCAATTTGCTTACGCAAATAGCCAATAATTTTAAAGTTTTGTTTTTGAAAAAACATTGAATTTTATTTTTTTGATTTTTGTTTGGTTATTTTTGGTTTTGTTTTTTAATAACCTGAGAGATATTATGATCTTGTTTAAAACAGAGGTCAATAGCAAATTGAATACAAAAATTGGTGTGCTGTCTACTCACAAAAAATCATACATTTCTTAAAAAATATCGATGTTATTTTATCAACAATGCATAAGTGTTAATCAGTTAAAAAATATTTTTTACATTGATTTAAAGTGTTAATGGTTATATTTTTGTAGCTTTTTTAACAATAATTTGAACAATAAAATTAAGACTTTTCCACAGAAAATTTTTATTTATATATAAAGATATTTAGAATTAGCTGACTTTTATGGACTTTATTTTAATTTTGGTAAGAGACTGTCTATGCCCTTTTATTTTTCTAACTCGCTTTTTAGCTTTGTATCGGATAGAGGTGACTTTGTCTTGCTTGACTGCTGAATCAACTATCTCAGCGCTTACTTTCGCGCCTTTTACGTTAGGTGTCCCAACACTAGTCTTATTCTCGCCAAAGATTAATAAAACATCCTCAAAATCAATTGTTTTTTTATCAGACTTTATCAAGTCCACTAAAAGCTCATCGCCTTCGGACACAATATACTGTTTACTGCCAGTTATAATTACTGCTTTTTTCATTTACCTTCCAGTTTCTCCCTCACTTGGAGATTTCAAAGTTACCGACAGATCATAACAGATTAGAGCGTGCCGATCAAGCCTTCTCGATTAAAATATCTAGTCTTTTACCATCGATTTTTACTTCTGTAATTGAACCCACCAGAGTATTATCCAGTTTTTTAGTTAATGTTTCAGACATTATCTCGTCTTGGTGCTCTGATATTGCTGTTTTTAATTCGTCATCATCAGTGGCAAGAGACAAAACTATTCGGTCATCCACCTCAAGACCTGTCTGTTTTCGAGTATTTTGAACCTGACGGATAACCTCTCTCATCATCCCTTCACGCCTAAGCTCTGGAGTGATGTCAGTATCTATGATCACGTCTGATTTACTATCAACTTTAACTTCTTTTACGTTCAGCTCTTCCTTGAGAACCTCAACATATTGATCCGCTATTTCCGGTATTTGAATACTTTTCAGAGGCTGACGAACCTTGATTGAGGCTTTTGCTCTTTGCGCAAGCCCCTCTGTTATGTAATCTCTGACATTTTTCATATCAGCGATTAATTTCTCGTCTATCTCGCCTACCTCTGGCCAGCTCAATAAGTGAACACTCTCTCCACCTGTGAGCTTTTGGTAAAGTTCTTCTGCTAGAAATGGCGTGAATGGGGCTAAAAGTTGGCTCAAATACACCAAAACATAGTGCAAAGTCTTGTAGGCATCGTCCTTATCTTGGTCATTATCACTTTTCCAAAAACGCTTTCTACTTCTGCGAACATACCAGTTAGAAGCATCATCAATGAACGGTAATATTGGTTTTATCGCATTTGGGATGTCATATTTTGCCATATGTTGGTCAATTTCTTGACCTAGCTGATGAACACGACTGACCACCCATTTATCTAGCGGGTTTTTAAGGTTTTCGCTTGGATCATGTAGCTTTCCATCCCATTCCCAGCCATCAACATCCGCATACAAAGTAAAGAAATCATACATATTCCAAACCATGCTAAGCTTTCGAGCTATGTCACCAATATCTTTATCATTAAGAGCGAAGTCTTCTCCGTTAAGTAGCTGAGATTGTAGTAATAAATACCTCAGAGAATCGGCACTAAATTTATCCATTATCTCATTTGGATCCGTGAAATTGCCATAACTTTTACTAAGCTTCCGCCCGTCACTACCCATAATGGTTCCTGTGACTATTACATTCTTAAAGGGTGCCTCACCAAATAGTCCTACATTCACAGCATTTAAGTAGTAAAACCAGGCTCTAACCTGGCCAACGTATTCAGCAATGAAATCTCCAGGATAATTAGACTCGAACTTGTCTTTGTTCTCAAATGGATAATGGAACTGAGCAAATGGCATACTGCCGCTTTCAAACCAACAGTCTAGAACTTTATCGATGCGTTTATACTCGACTCCGTTTTCAGTGAATGTAATGTCATCCACCCATGGACGGTGGTAATCATCCAGCTCCTTGCCTGATAACTTTTTAAGTTCCTCGTAACTTCCAACTACCTTTATATGCTCCTTGCCATCTTTATCCGAGCCTTTCCAAACTGGCATTGCGGTCGCCCAAAATCTATCACGGGATAGATTCCAGTCTGGAGCTGATTCAACGGTTTTCTGGTAACGGCCGTGCTTAATATGATCAGGAAACCAATTAATATTTTTATCGTTTTGCTCTAGCATTTCAGCACGCTGGCCATCCACATCCATAAACCAGCTAGGATGAGCTCTGTACATTAGCTTGGTGCCACATCTGTGACAATGCGGATAGCTATGCCGTATATAATCAATCTTCCAGGCCTTATGATCCGCCTTCAGGGTTTTAGCTATTTCCTTGTTAACATCCCAAATATTCTTACCTTGCCACTCACCATCCAAGTACTCGCCCTCTTCGTTGGTAGTCATAACCATAGGGATGTTATTTTTCTTAGCAAGCTCATAATCGTCTTCTCCGTAAGCTGGAGCAATATGAACAATCCCGGTACCTTCCTCAGTGCTAACAAAATCTCCAGACCAAACCTTGTGCAAATTTTCACCCTTTTGAGCATCGAACAAAGGCTCGTAAGATTTTCCAATTAAGTCTTTTCCTTTTAATTCTTTAACAATCTCATAGTCGAGTTTTTGATGTTTTTCATCTGTTAGAACCTTTTCTGCTAGGTCCTTGGCCAAAATCAAACTCTCCCCACCTATCTTTACCTCTACATAATCTATGTCCTTGCCAACGGCCAAAGCAGTGTTGGCGCTAAGAGTCCATGGAGTAGTAGTCCACGCTAACAAATAAACATTTGAATCGGTTATTTTAAATTTTACGTACAGGCTCGGGTCGGTTACATCCTGGTAGCTGTTATCCATTGCTACTTCGGCCTTGCTGATGGGTGTAGCATCATGCGGGCAATACATCAAAACTTTCTCACCCTCATAGATTTTTCCTTTATCGTAGAGCGTTTTAAAGGCCCACCAGACGCTTTCCATATACTCTTTGTCCATTGTCTTGTAAGCACCGCGAAAATCCACCCAGCGGCCTATACGATCGATCGTGTCTTCCCATAAATCACCGGTTGCAACCATGTTATCGCGGCAGGTCGTAATGTATTCTTCTAGGCTTATCTTGGTACCAATATCGCGTTTATCTGTGATTCCTAGCTTCTTCTCCGTGAAAACTTCAGCCGGTAAACCATGGCAATCCCAGCCCCAAACTCTCTCCACTCTCTTACCTTTCATTGTTTGGTAGCGAGGCACCGCATCTTTTACGATACTGCTGAGCAGGGTTCCATGATGTGGCACCCCCGTTATAAATGGCGGGCCATCATAAAATACAAATGCGTTCTCTTTAGATCTAGAGTCTACAGATTTCTCGAAAGTCTTATTGACCTTCCAGTAATTAACTAGGTCTTTTTCATATTCTATAGCTCTTCGTCTGGTGTTTGATTTAAACTTCATTGGCAATAAATTTATGTACTGGCGTAATATGCCACTTCATTCATCAGAGGTAAGGTTTCACCTTGCCAATCCCTTAATAATTGCCCGTCGTCTGAAAGCGCAAGAACGGCCGGATATCTCATCACATCGTAAAGCGACGCGGTGGCATAACCATCGCGAGTATCAACGTTAACAAGCTCAAGCCTTCTACCCGTGTGCTGGTGCGCAAAATCTCTTGCGAACTCCTCCACAGCTCTAGCTTGCATAGAATCTGGTCTATACAACATAAGAACCTTCATATTTATAGTCTATAGGTTATAGAGTACAGGTTCAACCCTAGAGCAGAATCTAGCAGTAAGATGCCACGATCAATAAGAAATACATATGCGAGATTAGTGCTAGGCTGTTTCATAAATTCCTAAACCAAAATCTAGTGCGCTGCACAAGGAAGATGCGAAGCGTGAAGCAAAGCGTACTTACGGTACGCTGCGCGAACCCTGGAGCATCTGACACAGAGTATCTTTTGATCAAGTCACTACTTGCTCGTGACAAATCAAAAGATACGATGCGGTGCTCTAGAGTTTTGGTTTAGGAGCAGCCGGTGGTGGAGCCACAGGAGGTACAGACATAACAACTGCCCGATCTTTGCGTCTGATTACCGCAGTTATAGCACATTGGTGCTGTGTCATCTTTTTTAGCAGCTGGGGCACTATCATTTTTTACAGATGGAGTCTCTTTGGGCTTCTCAGCCACCACTTCTTCCTCTGCAGAATCAGAGATTAACTCCTCATCTATCATGTTGGTTTGCTCGCTGGGAAGATCGTCTATCGAAGCTAGGCCAAGCTCAAGTCTGTCCTCAAACGAGAGATATGAGTGTGCTAATCGCTTGAATATGTAATCAACCAAAGATGTAGCTGTCCTGATTTCACTATCATCAGTTAGGCCGGCTGGGGCAAAAGTCATGCTTGTCAGACCGTGCACATAACTCTTTAGAGGCACGCCGTACTGTAGACCATAGCTAACAGATATAGCGAGAGCGTCCATGATACCGGCTAGGGTTGATCCTTGCTTAGCAATCTTCATAAACACTTCACCAGGAGTGCCATCTTCAAACTCGCCAACAGTTACATAACCCTTCACTCCAGAAACAGAGAATGAGAAAGTTTTAGCTGTTCGGAATTTGGGTAGCTCTCTTCTAACCGCACCTTTTAGAATGTACTTATCATTGATTGAGTCAACTTCCGCTGGTTTTGGCTCGTCTTTTACGCCTTCTTTTTTAGCCATAGCCAAAGGTTGCGCAACCTTACAGTTGTCCCTATAGATAGCTACAGCCTTAAGTCCTAGTTTCCAGGAATCGATATGTAATTGCTCTACATCTTCTACGCTTACATCTTCTGGCATATTAACGGTTTTGCTTATTGCGCCAGAAATAAACGGTTGTACTGCCGACATCATTTTTACGTGACCCAGGTAGTGTATAGCGTTGTCTCCCATTGAGCACGCAAAGACATTTTCGTGTTCTTTCTTGAGGTGAGGAGCACCAAGTATTGTTTTTTCAACATCAATATATTTAATTATATCTTCTACTTGCTTATCGTTATAGCCGAGTACTTTTAGTGCTCGAGGCACAGTTTGGTTAACTATGCTCATAGTTCCACCACCGACTAGTTTCTTAACCTTTACCAGTCCAAGATCGGGCTCAATACCGGTAGTGTCGCAGTCCATCATTAGTCCAATGGTTCCAGTAGGTGCAAGCACGCTAGCTTGTGAGTTACGAACCCCGTACAGTTCCGCTAACTCTACCGCCTCGTCCCAGGCTGTAGCGGCCGCGCTAAGTAATTGTTCTGATACTAAGCTTGCGTCTATACCCCTTACAGCGTCTCTGTGTTGTTTTAGGACTTTAATCATTCCCTTCTGATCTTTATGGAAACCAGAGAAAGGACCAACCTTTCTAGCTATCTTTGCGCTAGTTGCGTATGCATGTCCAGTCATAAGAGCCGTTATGGCTGCAGCTTGCGCCCTGCCTTCGTCTGAATCATAAGGAAGGCCTTGAGCCATCAAAAGTGCTCCAAGGTTAGCGTAGCCTAGGCCTAGCTCTCTGTAGGCACGCGCGTTCTTGGTGATACTTTTTGTAGGATATGAAGAGTAGCCAACCAATATTTCTTGGGCTGTAAACATTAATTCAACAGTGTGCTTGAATGCCTCGATATCAAATGTTCCATCTTCGTTTAAATATTTAAGTAAGTTAATTGAAGCAAGATTACATGCAGAATTATCAAGATGCATATATTCACTGCAAGGATTAGAGCCATTTATACGACCTGCGTTAGGTGTAGTGTGCCAATGATTAATAGTTGTATCAAACTGCATTCCTGGGTCTGCACATTCCCAGGCAGCCTTAGCGAACTCCCGGAAAAGCTCTCGAGCTTTAACAGTTTTTACGGTCGTACCATCTGTAACGGCCTTTAGCTCCCAGTCCGCATCGTCCTCTACTGCCTGCATGAACTCATCCGTCACGCGCACTGAGTTGTTAGCGTTTTGATACTGAACCGAAAATTGGTCCTTACCATCTAGGCTCATATCGAACCCAGCCTGTTCTAATACTCTAGCTTTTCGCTCCTCAATGGCTTTACACCAAATGAATTCTTCTATATCTGGATGGTCTGAGTTTAAAATAACCATCTTAGCCGCCCGACGAGTCTTACCACCGCTCTTTATCGCCCCAGCTGATGAATCAGCTCCTCTCATGAAACTTAGAGGACCCGATGCTGTTCCTGCGCTTTTACCTAGAGGCTCTTTTGAAGAACGGATGGCGCTCAGATTTATTCCGGAGCCTGAGCCACCCTTAAAGATCATTCCTTCTTCTGTGTACCAGTTAAGAATAGAGGGCATTGTGTCCTCTACTCCTAGTATGAAACAAGCGCTGGCTTGCTGAGATCTTTCTGGAGCGCCTATATTAAACCAAACTGGTGAGTTAAAGGCCGCTCTCTGGGTAGCCAAAACATACTTTAGCTCCTCCATAAAATCTTCGGCCTCTACTTCACTATCAAAATAGTTTTCCTGAACACCGTGGCGAGTAATAGTCTCTGCGACTCTGTCGATTAAATGCTTCAGGGAGGACTCTCGTTCCGCAGTACCTGGTGTACCTGTAAAATATTTCTGCGCAACAATATTAATAGCGTTAAGTGACCAGTTTTCTGGAAACTCAACATTACGCTGCTCAAATACAGCCTTCCCCGTCATTGGATTAGAAATAATTGAATCGCGTTTGACCCATTTTAACTGGTCATATGCTTTTGTTTTGGGTCTAGTAAAGAGCCGACCCACTACTAAGTTGGTTGTTTTCATAACTACCTCGCCTTATTTTATTAAGTTTTTATTTAGTTTTTGTTAGAGTTGATTCCCGACATCAGTCTCTTTTTATGTTGGAAATAGCTCCCCGTAACCTTCATTTTTATAAAGGCTAGGGGGAGCTGTCAAGGTCTATTTTATATGTTTAAGACCTTAACGAGCTTGAGTCCTTCTTTTTTCTGATGTCTGAAAGTTCTTTTTCAAAGCTTTCTATGTCTTTGAACCTTCTATATACGCTCGCGAAGCGCACATAAGCTACTTCATTAAGAGTTGATAAGTGCTCCATGACCAGTTGGCCAATTTTAGAAGTTGAAACTTCTGAGTCACTTCCCTCGTAAAGCTTACTTTCGACATCGGATACAAGTTGCTCAAGCTGAAGACTGGTTACAGGAGTTTTTTCGCAAGCTCTATACAAGCCAGCCATGAGTTTATCTCTGTTAAAGAGCTCCCTAACATCGTTGTTTTTTACGACAACTAGCTGAGGTCTCTCGATGCGCTCATAGGTTGTGAAACGATGCGTACATTCACTACACATCCTTCTCCGTCGAATTGACTTCCCATTAGCGACATCTCTAGACTCAATGACTTTTGTATCGGCTGCATGACAACGATTACAGTTCATCCTCTTGCATACCTTCCTAACTTAATAGATTTGTTCATTTGCTGAAGAACAAATCTGTTCAATTTAATGTACTATCGCTATATCTATAAATCCTACATATAGCGTGTATGTTAGCAATGATAACCCTGTAGGTAGCGTTTGGCAATAGTTTTAACGCTGTATTAATTACACGTTGTTAGGAATCTTCAGACTTATCGTCTTTTGTTCCACCAAGCTTCTTCAAACGTCTTAGAAAGGAGGGTTTTTCGAGTTCTTCGTCATCGTAAGTCTGGCTAACAAACTTGTCTTTGTTGTCATCGTTACTACTATCGTCACTTTTTTCGGAATCGCTATTCCATATTTCTGGATCTTTATGGTCTTCTGAATGAAAATCAGTGTGACTATCTACGGATTTTGTGTCTTCAAGATCCATATTTATATCTTCGGGAACCTCAGTGGATGCAACCTTAAGATCCTCTTTCTTATCTTCTTTGGAGGCTTTTTCTTCGTCGTTATCCTTCTGCTCTTCCTTGATCAAGCCCTTAATGTGTGCTGATGCTTGTTTGCTGAAATAAGAGTCTTCAAAGCCAGTCGCCACAACAGTCACAATTAGCTCTCCCTCTAGATCAGGGTTGATCGTAGCTCCGAAAATAATATTAGCGTTCTTGTCTGCAGAAGCAGTAATAGTTTCGGCTACAGTGTTAATCTCATGCATGGACATATCCTGGCCACCAATAACATTGAATAAGACGCCCCTGGCGCCATCAATAGATACTTCAAGTAATGGTGACTCAACGGCTTGTTGTGCGGCCTCTACTGCCCTGTTGTCGCCACTAGCACGACCAATACCCATTAGGGCGGAGCCAGCGTTACTCATCACTGCTTTAACATCGGCAAAATCCAGGTTTATAAGACCATGAACAGTTATTAGATCGGATATGCCTTGAACGCCTTGCCTTAAAACATCATCCGCGACCTTGAACGCCTCTAGTATGGGTGTAGACCTATCAATTGTCTGGAGTAATCTGTCGTTTGGAATTGTGATGAGCGTATCTACACACTTACTTAAATTCTCTATGGCTGCTTCGGCATTTTTATTTCTTTTTTCGCCTTCAAAAGCAAATGGGCGAGTGGCAAAACCAACCACTAGCGCACCTTGATCTTGAGCAATCTTTGCGACTATGTGACCAGCACCACTTCCCGTGCCGCCACCTGCACCAATGGTTATAAACACCATATCAGCGCCATCAAGTGCTTGTTTTATTTCGTCCTTAGATTCTTCGGCCGCTTTCTGGCCCACAACAGGTTCGGCACCAGCACCAAGCCCTCTAGTAGTCTCATGTCCTATATGGATCTTTGTTGTAGCTTTAGAGTGATGAAGCGCCTGTGCATCGGTGTTTATAACGACAAATTCGACTCCTTCAACGCCGGCTTCAACCATTCGGTTGATAGCAGCTCCACCTGCTCCTCCAACACCGACAACTTTAATTCTGGCAAAAGTTTCAATTGATGGTGAAACCTGAGGCATATCTAGTATTCTCCCTTAGTTCGTCTTAATACTATGGCAGTATACCCTAGCTGCGACTACGATTCAATCTAACCAATAATTTGTCTACTTAATAATTTAGTTCAGGGTTTTATGCGTCGCCAGATATTACCAACTACCAGCCCCATCCTGTCGAATCCTGATGGCAGATTAGCAGAATTAACACCAAAAGATTGATCAGCAAATATCATGTCAAGATGCATCAACCCTATGACAGGTATAAAGGACGGATCCCGAATGTCATCTAGAATTCCAGAGACTGATTTTGACGTGCCAAGTTTTGCGGCAAGACCTAATTTTTCCTTGGCGAATAAATCAATTCCCGGAATCTTTGCTGAACCACCTACTAGAACTACCCCGCCTGGTAATTTTTGAGACTTGTGGATTTTTTTCAACTCTTTATCAACAAACTCGAAGATCTCTTCTACTCTAGCCTCTACGATCATGCTTATATCATCTGCTTCAAATACGTAATTTTTCTTGTCTTTTTCTATGCTCACTCTGCCGCTCTTACCGGTACCGGCTAGTGCTGCGTGCTTAATCTTTACCCTTTCGGCAATTTCTAAATCAACCTTAAGACCAATAGCCAAATCGTTAGTAATATTTATCCCACCCAAAGGAATCACGGCAATATGCTGTATTTCACCATCCTCAATCACAGCTAAATTAGTCGTGGAAGCCCCTATATCAAGAACCAAAGCCCCTGCTTCACGCTGTTTTCTAGACAGCACTATCTCAGCAGCTGCAAGGCTAGATACGGTCCTGTGTGAAGCAAATACGCCAGTTTTCTCCATTGCTGCGTCAAGACTCCTTAAAGATGGTGAGGCAGCGGTAATTATATGAGCATCTACCTCCAGCCGAACTCCCTGCATACATACTGGATCCTTTATGCTATCCTGTCCGTCTACTTGATAGTTCTTTGGAAAAACCTGGATTATTTCGCGATTAGATGGCAACTGCACTATAGTAGCTGCTTCTTCGGCTCTTAATTTATCTTCCACGCTTATCTGCTGGCTAGCAGTACTAATAGCAACAACGCCTTTAGAATCAATCCCGCTTACATGAGATCCATTTACATTGACTGTAGCGGATTCAATCCTTATGCCTGACAGCCTCTCTGCTTCGGATACGGCAGTTTGTATAGAATTAACCACATCGTCAAGATGAACAATAAGCCCTTTACGCATACCGATATTTTCGGCAGACCCATGGCCAATAACAGCAATCTTCGGCTCTTCGCTAGATTGATCATAGCTTCCAATAACACAGCGCGTTCTGCTTGTACCAATATCTAAACCGACAAAATACTGAGAAGAGGATTCTCGCATGTAGAAAATTATAACGCGTAAATCTAGAATCTAGAAATTATGAATCGCTTATGGTCAAAACTTCGTGACCATCATCTGTTACAAGTACTGTGTGCTCGTAATGGGCAGATAATGATCCATCCCTCGTTTTAATCGTCCAGCCATCTGAGCCCACGAATACTTCGTGATCTCCCATGGTTGCCATCGGCTCTATAGCCACAGTCATACCCTTCTTTAGAAGTGGACCGCTATTTCCATATCCATAGTTTGGTATATTAGGTTCTTCGTGAACAGCATGGCCAACACCATGGCCAACCAAATCTCTGACTATTCCGTATTTTGCCCTATCGAGTATTTTTTGGATGGCGCTTCCAATATCGCCAACTCGACAGTTGTGCTTTATTTGATGAATACCTTCCATCAATGATAGCTCTGTTTTCTCTAGCAGAAGTAGTTTTTCTTTATCTTTACTGTTTATCAAGCATGATATTGCACTATCAACAATCATGCCGTCATAAGTTACTCCAAGATCAAAACTGGCTATGTCACCCTTTTTAATTATCTTATCTTTGGAGGGTATGCCGTGAACAACTTCATCGTTTAAAGATATGCAGATAGCCTCTGGAAAGTCCTTATACCCCAGAAAAGAAGCTTTGGCACCCAAAGACTTGATCTCTTTTGCCGCAATTTCTGATAGCTCTTTGGTACTTATACCAGGTACAGCCGAATTTTTTACGAGCTTCAAAACATCGGCACAAATTTTGCCGGCTACTCTCATGGCGGCTATTTCTTTATCGGTTTTAACCCTAGTGTACAAATCACCCCCTAAACTTTCAGGTTTTTGATAATATCATCCTGGACCTGCTCTATAGAATTATTGCCAGCTATTTTGATAACAGGAATACTGTTTGATCTGTATAGGTCAATCACCGGTTGCGTCGATTCTTTGTAGGAGCGGAATCTTTCGTTTATGCTCTCTTCCGTATCGTCGGGCCTCGCCCTTAGCAACAATCTCTTCATAAGCTCAGCTTCTGGGACATCCAAATATATAAGCCCTTCTATGGTGAAATCGCCTTTCTGACTTTCTTTTAGTAGCCACGCAGCCTGAGCAATAGTCCTGGGAAAACCATCTAGTATGCACTTGGTTTTGTCCGCAAGTGAAGTTATGAAAGATTCGATAATTCCGATCATTTCTTGATCGTCTAATAACTTCCCTTTTAGCATCTCTTCTTTTCTCTTCTCGGTCAGATATGTTCTGAGATAATCGCCAGTTGATAAATACTCGTAACCTAGCTTCTCAGATAAAAGCTTGCCCTGCGTTCCCTTACCAGAACCAGCTAAACCCATGAGTATGTACATTTAGTTCAGTCTTTCTTTAACGAATTTTGCTATAACCGCCCCATCGGCCAAGCCATTTGAAGCTTGTTTTACCTTCCCGATAATCTGCCCCATGTTCTTTTGATCAACTTCACCAATCTCCGATATGGCTTTTTCAACTAATTTAGACACCTCGGATTCACTCATTTCCTCTGGTAAATATTTCTGAATTACTTCTTTCTCGAATAGTTCTTTTTCTTGGCGTGCTTTATCGCCTGCTTTTTCATAAAGCTCTGCGGCATCTGCTCTTTTCTTGCTTTCTTTCTTTAGGACAGTCATGACCTGCTGATCCGTTTGTTCAGCATCTGGGCCAAGTGCTACCGAGTCGTATTGCATTGCACTTTTAATGCCCCTAAGAGTCTCAACCATTTGTGAGTTCCTAGATAGCATAGCTTCTTTTAGGTCGCTATTTATTTGATCTTTTATGCCCATGAGACCAGATGAAGCTTTAGGAAAGCTTCATTCGTTTAATTTTTTGGACTTTCCTCTCCTTGCGGATGATAGCCTTTTGCCTTCTGTCTCTCTTGCTAATTGGTTTCTCAAAACGTTGGCCTTGCTTAACTACAGCCATAACTCCAGATTGCTGGACTTTACGAGTAAACCTTCTCAACATATTTTCAGTCGACTCCTTAGAGTCTTTGCGTGTCACCTGTATCATTGTCTATTATTCTACACTACTATTAATTATTTTCAAGGTGTTATTTATGATTATTGTTGTCTTTTTTGTGCTGCGGCACGTTGAGACTTCAAAACAATGCTTTGGAGCTCTTTAAAAATAGGAAAATGCTTATTGGTTGCGTAGACCTTAGTGTTGGCCTGTTTCTCGGATACCAAAAACCCTACTTTCTCCAGTCGCTTAAGCTCTCTCTGGATGTTACCAGCGTCTTCCTTAATTAGCTTAGCTAATCCCCTGACATGAGTCTTAAAGTCAGGATATTTTGCATAGACAACAATTATCTTGCGTCTAACACGTGATGTAATAAATACGTCTAACATATTTTTATCTTGTCTCCCGATGTGATTGAAACAACGTATAGGCAAGTATAGACTGCAATGGTATGTATTTCAAGTATCGTTTCAAATTATTTGCCAAAATATATATTTTATTCCTATATACTTGATATCAATGGGGAGAACGACATACTACTACGATGTAATTCCCGCGACCGCAAAATTTCGTGGAATAGAAGGACTAACATATTCTAGCCCTACTGAATTATCTGTTGGTCAATTAGTGTCTGTTGATTTCAGGGGTTATCAAACTCAAGCAGTGGTAGTCGCCAAAGCAAAAAAACCCGATATAAAAATCAAGGATCTGACCTGGGATGAAAATATTATTTTACCTAAGCAGTCCGTTAGTTTACTGATAAAAACCCTGGCTTACTATCCAGGATACGCTGGTGCAACTGCCCAGTTGTTCGCCCCCTCGTTTGCTGCAAAAATTAAAAAATCTCATGCCGCAGAGGAATCTTCGGATAATATCGATCTGTCTAGTCTGCCCCAACTAACAGATGAGCAAGCTCTTGCATACAAAGAAATCTCCGGTGCAGAGGACTCAAAGTCTACTTTTTTACTCCACGGTGAAACCGGAAGCGGAAAAACTAGAGTTTACATAGAGCTAGCTAAAGATGCTATTTCTAGGGATAAGTCCGTATTAATATTAACGCCCGAAATATCGTTAACAACACCTTTGGCAAGCCAGTTTAGAGAGATTTTCGGGAATAAAGTTTTTATTAATCATTCTTCACTCACGCCCAAACAGCGTTTAGAAATCTGGGCTAAATTATTGTTCACAAAAGATCCAATTATTCTGATTGGGCCTAGATCTTCCCTGTTTATTCCATTTTCTCACCTGGGATTAATCATTGTAGATGAGTTCCATGAACCAGCGTACAAACAAGAGTCTGCCCCGTTCTATAACGCCGTTAGGATTGCTAGCATATTGGCTAGCGAATCAAGCGCTAAGCTAATTTTGGGTTCCGCAACACCGTCAATAAATGAATATTTCTTAGCAGAGAATAAAAATATACCCATTCTTAGAATGACCAAACAAGCGATCACAAAAAGTCACAGAACCTTTGAAAGCAAAATTATTGATCTGTCTAATAAAAATGAACGGAGCGCTTATCCATTAATTAGCAATACCTTGATCCGACTGCTCAAAGATGAGATTGAAAACAACAGACAATCGCTTTTATTCATAAACAAGCGTGGATCGGCCCGAACCATAGCTTGCCAGAACTGTGGCTGGCGAGCCCTCTGCCCCAACTGTGACTTACCGCTTGTATATCATGGTGATCAAAACCTAATAAGATGTCACACCTGTGGTTTTAATGACAAGCCTATCTATAACTGTCCTGAATGTAAGTCGCCTGATGTTCAGTTCAAAAGCCCTGGGACCAAAACTATAGTTGAACAATTGAAAAAAACCTTCCCTGGATCAAATATCCTAAGGTTTGATAAAGACAACAAGAAAGATGAAAGACTAGAAAATAATTATGAAGATATTAAAAGTGGTAATGTTAACATCATTGTTGGAACTCAGCTGCTGATCAAGGGTCACGATCTACCGAACTTAGGCCTTGTCGCTATGCTTCAAGCCGACTCAAGTTTGAATTTTCCAGACTTTTCTTCGGAAGAAAGATCATTTCAGATGATCCGACAGCTCTCTGGGCGAGTAGGCAGAGGACACGGTAAAGGAAAAGTAATTATTCAGACCTTTGAGCCGAATAACCACCTGATAGAAATGGCGCTTAATGGCAGCTGGCAAGAGTTCTACGAATCTCAGATAAAACAGAGAAAGAATTTGGGTTTTCCTCCTTTTTATCATGCGCTAAAAATAGAAGCCTCAAGAAAAACTCGTAAGTCTGCTGAGGCTTCCATGGATAAATTAGCGACTAAAATAAATCAGTCCTCCCCTGGGGTAAAAATTCTGGGACCATCACCTAGTTTTATAGAGAAAAAGAATGGTTCTTACTGTTGGCAAATTATTGTAAAGTCACGGGAAAGAAGCGACCTATGTAATATTTTGTTGCAGCTGAGCGGTAATTATAAGGCTAATATTGACCCTGGTGATTTTCTTTAATTGTAACGTTCTACCCCAGATTGCTATACTACATTGATAATGAATAAAGATAATATTATAACCCTCCCAAATGAGAATTTGAGGAAACGCTCCCGGCGTATACTCGTAATAACAGATGGTGTGAAGAAACTAGCTCAAGATATGCAGGACGCTACCCTGTCGTGGGAGGACAGTCGCCAGCATGAAGTCGGTGTCGCCCTCGCAGCAGTTCAAGTAGACAAGCTCCAAAGACTTGTTGTTATTAGAAACAGTTTTGAAGATAAAACAGATCGATCATTTCAGATTCTCATAAATCCAGAGATTACAAAACTATCTGGTGAAATTATAGAAGATTTTGAAGGATGTTTGAGCGTTAAGGGCATATATGGCAAGGTGCCTCGCTACGAAAAAGTTAAGGTTAAGGCCCTGGACTTAGATGGGCGAGAAGTTAGAGTAACTGCTGAAGGATTCCTAGCAAGGGTTTTGCAACACGAGATAGACCA
>JACRNE010000027.1 GCA_016219345.1 Candidatus Saccharimonadota bacterium
CCAACTATTATGGGTGTTATCTCTATGTCAAGAATCAAATCTCCAAACACTACATCACGAGAGACTACGTATTTATTACTATCTATAGCCTCTTTAAGCTTTTTATCTAGCTCGAAGCCTTGAAGGTACTGATTAAGAGTAGCCATCTCACTACCATCAACGACGTGGCCGCTTTGGACATTCGAAACCTTAATATCAGGGAACATAGCTTGTGCTGTTTTATTCATTAGATTTATTTTTTGCTTATCATCCACGATTAAGAATCCTTGTCTCAGACCGTTAACAGAGGCCATCAGCCTAGCGCGTTCTTGGTTATATAGTTCGGTTCTTATTTTCACTTCTTTCTCAATAACATTCATTGTCAGTATTTGCTGAGTGATGTCAGAAAGAGAAATAATATACCCTTTCATGCTCCCCTGCTTTAGCGCTCTAACGTTAGCCTTTGCAATAACCACCCCCTGCTTTAACCCAAGAGGAATTTTATCAACCACAATTGTTTGCTGGTGTGTTTTAGCAAAGATTGCTCTGGTTATGTTATTAAAATTTTCATTACCTATTAGTTCCTTTAGGTTTTTATCTTTAAATGGCGCGTACTGCTTAAAGACTCTGGTAGCTTCCTCATTCATAAACTGTATTTCAAATTTTGTGTCCATGCCCAAAACTGGTTGTGGCATCGTTTCAATGATTTCAGCGCTTATACTGGCTGGGTTTAGGTTAAACAAACCATATTTGTATACAGCCAGACCTAAGATTATTCCTGCAGCAGCAGTTAGGGTTGCTGCCATAGGCCACATATTTATACCAAGCATAGAAGGCATAACTATGTCACTAAGCGTACCTCCTATTAAGGGTATGGCTAGGCAAAATTGGAATAGTTTTATCTGGTTTCTTTTACTTTTATTCAGGGTTTTTCTGTAGTCCTGAGCCAGCATGATTGCCGACATAAGAAATAGTGTAAAAAACCAAAGAGTAAAAACCTCTATTAGCCAATTATTGCTGGAGTCCCAACCCCAGGGTTCCATTCTGTAATTATTGGACGAGATAAGATTTGTTTTAATCTGAGCAAAAACCAAACCAATAACAAAAGATAGCATTCCAAGCTGAAGTAATATCTTCCTCATATAATAGACCTTTTCTACATAGGTCATTGCAAAAAAGAAATAAAACATGGGCATAGCCGCCCAGCCAAACACAGCCACCGACCGCCAAAATATTGCCACATCCAGATCCAGGCTTATCCTCTGCATAAACTCACAGAAAGACAAGAAAATCAGAGTAGAGATGTGCAGCAAGAACCAAGCCCCTGCCTCAGATCGCTGGATACGTCGAGATAAAATTATACCTAGAAAAGTGTTTAATACGCCTGATATAAGGGGTAAGAGCGCCATTGGTCTTAGCACATAATCAGCATCTTTCGTGGAAACTGAGATCACAACTGCCCAGACAGTCACCGCAGCTGCCAGGGATAGAAGCGTAGCAATAAAAGTAACCAACTCTGATAGTTTATCTTTCTCGTCTCTGGCTCTAAAAAAATTCATCTCATAGTTGCTTTACAATGTATCTAGCTACAAAATACGCAGGAATAACCGATAATATGAGTAGGACTGCGGCTAGCACAAAGGTTTTTTGGATAGATTGATTAGCCGTTTTCAGAAGTTCGCTCTGAGGCTGACCAATTAATATCATGCCTACCGTTGTGTTATCAACGTCTTTTAGAGGCTGATAAACAGCTAAATACGGTCTGTTCAGAATGTTTAATGATCCTGCATAAGACTGACCGCTTTTTAGTACTTTGTCAGACACAGCTTCGTTTTGTTCTTTAATTCCTATCCATCTAGACTTACCGTCTGAGGTTAATGTAGTTGTAGCTGATCGAATATTCTCACTATATATGGAAGCGTCTAGGCCTGTGGAATTTTTTATGCCGTCAACGAACGCATCATCCAGAGCAACGCTTGTGGTTATTGTCCCAATTACTACATTTTTAGAATCTCTTACCGGCACCGTTGAGTTTATTTGCATCGTTGGCGCTATGGCACCGCTTATAGAATTTACACTGGAATTACGCTGTCCTATCAGGCCCCGCCTAATTAACGGATCAGAAGAAAGAGAATCACCCCATCTATCGGTATCTTCTGCTCGTAGCAGGACTTGTCCCGTGTCAGTGGTAATAATAAGGCTTGATAATTTCTTTGAAGACAAATAATCCTGAGATAAGCTGCTTAACTTATCGTGATCTTTACTACTGACGGCAGCAATGTAGTCTGGATTAAAGCTAAGGGCTTCAGCGCCAGCAATAGTCTCAGATCTTTTGCTATCAAGCGCGTAGTTCAATACATTTGCAGTTGTTGCGAGATTCGTTAGAGTTGCATCCTTTACGCCCCTAAGCAATATGAAAGTAAAAGTTAATGTAGTTGCTAAGAAAACCAATATGATAGCGCTAGTAAATATCATGAATAGCTGGCTCATAAACCGTTTAGTTAGATATTTCCAAACCCATCTCCCCAAGAGAATACTCGATATTAACAGCACCAAATTCTCAGCAATCCAAACGGGCCCATAGATAGCTACTGCTTGATTAATAGCCACATTGGTACTGCTACGAAGAAGTTGTGCCTGGGCTAATATCTCATATATGGTAAATCCAAGAAATGAAAGAGCTACCGGTTTTAGATGTCTTTCTAGTCCGGTGGTTGCTCTGCGCCAATACATGGCGCAAACGCCAATGGCCCCAATAACAGGGCGCACATTTATGAAATTACCACTTGTGCCTGGTATGAGCGTTATAGCGGGTAAATTATTGGGCTGTCCAGTGATGGGTGATTTCTCATGTTTAGGGACCTTCATTAACGGGGTTATAACTTCAGCCAAAATTATAAGTCCATATCCAACAATCCTGATTATCTCTGAGATAATCCCGTATCTAGTGTTTCCCTCTTTGGCAACTTCACCAATAAGTGGGATGTCTACCGCGTAAACTAGAAACGATAGACTCAAAAAGAAAAATCCAGACCATCTTAGAATGTTCTTTTTTCCCTTCTCACTTGTCCACGCATCAAAGTAAAGCCAAGCGGCAGCAAAGGTGGATAGGGCGGCTAGCAAGCCAATAGCAAAATGAAGATTCTGACCCAGAAACTGAAGATCTACCATTTCGTTTGCCCGCCCATTTTTTGCTGTTACCTCCCGCTCAAATTTATAAGCGACTTATCCTTCAGATGATACACCAAGCACAAGCATTTTGACTAGAGGTTTTTACTGGGGTTGAGTTGTGCCGGTGTTA
The DNA here is from genome assembly GCA_016219345.1 of Candidatus Saccharimonadota bacterium. GTDB lineage: Bacteria > Patescibacteriota > Saccharimonadia > Saccharimonadales > 2-12-FULL-41-12 > JACRNE01. The sequence continues at coordinate 3,281 of JACRNE010000027.1, forward strand.
TCTGAGTTTTGCTGAGATCCCTGAGAATCACCGATATTTACCGGACCTACCTCAATTATTTTGTCTGTTGAAGGTCTATACAAAATAGCTTTTTTGGCCTGTGAATAAATCAAAACTTTGTCCCCATTTTGAGCATTCTTGAAAAATGCTTGATTCTGTAGCTTCGAAACATCTTGAACAGTTGCTATTGTAGGCTCCTCCCCTTGAGGCACCTCAACCAACTGACCAACTCTATTTTTAAGATTTTGAGTTTATTGTTTAGCTGCCTCTTCAGGGTTTGAAAGTCGCTCCACCTCTC
>JACRNE010000002.1 GCA_016219345.1 Candidatus Saccharimonadota bacterium
TTGAACAAGTAATGCATTTTGGATGTGCTCCCGCCTTGGTAATTGGTGAAGATGATGGTGTCTCTGTTGAAAGAGCCTTTGAGAAAAGCTTTGAATTCCCTAATGGAGGATTCCCTAAGGTTCATGCCGAAAGATCAAGACTTCAAAGGAGAGTTGCTCGCAACTCTAAGTCTCCGCTTGAAAATAGGCTAGGCGCCGTTGCGGCGGAGATTCTCCCCGTCAAAGGTGAAGACTCTACCCCTATTGTTATAGCAGATGATGCTCTTCCTCATCTAGATGAGCGACTTAAAGAAGATATGCATTCTATGGCAGTGGAGATAGATCCAATACTTCTTTAATCAAGAATATAAATAATTGAAACCGAAAATCTTATTTAATTTCACAGTCAATTATAGGCATTCGCTTTGCTGCCCTAGTGCGAATAGTTAATGGAGCGTAATTACCGCGTGACACGGTATTCACAGTAAATTTGAATTCTACGTCTGGATTAGTTACACATGACTGATCATTTCCAAAACTGTCAAAATAATAACTACCGTACTCTGGAGAACTACCAATATATTTAATAATCCCTGTTGGAGTATTAACAGGCTTAAAGTTTTCTTTGCTATTTTCTCTTGATTCTAGGCCGACTACAGTTCTGATCACCCGACTTTTTTGACAATCATCCATTAGATTTAAGGTTATTCCTACGCTGTCTTCATCTATTCTTGCTGTCTCTATATCTCCCTTTAAGAAAACCTTACCCGCATCGCCGAACATGCAAGATCTATATGTTGTCTTATCATCCTCAGACATCTCTGGCATCGGCGGCAAATCCACTGCATCCTCATTAAACTCTTGTAAAATGCTTGTCAAAGCTTTTTGACTCGTATCAAATTTTTTATATCTTGGTATTTTTCTATAACCACCCTCTGGTGGAACAAACTCTCTGCCCTCTACAGTCGCTGCATTGGCTTTTGGAACACCGATTAAACCCAGTGAAACTCCAACAATAGTTAAGCATCCAGAAATCTTCATCCAATTATCGGATACGAACTCTGTTGCCTCGCGAAGTGGCGCTAACTTTGACTCTATTCCATTTCCCAAGTTATGCATATAACCTACTTTTAAATAATTCTACTCTCTTAATTAACTCATGCAAGCACAAGCATCAAGCTAAATTTGACTACCTAACAACAAGTTTTTCTTTTAAGGCAGAGATTTTTATACGTTCTTGCTTAGTCGTATCTCTGTCTCGAATAGTTACAGTGTTATCTTCTAAAGTGTCGAAGTCTACGACTACGCAGTGTGGCGTACCGATTTCGTCTTGGCGGCGATAGCGCTTGCCGATGTTGCCGTTGTCGTAGTACATTACATTTCCGCATTCTTTTTTCAGCGTTTTATAAACTTCTTTGGCCTTCTCTACCAATTCTGGCTTGTTTTTTAGTAAGGGGCTTACGGCTACTTTGACAGGGGCTAGGTGGGCTGGAAGCTTGAGGTACGTTCTTTTCTCTCCATTGATCTCGTCCTCCGTGTATGCGCTGACTAGAACGGCGATAATTGCTCGCTCTACACCAAAACTTGGCTCTATCACGTGTGGCACAAATGGCTCACCACCATCTTTTGGTCGATATTCCATATTCTTGCCACTAACTCGTTGGATATTGCCCAGATCAAAGTCTGTTCTGTACGCCAGGCCAAGTAGTTCATCACGCTTGTGAGGAAAATCAAATTCAAAGTCGACAGTTCTCTTGCTGTAGTGTGCACGATCTGCGTCTTCTACCTCTAATTTATGAACTGATTCTTTTGGCAAACCAAGTTCGCCCAAGAAAGCTTCAATATCTTTCACCCACTTATCAAATTCTTTTTCCCAGTTTTTCTCATTAATAAAATATTCGATCTCCATTTGCTCAAACTCACGAGAGCGGAATACAAAATCGCGCGGGCTGATCTCGTTTCTAAAAGCTTTGCCGATCTGGGCTATACCAAACGGCACATCTGGATAAAAGCTATCCACTACATTCTTGTAATTCGTAAATATTCCCTGCGCAGTCTCTGGCCTTAAATAAACCAAATTTGTATCGTCAGAAATAGAATAATCATGTTCTCTCAGATGTTCGAGCGCTTCTGGTACTTTATCGAACTTTGCTGGCATGTCTTCTACGGGACCTATGTGAGTCTTGAACATCATATTAAACTCTCGGGCTTCGCTGAAAGTACCAGTTTTGCCACAAGTTGGGCATTTATCACTATCCAGATGATCTGCTCGGAAGCGTCCTTTGCAGTTGCTGCATTCAACTAGTGGGTCTGTAAAAGTATCTACGTGACCGCTGGCTTGCCAGACTTTCTGGTTCATCAAAATTGCTGCATCTACACCGTACATGTCATCTCTATCTTCTACAAATGTCTTCCACCAGAGATCCTGAATGTTCTTTTTTAGTGCGACACCAAGCGGACCGTAATCCCAAGTACCGCTTAAGCCACCGTAGACTTCACTACCCTGGTAAATAAAACCACGGCGCTTACACAAACTAACAATCTCATCCATCGCAACTTTGCTCATCTTAATGAATATTATACCCCAACTGAACTCTTTATAAACGAAACTTATACGCTCGGATGGTCTCGATTATATCGATCGCGATTCCTGGAACGTACTAGACCACCAAAAAGCACGAAAGCAAAGGCTCCACCCCCAGCAGCTGCCAGAGCTATCATGTTTTTGTTTTTTTCTTTCACAGTCCTTGTATTGTCTATCTTGAAATCCGATGCATTTGGGAAGGAATATGACACGACATTACTTGAAGTACTGTGGGATTTGCCTTGATCAAGTTGAAAGCTCTCTTCTTGGTTCGTAAATTTATTCGCAAAAGGCTTACATTCAACAGGAAGATTAGGTTTTTCAACAGCGACAGCACCAAGATTACGAGAGCATGCTTCCACGCCTTTGTTATGTGAGTTTAGTAACTTCTCGTGCATATTTGCGAAGTCGTTCGCATATACAAACAAGCCCGCGCCCGATGCAACTCCGATTGCTAATGCTTTTCCTCTTTCCATGCCTTTATTCATCATAGTGCCCTATTATACAGATCGTCTGTTAAGCTCAGTTAGCATATCACGGCTTACTACAACGGCAGAAGCCATGGTAGGAGCCCACAAATCGACTCCTACTGGTTTAGCATTGCCCGGCTCATATGCTTCTGAGAATTTTCTCCTACCACGTTTTTTATCGTACATGCCAGAATGATTGTAGGCTTTTACAATTGCTGTGCCTAGTCTATGTTTTAAGTCTTTTTCCCGTGGATTTGATGATTCCAACGCAGAATAAATAAGCATATTTATCATGGGGTGCATGGCACCTCTATGTATTTTATCGCCACCTTCTGCACCTGTAGCGATTGGAAAGTTTACTCTTGTGCTTTTCTTGAGCGATCCTACAACCCGCTTAACTTGAATATCACTCATGGCACTTCTACCCAGTAAGGACAATGCACTCTCTGCACCCGAATACTCAGCTAGGGATTCACCGGAATCAGTTAGCGAAGCAAACTTCTGCTCATCAGTGTTCCAGAACTTTTGGAATCCCTGCTTAGTTCTAGCAAAATGAACCTGGAGGTGGCCGATACCGCCCCTGCCAGCCATCTCGCAAAGATTTTCTAGCGCTTCGTTGTCTGCCACCAAAAAAGCATTGGCCGTAAGATCCTTAAGCCGAAAATCACCAAAAGCATTATGCAATACATCCCATGTTCTGGCGGCTGTATCTGTAGACATATACTGATTTGCGTCATAAGTAGATCCGCCAATTCCTGCTACTTTACCGCCGCCCTTTAGTTGCCTAAATGTTCTTACAGGGTGTCTTACTAACCTGCCTACTGCACTTTCGGCAATCCTGGTAAATTTAAAACGCTTATCTATCTCTAAACTATCCAAAATATGCTTATTGACTTCTCCGTGCCTAAATATAGTTTCGTCTGGATGTAGCTGAGTTAAAAGACCATCCTTATCAAAATCTCTTTCTCTATACTGCCATTCTTTTATTTTTAGAAGCTTTGGCAATATTTCATCAAGCCATCCTTGTCTCTCTGCGTCTGGTAATTTTCGAGCTACATCAAGCGCAGCCAAATTCATAACAGGCATGGCCGAAAGTGGACTAATCCACTCATCTTGCTCGTTTTTTTCTGCTTTTAGTACTCTTCTGTCTGCATGTATTCTTCTAAAACTCGTGCCATCAACTACCATGTGTGGGACTCGGCCATCGGCTGCGATATTATCAAGAACAAAGTCAACCATAGCCTTTGCATTTTCTGTTTTACCAAGGGCTAAATCGGCACGCTCAAAGGCCAATAGCTCGTGAGGCCAGGTATCCGTATGGCTTTTTGCAGTAATGGGATCAGGGCGGCCTTCAACCCTACTTTTATCAAGCTCCCTAGATGCAACCATTTGGAATTCTAGCAATTCCGTTGCTATAGAAACTTCTCCACGGTTCATAACCTGTTATTATACCACTTTAGTCAATCTTTTTCAAGATTTACGCTGTTTGCTGAGATTCTAATCTATCTGTTAAAACACAGCATTTTGAGATTGCGTCATTAGGGCAGTTAGATATTGGTTTAAAGGTTTCTCTGCCATCAAAATAGCGCAGAATCTTTATGCTATCAGACGTAAAATTGCCATTTTGATCGACAAAGAAACAGTGGTTATCATAGTCAAAACTGTATTTTTCATCTGCCGGGATTGGCTGACCATCCTTAAGAGTTTTGAGATTGGGTGTTGAGCCAGTTAGTTTAAGAATTTTCAAACTAAACCATATCTTTAGCTGGTTTATGTCTACATCATTTTCATTAATTTTTTTTAAATTTTCTAAAAGGTACGAGTAATATTCCCCGCCCGCTCCATCGGGCGTCAGCTTATTTACGCTTTTTAGCGAATTGTATGCATATTCGGATTTCTTTATATCTTTTGGCGTGTTGTTTCCAAAAAAGTTTTTCATCTTCGAAGAGATAAGCGTAAACATATCACTCCTACCGCGCACTAAAACTATATGATTCTCCGAGAAAAGCTCTATCCCTCCGGCTAGCTTACTGCCCGAGGATCTGACGGACTTTGCCACTAGCTTTAATTTTCCGTGATTAGGAGTTATCACAGTAAGTATCCGGTCTTTCTCACCAAAATTCACTCTAGAAAGAACGATTGCGTCGTCTGAAATATTTTTTTCTAGCATTTTAACGAAGCGATTGTTCGACCCTTTCAACAAGTTTTTTAAGCGTTGTGGTTGGCTTATAAAAATGCTCCAAAATACCCATGTCTTTTTTAATCTTTTCTGACATTCCTGCATCATCTGCTGAGATCTGGCTATAGATGATAATTGGTGTGTCTACCCAATCGCTATATGATCTGAACTCGTGTATAAACTCCAGACCGTTATGCCGCGGGATTAGAAGCTCAATTACCACGATTTTTGGTGGTGATGAATCAGCGGCTTTTATAGCCTCTTGTGAGGTATGAGCTATTTTGGTTGAAAATTCCTTGCGTGCAAAAGCATGCGATATGACTAGGGATAGCTCTTTGGACGGTTCAATAATTAGTACGTCTGTCATGTTATATAAGCTGTAGTTGGTGACTTTTTTTAAGCCGTATAACAAAACCCTTCATCCCATTGTGGCTAGCTATATTTAATCCATCTCCGAGTGAACTTGCCAAAATGTCAGCGATTGCCAGCTGTATCCCGCTGCCTTCATTTTTTAGACAAAGAGCCATGCGTGAATTACCCTGCATTGAGCGAGCTTTTACAATATCCTTTTTTTCTACGTCCAAATTGCTGCGACATAACTTCGGAGTCTTTTATATTTGTACTGATTAAAACTCTATTTTTCTCGGCAACAGGACCAAGCTCTTGCAAGACTTCATAGATAACTGATCCAACCCCAATTGTCTCTATAGGCAATTTTACCTGGCCATATTCTGATTGCGCCATTAATAGGTAGCTGTCTATTAACTTTAGGGTCCGTTCAGCTGTGTCTTGCAGTTCACTAAACGCTGATTCGCCGATGTTCAAGGCTTCTAACTCGGCCTTTCGGGCAATCAAAGTCAGAGGGTTCTTCAGTTCGTGTGCTAAAGACCCAAGAAGTTGATATGGTGTTGAAAAATTATTTGTTTTAGCCACTCTCTACCCCGTTTTATACAAGGGTAATTGTAGCATGGTGATTTGTTGCGTTAGCAAGCTCAAGCTCTATGGAGAGAAGACTAAGTTGGGCAATATGATGTTGTTAAAATCATTAAACCTGTCAGGTAGTTCGCTTGAGATTTTAAGAGTTTTATCGCGAAGCGGCAGCACAACCAAAGAAGCTGTTTTACCCTCTTCTAACTCCCCATCGAACTTCAGGCCAACAACGCCAGGAACTTTTGGTAATGAGTAGGCCGTTGCTTTCAGTTTTCCGTCTTGGATCTGTCCATCATACCCGGATATTGCGTCATTGTAAGCACTTGCTTCAATGGTGATCCTTAATGCCTGAGCCGTTTCATCGCCTGCAGGAACGTACTGGGGACTAAATATAAAGAAAGGATCTTCCTCCGTTGATACGTACGCACTCCATGTTTTTGGATAGCTAACTTCTAGACTGCCGAATTCAGCTGGTGCTTTGTAAATATCTAGCGGGAACTTCTCTTTTTCTAAAAACTCATTGTCCTTTTGTGTTGATACTTTTTGTGATGCGACAGCTGCAGCGGCTTCTGACTTTTTATCAGAGTTATTTTTATAGTCGGTACGCTCAGCGTAAGCCCAAATACCAAAACCAAGTGACACAAAAAAACAAAGAACGGCAATGATCAAAGGGATTAAAAGAATATTTAGAGCACCGGACTCATCGCGGTTTAACTTCATAACCCTTATGTTAACATAGTTTTTCAGTGGCATTAATAGATATAAAGATACACACCAGATTTTTCTAACACGAATTTTTTGTCTGGTATTTTAAATGAATTACTTGCCACCCTAACGCCCTTTTTACTTTGCTGTTTTATTTTTTGGTCAAGTCTACTCATGTACTTATCAAGTAAAAATACGTATATGCCATCGTGCTTGGGCCAATCCACCGACCAGAAGCTCCCCCACACCACCTTGACCTGATTTTTGTATTTCCTAGTTGTTAACTTTGAGATAATGACTAGTAAAGGATTGATCTCGTAGCCGACGACCTTTAACCCTCTCTTTGCCGCTTCACGCATTACCCTGCCATCACCGCACCCAAGCGCTAGTAGCGTCTGCCCGGGCTTAAGACTTAAGATATCCAGTGCTGTATCTTGTGTTTTTTTAAGAGTTGGTAAATACGGCGCCCCGAAGAAAACCACAAAACCAAATAGCAAAATAATTGTTACGGCAACTAACGTTATCATGATATTTTTTTAATTTTTGCTTCGGTTTTCTTGATATATTTCTCAAGCTCTTTCACTAATTTTTGACCAGTCTCGTAAAGCTCGACTGACTCGTCTAGGTCAACCTGTCCGTCCTCAAGTTTGTTGATTACTTGTTCTAGTTCATTCTTTAGTTGCTGGTAGTTTTTCTCTGCCATTTTTAGCTCGCTTTCGCCTTGATTTTACCATCGCTAAACTGGATTGATAAGTCATCTGCTTTTTTAACATTGGTTGCTGAGCGAATTTGTTGACCAGTTTTATCACGCACTATAGCGTAGCCTTTTTTAAGGGGTAATAAGGGGTTTAAAACGTTAATAAATTCTGACTTTTGGCGCAAATCATGCTGAGCTAAATCAATTTTTGTGTTCATTCTAGAGACCAAATCCTCTTTCAAAAGCTTAGATTCATCCAAACTTATTTTTAATATACTTTCTATAGCTTTTTTCATGTAGTCGTTCTGCGAAAAAAGACTTTGCAGTTCGGATTTTTTATCCGGCACAAGCATTTCTGCAGCATTGCTAGGCGTGCTTGCACGTACATCAGCAGCTAGCTCAGCCAAGCTTAGGTCAATCTCATGGCCGATAGCTACTATAGTCGGGGCGCGACTAGCAGCAACCGCCCTCACCACCTGCTCTGTTGAGAAGGCTGCAAGATCATCTGTGCTACCACCGCCTCTGATTAAGGCTAGAACATCCATGGGCTGCGACATTTGGTTAAATTTTTCGACGGCATGAACTATCTGCCCGGGCGCTTCCAGGCCTTGCACTAATGATTCAGCAACGTTTATCTCCACATGTGGCCAGCGTGCATTAATAATCTTTATGAAATCTGCATATGCAGCAGACCCAACCGAAGTGATTAACCCAATCTTTTTCGGGGGATACGGCAATGCTCGCTTTCTCTCCGGTGAAAAAAGGCCTTCGGCTTCTAACTTCTTTGCCAACAAAGCCTGGGCCTTAGCTATAGAGCCCTCACCCACTACCCTAAGATTACTGATATTTATACTCAATCCATATCTGTTATGAAGTCTCGGGTAGCCTATAACCTCCAGGTTTATGCCATCCTCCAGCGGACCTGGGAGCATGTCTTTCGTGCCAAAAAATTTTACTGAGGAAGTCTCGTCTTTTAAGTCAAAATAAACCCACCGATTCTTGCTAATCCTAAAGTTAGAAAGCTCCCCCACAATATCTACAAAGGGATAAGTTAATTCCAGAGTTTGATTAAATAATTCTACAAATTCGCTGACTGTTAGCTTAGGGTCTGAGCCAATCATGCACGCTGCGGCCCAGAATTTAACGCCTTATGGTAGAAGTAATATCCGGGAGGTAGCTGGATTGCGCTGGTCAAAACTCTATAAGTTATGGTGGCTGGTATGCTAACTGCCAGAGGAACACCAGCTGTAGCCAAGACGGCCGTCATTAAACCTTCGTATATTCCAACTCCGCCAGGTAAAACTGATATAAGCCCAGCAAAGTTAGCGATAACGTAAGCAATAATAATAGCTCCCGGGTTCACGACTTCTCCGAACGCGAGATAAACAACATAAATACTGGCTATCTCAACTGAATTAGCCAAAAGCGCGTAGTATAGAGGCTTTCCAAGATTGGTAAAGTTTTTAGAGATAAGTAAATAATTTTTATGTAGATCTAAGAATATCTTGCGAGCACCTTTAATATTAATCGTTTCCGGGTGTTTGGGCCGTACTACGTGGATTAAACGGTTTAAGAATTTAGTTAAAGCTGTAAAAAACCCGTCGATTCTACTGCGACTTCCGACTATATATGCTACGAGCGCCGTACCAACTAAAATCAAGGTCACAACGGAGCTAGAAACTAATATTGTAAAGTTACTGGCTTTGCCGGCTGCAGCTAAAGTTAGAAGTCCAAAAACCAGCAAAACCTGGAAAGATACGAAAACTAAAATCATTCTGAGCATCTGGACTAATGTGGCCTTACCGGCGGAAACTTTAAATGTGCCCATCCTAAGACCAAAATATGAAAAACCAGAGACTCCACCTGTCGGGAACACATTATTCACAAAATTTATTTCTAGAGACATCCGGTACATAGACCAATATTTTAATTTTGAACCCAAAACAGCAAAGCAATTTTTATAAATCCGAGCATACGCGTGATGATTTACAAACTGAAGTAGAACAATCAATAATATCCAGAGGAAATTTACTTGCTTGAGGTTAGCAAAAGTTTCTTTAATCTCATCCCAGATTAGAAAGATCATTAAGCTCAAAGCCAACAAAGTTACAACCGTTACTATCTTTCGCCACTTACCTTCAAGCTTGTCTGCCATAGATAACTAAGTATACGGGATTATTGATCTTTCTTGTAGTTGGTGAACTTTACTTTTATCGGGGTAATCCTGAAAACAATATAGGACTCCTTCTCAAGACTGGAAACTGGTGGCAAACCTATTTTACTTCCATATTTTCGCGGTTTTACAATCTCCGTGAAAACTATATTTTTTACTGTTGGCTGCGATTCTATCTCAGCAATACCTTTTATCTGCGCTGTTTTTAAACTGTCCCTGTCATAAACTGTAAACGCAACGTTGGAATTTGCTAAGATATTGTGAGTTTTTTGAGTGTCTGACTTTGTCACAAAGTAGATAGAATTATTATCAACTATGTAGTGTATGGTTGCTCCATCCAAGCTCCCATCTCTGTTAATTGTCGATAAAACTCCTGTGTCATGCGAGTTTAAAAACTCAACTGATTCATCATCAAGAGTAATTGGCTTTTTAGATTGATCTTTGTTCATTTTTTTCACACTCCCTCCGTTTTCATGATTCACTCTACCCTTACTATCCTCAACTGAGTAGCTCTCAACGTATTTTACAAACCTTTTAGCACAAACAAGACTCGCAAACTTCAATGTAAAATCACCCATTCTGGTGTGAAGTGTAACTGCTGCAAAAGGCCAGGCACTTACATATTTAACGCCTGCCACAATAAAGTATGTAAGCTCATCGACGTTTGTATATCCAGGCTTGTGATTAATAAACATAACTTTTTTATCGGTCGCTACAAGCATACCTTCGACCCAATTCAACGGTCCTTTAGAGGTCTCGCTATATCGTCCGTAGACGGCACCACCTATGTGTTCGTCCTTATTAATTACCTGCGGTAAATATTTGGCTGTAAATTTTTTTAAAGCAGATTTTGTAAATCCGGCATCTATCAATTCGTCTCTGACTCTTTGTTCATGCTTGCTAAGATTACTCATATACATACATTTTACTACTTTTATGGGGTGTAGGACTATATACTGTAAATGATGCAAACACTGATAGTACATGGCCGGCAACCAGCGCTAGGCAGAGCTGAACTTGAAATCCTATATGGCGCCGACGTTCTGGAGCCTGTGGGAAATGACGCAACTTTAATCAATCTTGATCCAACGTCTATAGATTTTATGCGATTGGGCGGGATGGTTAAATTTTGCAAAGTTTTAACATTTTTAGAGACTACGAATTGGAATGAGATTGAGAAATTTTTAGTTAATGAAACGCCAAATCATTTTCAGTATCTTGAGTCCGGTAAACTAAAAATTGGACTAAGTGTATATGGTCTAGATACAAATCCCCGACGCATGCACGCTACCGCGCTAAAACTCAAAAAAGCCGGAAAAGAAGTAGGTAGATCTATCAGGATTATCCCGAATGAGAAGCTGGACCTTAATAGTGCTCAAGTACTCTACAATAAATTGACTCAAAAACTAGGATGGGAGCTAGTCTTTGTAAAACACGGCCACAAAACTATTGTTGCTCAGAGTATAGCTGTTCAAGATATCGATAGATACGCCGCAAGGGATCAAGAAAGACCATACCGCGATGCTAGAGTCGGTATGCTGCCACCTAAATTAGCTCAGATTATCATCAACTTAGCAGTCGGTGGTTCAGACGATCCAAAAGACCCCCTCTGTCTACCCAATGGTCAGGGTGAGCCTAAAGACCTGACTGTAATTGATCCGTTTTGTGGAACTGGCGTAATTCTTCAGGAAGCCACACTTATGAATTACAGGGCTTACGGAACTGATTTAGAGCCAAGAATGGTTGAGTACTCAGAGAAGAACTTAAACTGGCTAAAAAATAAATATGAAGACTGGCAAATACAATTCAATGTTGAGCAAGCAGATGCGACCAGCCACACATGGGAAAGAAGCTTAACCTCAAAATCAGTTATTGCCTGCGAGACATATTTGGGCAGAGCCTTAACTTCCCTGCCAGATCAAGAAACACTGGCAAAAATTATCAATGATTGCGACACAATTCATAAAAAATTCTTAAAAAACGTAGCTCGCCAAACAAAACCAGGCTTTAGAATGTGTTTAGCCGTTCCAACCTGGCATACAAAAAATGGTTTCAGGCACCTTAGGACACTTGATTCTCTCGAGAAAATGGGATACAATCGTGTGAAGTTCAAGTTCTCTTCTAATAACGATTTGATCTACCATAGACCAGGTCAAACAGTTGCCCGAGAACTTGTCGTATTAGAAAGGTTATAAATGTCTAAAGTAAAAGCAGGTGGTTCCAGTAAGAACAATCACGACAGTCCCGGTCAACGACTTGGCGTAAAGCTATTTGGTGGCCAAAAGGTAAAAGTCGGACAAGTTATTGTAAGACAAGTTGGCATGACGAAGCGCCCAGGACCAGGCACAAAATTAAGCCGCAACTTCACCATTCACGCAGACCGCGATGGAATTGTTGCCTACAAAACCAAGAAAGTTAAAACTTTCACAGGTCGCAGCGTCCGCCGTACCGTTGTCTCCGTAGAATAACCCTTAAGCGATACCTGAAATTTTACCTAGATCAGGATGTTCGTGATTTCTTTTGGTCTCAGCTGCCGTAAAATGCCCTATAGCTCCGACTAGTTCTTGGTCTAATTCTGATGAATTACGAACAGGTAGACGATATTCTAAAGGAGCATCTTGCTTTCCTCTTTCTGCTGTAGCTATCGCTATACCATCTTCTATTTCCTGAATCCTGGAGTTAACTACAGCAAGTGTCCTCAAGGACCCACTTGCAAGCCTGCCTATTAATCTATAGTGCTCCTCAGGCGACTTCATATCTTCTCTCAATATTATGCCCGCTCTCTCAAAAGCTGCAGCTAGACCAAACGGGCTGTCTACACTACTTACAGCGCGATGAATGCGAGGATTTTCTGGATCAGGGTTCAGCCTTGCTAAGGTCTTATTAACCCCATACCTGACTGCTCTATCACTAAGAAGAGCTGGATTAGATATCAAAACAGTATTTAGATTGCGTAATCCAGCCTCAGCTAGCTCTTTAACAGCTTGAGAATTCTTAGAATGAGTAGGCTCAGCCCCATCTATCAAGGATTCCGTAAACCCACTAACACGCCTACTAATCTCTCTTAGGCTGGAAGGGTCAAGGGCTTCGGGCATTTTAACAGATTCAGGACTGGGATCATTTGCTACTTGTGGCATTTTTATTTTTTTAAATAACTCCTATATTATACCGATAAATTACTATTTTGTCAATTTTAGATCTGTAAAATTTGAGCAATATATAAAAATTATATCGCTTTTGTTAAATAATTTTTTGCGCACTGTTCACGCAAGTAAACTTAATAAATTGTAACAAACATATCCTTTTTGTTTAATTTTTTGCAGAATTTTCCTTAATACTGCTTAACATAAACAGAACATATACGTTTTATGATATATCTGCAGTGGATGAAATCTATTCGATACCGAGTTGTTTTTTGATGCGGTCTACTACGTCTGCAATTAGCACTTGGGACTTGATCAAATAATCATCCACGCCTAGATCTTTGGCTCGTTGTTTATCGCTCTCCTGAGAAAGCGCCGTTAGCATAATTATCTTTGTGCTGGTGGTCTCTGGTGTGCTGCGAAGTATGTCCAGTACATCAAATCCGCTAACTTTAGGCATCATTACATCAAGTAAAATTAGGTCCGGCTTAACCTGGAGGGCTGTTGACAAAGCATCTTCTCCGTTGGCCACCCTTTTCGTTTTAAATCCTTCTGCCTGCAGCCTTGTTTCATAGACATTAGCCAGTTTGTCATCGTCTTCAACCAATAAAATAGTTTTTTGTTTTTGTATTATATCCATAGGGGTTATGCTAACCTAAAAAGCTACCGAATACAAGCAAATCAGTTATTTTTTATTTTTGGAAATAGCTGCTATAAAACCTCTGAACATTGGATGAGGTTTATTTGGTCTTGAATTAAATTCTGGATGGAATTGACTTGCTACAAAATATGGATGATCTTTCCCTTCAACCATTTCTACTAGCTCATTGTCAGGACTTGTACCAGATACCTGTATACCCCAATCCGAATACTGGTCTCTGTATGCATTGTTGCACTCGTATCTATGCCTGTGACGTTCTACTACCTCTTTTTTACCATACAACTCGCGAGCCTTCGTGCCCTTAATAAGCATGCAAGGATAGTTCCCAAGCCTCATAGTTCCACCGGTTTCTTCTTTGCCTCTCTGATCCTCCATTGTATCGATAACAAGATGCTTGCCCGCAGGATCAAATTCTCTAGAATTAGCGTCTGCGATACCAGCGTTTCTGGCAGCCGCGATGACAGCTACCTGGAGACCTAGACATAGACCTAAGTATGGTTTTTCATGAGATAGAGCAAATTGAGCTGCTGCTATCTTGCCCTCTATACCACGATTACCGAAACCACCGGGTACTAATATCCCATCATATTTTTTCAACGAAGCGGTGGAAGTTAAGTTCTCTGCATCAACCCAGTGGATATTAAGCCCCACGCCCTCTGCCCAAGCAGCAGCCTTTAGCGCTTCAAACACAGATATATAAGTGTCTTGATTGTCCAGGTACTTAGCAACCACAGCTACGTCGATGGTTTTTGACGGCTCTGCAAGAGCGCTCTGCACCATCTTTGACCACTCTTTAAGATTCGGCTTTTTTGAACCGAAACCTAATCTTTTTGCGATAAATTTGCCTATACCTGTTTTTTCAAGAGTTAGTGGTACTTCATAGATAGTTTTAGCATTTGGCAACAACACTAACGCCTCTCTGCTAATACCGCCATATAGACTTAACTTTGTCAGTGCTTCCTCTGGGGCCTCACCTTCGCTTCTAGCGACTAAAACATCTGGAACAATTCCCGCTGAGCGCAAATCTCTAACCGCATTTTGAGCTGGTTTTCTCTTAAACTCTTTACTCGTACCCAAAAATGGCAAATAGACTACGTGCACAAATAAGCAATTCTCACGACCAAGTTTTAAGCCCAATTCTCTGATAGCTTCTATGAATGCAGGGCTTTCATAATCACCGACCGTCCCACCGATTTCCACAATATGAACATCGAATCCTTCACCAGCTTTGATAATTTGCTGCTGAATTGCATTAGTAAGATGAGGTATGACCTGAACAGTTTTACCGATAAATTTTCCATCACGCTCATCCTGAATAAGATTTCTAAGCAGCCGACCACTCATTAGGCTGCTCTTCTGAGTCAGTTGAACATCTATAAATCTTTCGTAGTGCCCTAAATCTAGATCTGTCTCAGCACCATCGGTAGTTACAAAACATTCACCGTGCTCGGCCGGGTTAAGTGTACCTGCGTCTACATTCAAATACGGGTCGCATTTTTGGATGTTTATTTTTAGGCCGCGGGCTTTAAGTATATTTCCGATTGAGGCGCTGGTGATACCCTTGCCAATCCCTGACAAGACTCCTCCTGTAACAAAAATATATTTCGTTTGCTTACTCAAACGCTCAATCTACCCTTCTTATTAATACTCAATACTACCCTAAAGCAGCCTAATTTGATACAAAAAAAAAAAAAAACATTTTTATAGACAGTTAGACTTGGCCAGAAATAATTGTTTTGTTTTTAGGCTGCTTTAAATACGCCTTGTAGGCAAGACTTATTGAGCTTTTTGTATAAATTGGATGGCGGCGTCTTTTTGTGGGTCGCGATTTGCCTTAGCATCCTCTTCTGAAATTTCTACCTTCTGGTCAGGCTCAATACCTTCTTTGTCTATGTTTCTTCCATTGGGTGTAAACCATCTAGCGACTGTTACTTTAAGTGTTCCACCAAAGCTCAAACTTTTTACTTCCTGCACACTACCTTTGCCATAACTTTTTGTTCCAATTATCGTAGCGGCGTTATTATCCTTTAATGCCCCCGCCACAATTTCACTTGCGCTAGCACTACCTTCGTCAATTAGTATCACCGTTTTAACACCACCTAAAATCTGTTTTCCGTCGGCAAAATAGGTTTTTATAACTTCCTCGCCTCTTTTTTCCTGCAGAATTTTGTCGCCATTTGAAAGCCAAATCTCGGAAATGCCAACAGCTCCCTCCAAAAGCCCCCCAGGATTACCACGAAGATCTAATATTATGCCTTTTACGTTTTTTGATTTTAGATTAGCTGCTGCATCCGTTGCTAGCTGAACGGTATCATCCCCGAAACGACTTATTTTTATAATTCCTATGCCAGAATCTGTAACTTCCGTAGTAACACTCGGTATAGTTATTTGATCTCGGGTTATTTCAAACTCTAGGGTTTTACCCTCCCTAAAGACCGTTAGTTTTACTTTGGTGCCTTTTTGGCCTCTTATTTTCTTTACAGCTTCTGTAACACTCAAATCCGCCGCACTTTCGCCGTCAATCTCAACTATTATGTCTTTGGCTTTTATGCCGGCTTTTTCGGCTGGAAAACCACTGATTGGGGAGATTATTACAATCGATTCCTTATCTTTACCCAGCTCTGCACCAATCCCTTCAAAGGAGCCACTTAAGCCCTCTTCGAATTCTTTTGTCGCCTCAGCATTCAAAAATTCAGTGTAAGGATCACCCGCGGCCCTGACTAAGCCCTCCTTCAGACCATCCTGAAGTTTCTGCTGAGTAAGCTCGCCATCGAAACTATCCTTAAGCTTAGAATAAACCTCTTCAACACCGCTGTAATCCAGATTATTTGGCAGGTTTGAATCTGACTTATTCTTACTTCTAAAATATAGGTTTTGCTTAGCAAAATCACTCTGACCAAATAAAAAACCAGCTGAGAATATTACCAGCACAACAAGAATATTTTTAAGTGTTTTAATTGGAAATTTTTTCTTTTTAGAAAACTCCACTCCCTGTTCCCCTCTATAATCCATCTAAGTATTGTACCTTAACGGCGTAATATTAGAAGTATAAGAACCAGTCTATTTCGGAAGTATTGACCCACATTTCACTATATTCACCACGTACACCGTAGTGGTACTGGCTCACATAAACGCGATTTCCGCTTATTGCCTCAACATACATTGCATGACCATAGTAACCCCAATAAGCTATTGCGACCGCACCCACACGAGGAGTCTTGCCTTTATTACTGGTGTTGTGCGGCCATCTGTTAGCATTACCACGACCGCCCCAATATGGCATGTAGCGACCGCTTTGGTAAACTTTCCAGGCCGCGTAGCTCACGCACTCCCTGTTATACATACCCCAAGTATCGACTAGGCTGTCCTGAGGTGCGTTAGCCCATTTAGCAGGATACCCACCCTTTGATGGATCACCTGCAATAACTCCGCTACCGTGCTTAGCGTTTTCAATTGCTTGCTGGCGGCGTAGCTCGGCAACCTTGACATTGTTAGCCTGTATTTCTGACTCTAATTTGTTCTGTTCATTCACGTTTAGTGAAAGCAGACGATCTTTTTCACTTCTCTTGGAAACGATTTCTGCCTTTTGACGTTTTTGATCGGCGATCAATTTCTCGATTTTGTTTTTCTTGGTATTTAAATCAAGTTTTAGCTGTGTAATCTTGTCCAGTGTGGACTTAACTTTATCTTGAACAGTATCGCGGTATTGCTGTTTATCAAAGAAATCTGTTAGGTCGTCGCTGGAAGCCAGCATTTCTAGGGTGGAAATATCCCCCTCGATATATATAGCCTTGATTGTTTGGCGCAGAAGATCCTTTTGCTTAGCTAATTCTTTCTCAGCAGCAGCTATTTCAACCTTTAGTTGCTCTACATCGTTTTGGTATTGCGAGATAGTCGCCTGCTTAGCATCTATTTCAGCCTGTAATTTTGAAATAACTTCGCTCAAACTACTAGCCTCAGCTCCGAGCTGAGCTGTTACAGCCTCTTTTTTATCGTTTTGTTGTTCTAATTCTTTAATTTTAGCGTCGTATTGGTCGGCACTGACAATTGAAAAACCAGCCAGCAAAAATGCAGTCAGGAAAACAAAGCTTAGAGCAAATACGCCTTGCCTACTTGATAACGATATAGAACCGGTGCCCATTTTTTGTTTTATTTGTTTCATTTTTTGTTTTTTTGAGCGTACATCTGCAATTTTAGCATAAGCTTTCATTATAATCAACCCCTGTTCAGAGTATTAGGTTATGAATTTTATAAATTTACTTTTGTGTCAGCCACGATTTCTACAGACTTACAAGATTTATCGGTAATTTAGCATAATCGTGTTAGACAATTCTAACACACTTATCGTTTAAAAAGCCGGCGGATTTTTCGCTTTTTTCCGCCCTGCGAGACGCGCAAATATCGTTTTGTCGCAATCATTGCTGAAATTGCCCCTATACTTACGCCAGCAACTACCTGGAGAAGCACGAACCACCAGAAGTTTTGAGCGAAATAATCATTGGCATAACTTATATCTAGTAGGCCTAAACTGCTGGCGTCGAAGGCCTGTGACTGTAGCGCAAAAAGAAAATTCACCAAGCTAAGTGAAATAACCGCCGAAACCAAGCCATAGATCATAGTCTCAACCACGAATGGACCTTTTATGTACCATGGTTTTGCACCAAGTAACCTCATTATTGTTAGTTCGTTACGTCTGTTAAATATAGCCATCTGAATGGTGTTAAAAATTATCAGCATCGAAATAATTGCAAAGATTACCACTCCGCCGAACACCGCTTTTCTAAAGAAGGCTGTTGCTTTAGTTATTTTGTCTATTGCGTCTTTACGATCCCCTGAATAAGAGGTTTTGTCAGTATATTTACTTACTTCTTCGGTTTCTAGAACAGTTCTGATATCGTCGATTTTTAATGGGTCATATGGTTTTATCCTAATTGTTTCTGGCAGTGGGTTCTCCACCGCTGCAACTGCTATCAGCGCGTCAGTTTCATTCTCTGCTTTTTTCTCAGCCCTGTAATCTTCTAGGGCCTCTTCTTTGGAGATATATTCAACAGATTTTACATTAGATAGTCCCTTAAATTTTCCGATCAGCTCGTTACGCTGATCCTCTGTGACGGAATCCTTTAGGTAAACAGAGATTCCGATTTTGTCATTAATCTGCTGAACCGTGTTATTAAATGTAGCATTAGCGATGATGGAAAACAGCACAATCGTAAGTGTTACGACCATAACAGCCGTGGCGGCAATACTGAGTGAAATATTGCGCACAAAATTTATACAACCTGCCTGAATTACCCTTGATAATGTTATTAATCGTCTCTGCATAACTAAAGCTCGTAACTCCCGTTTGCTTTATCGCTAATTACCCTACCGTCTTTTATTGTAATTACTCGTCGTTTTAGCCTATTAACAATTTCTTGATTATGAGTAGTTAGGAGCACAGTAGTGCCATATTTATTTATTTTCTCCAATACGGCTATAACATCCCAGGCATGTTTGGGATCAAGATTACCAGTTGGTTCATCTGCAATTAGAATTTTTGGTTGACGCACTATTGCCCTGGCAATAGCAACTCTTTGTGCTTCACCACCCGATAATTCTCTTGGGTAGCTACTTGCTTTACCTTTAAGCCCAACGATATTTAGAACTTTTGGAACTGTATAACGAATCTCTCTGTTGCTAGCTCCTGAAATTTCTCGAGCAAAAGCCACATTCTCAAACACTGTCTTATTCGGTAAAAGCTTGAAATCCTGAAAAACAACCCCAATCCTACGTCTTAAGGCTGGCACGTCTCTGTCTTTTAGTCTTTCGTAGTCTATTCCGCCGACGATTATCTTGCCGCTAGTTGGTTTTTCTTCTCTTGTTAATAGCTTCAAAAGTGTTGATTTACCGGCACCGCTCTGGCCGACAACAATAACAAACTCCTTCGGTTCGACATGAATACTCACGCGATCAAGAGCCGGTGTTTTTCTTTTTTTATAATTTTTTGTTACTCGATCCAGCAGAATCATATCTAATAATTATACCAAAACATTAGCAATAAGCTTATTTTATATTCCAGGAGTTAAAAGCATCAATAAAATCATTCAACTCACCATCCAGCACCTTATCTGGATCTGATGATTCTTGCTTTGTGCGGAGATCTTTCACTTGCTTGTACGGATGAAGCACGTAGCTTCTAATCTGGTTACCCCACTCGGCTGATTTATTGGGACCCTTTAGCTCTGATATTTTCTCGGAATGCTGCTCAATCTGAAGCTGTGCTAATTTGGATCTTAAAATTTTTAGGGCAGTTTCTTTATTTTGGATCTGACTCCGTTCATTTTGGATCGAAACAGTAATGCCCGTGGGTATATGAGTGACTCGCACAGCTGAATCCGTCGTATTAACACTCTGCCCACCATGACCACCAGCCCTAAACACATCAATCCTTAGATCTTTTTCATCTATAGGAACTGTCTCGGGCTCATCAATTTCTGGCAATACCTCGACCTTTGCGAAGCTAGTTTGCCGTAAGTTATTTGCGTTGAATGGGCTTAATCGAACTAACCTGTGAACACCATGTTCACCCTTTAATTTGCCGTAGGCTAGCTTCCCAGATATCTCTATACTGACACTCTTAATACCCGCTTCTTCACCTGATGATTCGTCTAGAATTTTCGCCTTGTAGCTGTTTGATTCTGCCCAGCGCAAGTACATTCGCTGCATCATGGCTGCCCAGTCCTGGGCGTCCGTCCCACCTGCTCCAGCGTGAATATCCAACAATGCGCTATGCTCATCATAGGGACCGGCGTAGGCCAAATCCATGTGTAGCTTATTGTAAGTATCGCTGACTTTTCTAAACTGACTTTCAATATCTGAGCTTAATGATTCGTCTTCAAGCAAAGTTAGCTCTAGTAGATCATTAGCTTCATTTAAAATAGCCTTCCAAGAACTAATTTTTTCGTCAATCTCAGCGATATTCTGCATTATTTTAGTTGCTTTTTGATTATCTTCCCAGAAGTCGGACTTTTCGCTTTGTTTTTTTAGTTCTTCCCTCTTTGTCTCCATTTTTTTTAAATCAATTTTGGAGATATCTTGTTTGATCTCTGCAACTAGCCGCTTAATTATGTTCTGATCCATCTTAACTAATCCTTAGGCTTTCAAAAGACTTTTGCCAAATATCTAGATTGTCTTGCCAGACTTCCTCCGTCGACTCAGCAATCATAAAATAAACCGTATCCTCGCTAAATATAACCAGCAGTCTACCGTTCACGGGAGCATCTTCATATTTATAGCTAAAATCCGAGATTACACCATCCCTCTCGCCTAACTTATAATCAGAGAATCCATTGAAAGACAGTTCCTTAGCTGCGGGATTTGTATTTGTCTTGCTCTTAAATATCTCGTAATATTCGCCGTTTTTGGCTTTTAGCTGTTTTATTATTTCATCCCTAGCTGAATCAATAACATCTTTACCGAAATACTGAGATTCAACCCTGATGTGACTAATTAAACTTTGCTTCTCATTTTGTAGTCTGTGTTCGTAGTCAATGGTTGTTAACCCAGCCTGGACTTCCTGCATTTGATCTGGGACATCTACAGCAATCTTTTGATTGGTCGTAGATACTGTTTTTAATTTTTTATAGTCAGTTCGATTATTAGACTGAAAATATACATATAAAGAAAAGCACAGCAGTGCAGCTGCGAAAAATAAAAATAGATATTTCTTCGATTTCATTACCCTTTAACTATATACTACTGCCAAAGAACGCTTATCTGCTTAGCTAGCCTATTAGCTGGACGCCTGTCTACGCCGCCCAAAATACCGAGCCCCCAGTTATTTTCAGCAAAAAGATCATTGGCCCCTTTGACTATTTGTGATTTTGTAACGGATCTAATATGCTCTGGTGTTTTGGTATATTCTTCTACGACGTCCTCGAAGAAATACCGGCCCATATACCCTGCAGATAGACCTGAAACGGTCTGAACATCACGCTGGAACCTGCCAAGCCTGTACTGTTTCGCAGCCTTCAGATCATCTCTAGTTATCTTGCCGTTTTTAACTTCGTTAATTTCTTTGATCATTATGTCGAATAATTTTGAAGCGTTCTTAGGCTGAACTTGTGCGCCAAACCACCAATTAGTACAATTTTGATCAAAATGAATATTAGAATTCATACCATAAACTAGCCCATGCTCCCTC
This sequence comes from Candidatus Saccharimonadota bacterium, assembly GCA_016219345.1. Taxonomy (GTDB): domain Bacteria; phylum Patescibacteriota; class Saccharimonadia; order Saccharimonadales; family 2-12-FULL-41-12; genus JACRNE01. The sequence continues at coordinate 21,704 of JACRNE010000002.1, forward strand.
GCCGCACCTAAAATTCTAGAATGAAGAGTTTCTGTGAGCATACTGTTCACCAGGCTCATGGCGTGAAGTTCTTTGTCGCTCATTCTTCGCCTCATGAAAGTGTCTAGGTAAAAATAAAAGTTTTCGATTGTATCATTGGATATAAATAGAGGTTTTTTTAGCCCCTTTGGTTTTTCGATCGGTAATTTCTTCCTACCCTTTCCGCCAGGAAGTTCGATACTAGAAAGCCGGGACTTTATGTGAGAACGTCTGTTTGGTGATAGTTTTCCTGCTATTACAAATCTCATGTTACTGGTGTAGTGTGTTTTTTTATAGTGGTCGATCAAATCTTCTAGTTCTACGTTCTTAATCAGCTCCAAACGATTTTGATAAGTGGTAGACCGATATCCGTAGGCTTCCCTAAGCGCCAAACTAAGATGTCTGAAATGGTTGTTTGACCTGGCGGTTAGCTCTTCTTTGACGTTTCCGACTTCAGCATGAAATTCCTCTTCTAAAAATAGCGGTTCGGTCAAAGGTAAAATCATTCGTTCTAAAATCCTCTTCCACTCAAAGTCAGCACATTCAGCCTCATAAGTTATGTCATAGGTGCTCGTACTAGCGTTTGAATAAGCACCATTTCTTTCAAAGTCAGCCTGAAAATCGCGCCCTCTTGGATATGATTTATTTGCTCCTAAAATCAAGTGTTCCATCAAATGGGGAACTTCCCATTTATCTTCAGAAACTAGATACTCGCCTGCTCTAAAACTAATATAGAAAGTCATTACACTTGCATCGGGAACATTAATAAATAGCCCCCTAGCCCCATTACTAAGCTCGGTCTCAGAAACGTAATGTCTCACTCTATTTTTTTCTCTTAGCTTTCTTCTTGCGTTGTCGCTCAGCCTTGCGAGCTTTTTTGCGCTTATTTTTTACCTTACGGGCTCCTGCCTGTTCTTTCTCTTGCGTAACAAAGTCGGTCTCCTCAAACTCTTTCGCATCTAAAATCCTGTCTGCATTATCCACCGAACCTCTGGCGGCCAAGGTTAGATCAGTTTCAACAGGTCTATTGATCTCCGTTGCCTCAACCGGTCTTGCGTGGAAAAGGGCTCTAACAATATCGTGTCTCAGATCAATCTGCATTTGCTCAAAAATTATTTGCGCTTGTTTTCGGTATTCAACCAGTGGATCTTTCTGGCCCACTCCCATCCAGTGAATTCCTTCACGTAGATGCTCCATATTTTCAAGATGCTGCATCCAGAAATTGTCGAGGACTTGCAGGTAAATATCCCTCTCTATCTTGCGCAAAATTTCTGGAGTAAAGAGCTTTTCCTGTTCTTTGTACATCTTGTCGGCGGCTTTTGTGAGTGCTTGTTCAAACTTATCGGCTGGTGAATCAAATAGCTTGTCGAGAGTACTTTCATCAAATGGGAACACCTCTTTTAGAAATGCTTCGTAGTCCTCGGTTGTGGCCAGCGGTGAACTTGCTAAATCCTTAACTTCGGAGTGAATAAAAGTCTTAACTCGTGCACTTATATCTGCTTGCTTTAAGATTTCACGTCGCATTATGTAAGTAGCTTTTCTGTGGCGATTCATAACATCGTCATATTTGACTACGTTTTTACGTGTATCGAAGTTAAAGCCTTCAACTTTCTTTTGCGCACCCTCTAGACTCTTGCTAATTACTCTGTTTTCAACCGGAGTATCCTCATCGACATTAAGTCGCTCCATAACTCTTAGGATGCGGTCTCCTCCGAATATTCGCATAAGGTCGTCTTCACAGCTAACAAAGAATTGTGATGCTCCTGGGTCACCCTGACGTCCTGCCCTACCACGCAGCTGGTTATCGGTTCTTCGTGCTTCATGGCGTTCTGATCCTAATACAAACAATCCACCAGCCTTCTTTGCATCATCGTCCAACACAATGTCGGTACCACGACCAGCGATGTTAGTTGCGAGTGTAACCGCACCCTTCTGCCCAGCCTTAGCGACAATTGCAGCTTCTCTTTCGTTATTCTTAGCATTTAGAACTTGGTGAGGTATTCCCGATTTTTTAAGTAGACCGGATAGAATTTCGTTTTTCTCAATTGAGGCAGTACCAATCAAAACAGGCTGGCCTTTTTTATTTAATGCCTTAACTTCTTTGATTATAGCTCTGAATTTGGCCTGCTCGTTCTTATAGATCTTGTCTGGGTAGTCCTTTAGAATCAGCTTGCGGATTGGCGGAATTTCCAAAACTTCTAGTTTATAGATCATGTGGAATTCTTCTGCTTCAGTAAGCGCAGTACCGGTCATACCAGACAATTTCTCATATAGTCTGAAGTAGTTTTGGAAGCTAATTGTAGCTAAAGTTTGGGATTCTTCTTGAATCTCTACATTCTCTTTTGCCTCAATGGCCTGGTGCAAACCTTCATTGTAACGACGACCAGCTAGAAGCCGCCCAGTAAACTCATCGACTATTACAATTTCGCCCTCTTTAGTCACAACGTAATCTTTGTCTCGCTTGAATAAAGCCTGGGCGCGCAGCGCTTTGTCCAAGTGATAAATTAGACGGATATTGCCCGTTCCGTAGAGGTTATCTATCCCTAAGATCTTTTCTACCTTATCTACTCCGTCATCATTAAGGGCTACTTGTTTTCGTTTTTCATCCACCTCATAATGCTCATCCCGTTTTAAGGATCTAACAACTTTGGCAAACTGCTGGTAAGAACTACCGCTAGCAGTAGAAGGTGCAGAGATAATCAATGGTGTTCTAGCCTCATCGATCAAAATTGAGTCTACCTCGTCCACAATGGCAAAGTTGAGTTCACGCTGGCGGAGCTGATCTACTTCCCTAACCATATTGTCGCGCAAATAATCAAACCCGAATTCGTTATTTGTGCCATAGGTTATGTCTGCTTGGTAGGCTTCCTGTCGTGTGCATGGCTTAAGATTTCGCATGCGCTTATCATCGTGATCCTTATTTTCATATTTTGGATCATAGATAAAAGATTGCTCCGGAATAATCACCCCAACACTAAGCCCCAAAAAGTCATAAACTTGGCTCATCCATCCAGCATCACGTTGAGCTAAGTAATCATTCACCGTAACGACGTGTACGCCCTTACCAGTTAGTGCGTTTAGATAAACTGGTGCAGTTGCTACTAATGTTTTACCTTCACCAGTTTTCATCTCTGTTACAGCACCAGAATGAAGACCCATCCCACCGATCAACTGCACATCAAAGTGTCTTTGACCAAGTGTTCTCCTAGCTGCCTCACGTACGATAGCAAAAGCATCCGGCAAAATATCATCTAGTGTCTCTTTTTTTTCTAGTCTGGCTTTTAGTTTTGCGGTCTGAGATTTTAGATCTTTGTCTGATAATTTCTTATATTTAGCCTCCAGGGCATTTATGTCTTTTACCCTTTTGCTTAGACGCTTAACAGTTCTAACCTGTGGGTCACCAAATACTTTCTTCAGAACTTTCTTCATTACAAAAACAATTTCCCTCAACTATTTCAAATACCTATTGTAACCTAAATAATCCCTATAAAGCTACGTAATTTTCACAAATTGCTTAAGATTTAGCGAGAATTTTTCAGGCGGTTGATTATCCGGCGGTGCAGCTTGGGATCACCATGTTTTTCTTTATACTTTTTGAGCCGGGTTTTTAGTTTATCCTCTGAGAGGTCAATTGCCTCTAGAAAACTTGAGGCTTTTTCGTGAACTGTTATGCGTTCTTTCGGCAATCTAACTATTACCTCACAAGTAAATCTTTTGGATTTGTCTTTACCCTTTGCTTCCTTTAGCTTCACATCTGCTTTCACTGACTCTCGTGATTTTCGTGAAGTGAATCTGTCCAGAGTACCAATTTTTTTATGTACATACAGCTCTAAATCTTTATTTAACTTAGTATGAACTCCGTCGATTTGAATGGTTTTTATCATATTTTTTCTCTCCCTCCCATATATTTTTGTAGAACCTTAGGAATAATTACGTCACCTTCTTTGGTCTGGTTATTTTCAACTATGGCTATAAGCGGTCTTTCGGAAAATACCGTTGCGTCATTTGTATGAACAAGCTTTGTTTTACCCTCATCGTCCTTGGATTTTGTCTTTCGTCTTCTCGCCTGGTAGTCAGTCATATAATCTGCCGTGTGCGTCTCGCGGTAGGCACCCTGGCCGGCCATCCAACTGTTTATATCCCAGCCACTGGCATTTGGACCACCTATATCTGCACTACACTTCTGAATCAATTGATATGGGATTTCTAGCTCTTCCATTAGTTCTCTCTGAATAGCTACCAAAAGTTTGTGCTCATCCAGGCCGGTTGCTGCAGTAGAAAAACTTTCCATTTCCAGCTTATTAAACTGATGCAGACGAATAATTCCCTCTATGTCTTTACCGTACGATCCTGCCTCACGCCGGAATGCCGTTGTGTATCCAACATATCTGAGTGGTAATTCATCCTTTGTAAATGTCTCGCCCTGATGCATTGGTACTAAAGTATGTTCCGCACTGGCGTTTAGCCAAAGATCGTCTTCAGCTAATTTGTAGGTAGTTTCTTCTTTATCCAGACGAGCTGTTGCATCGTAGATTTCTGTTTTGGCGAGTGCAGGCGGCAGCACTGGAACAAATGGCTTGTCACTGACCTTTAGTCTGTACTTTTCTACAACTTCTTTTATGAATTTACTGTCGCTTAGTTTGTCTATTCCATATTGCATTAAAGCCATTTCTAGCCTGACTAAATCACCCTTCAGGTAGACAAATCTTGAGCCAGCGACTTTTGCTGCCCGTTTTTTATCTATCCAATCTTTTGCTTCGCCTATTTCTATGTGGCTTTTCGGCTTAAACCCTAGCTCTTTTGGCTTTCCAACTTCCTGGGCAATCACATTTTCATCTTCGCTAGCACCAACCGGCACTTCATCAAGAGGCATGTTTGGGACTTGCTTCAAAAGGTTATTAAGCTGGAGTGATATAGAGTCTAGCTTATGCTCTAGATCTGTTAGATCTTCTTTTAGAGCCTTGCCTTTTTCTAAATCTTCATCAGAGGGCTTGCCCTTGTTTTGCTTAAAGGCGGCTGCATGTTCGTTGCGCTCTCTTCTTTTTTCTTCTACCTGCAAAAGAAGTTCTCGCCACTCTTTATCAAATCCCAAAAGCTGAGGGACATCGACTTTTATATTCTTTTGAAGAGCTTTTTCTTCAACAACTTTTGGGTTATCGCGAATAAACTGAATATCAATCATGCTTTAATTATACCTATTTATTCAAATGCTTAAGAGTTAGTTCGGTCCTGGCTCGTGCGTAGGTGCAGAATTCGCATGGGCCGCCCATGGCTGCCACACCTACTTCAGGTATCTCACCTTCCATACATTCTTTCATTTTTATAATTGCCGGCTCCACCCACCCATCATTGCCTTCGTACTCTATAACTTTAGTCCTAAACTCTAGTCGATCGCCAAAACCCTCTACGTCCATCCGGGCGTTTGTATAAACAAAATAGCCTTTTGGACTTACCTTAAACCCCTTTTGGCGCAGAAGCCACTGGTATACTTCCATCTGGCGCTTGTACATAATTTGCCAGTCAGAATCTAGTGTAATCTCTGCATTTTTTGAAGTTGCTTTGTAGTCTACTACTATTAATTCGCCTGTTTTGCTTTCCCATACATCATCAACTGCCCCAAAAATATGTAGGTTAGTTGGCTCGTGCTCAATAGCTACACCACTGAAGTTATGTCGCCATGTATCCAGATCTTCGTGTGCAAACGGTATGGCTTGAATTTTATTTTCCGCCATCAGTGGATGCGGTTTTTTTTGAGCCCTGTAGCTATCAAATTCTTTTTTATATAGCTCGTCTATTGTTTTGTTGATCTGAAACGGCGGCCCACTAGGACGTTTAATTTTCATGCGAACGTCTAGCCAAAAACATCTAGGGCACTGAGTAAAAAGCTCAATTTTACTTCGAGACAATTTAAATATTTCTTTTTGCCCAGGCTTGTAGGCAGCACTACGCGAATAACCCATTAACTATTAGTATACGACGAATCAACGGTTCCTGAATAATTAATCCCCAAGGACTAATCTTTCGCCAGCGCTATCAAATAAATGCACAGCATTTCTCATAGAGTTCCATCCATGCAAAGGGTTCTCCCTAATTTTTGCAGCCTGGAATGCGTCTTCCCAGATATCTTTCCTAACCTGATGCCTGTATTCCAAATCGTCTATACGGGACAGTGCGTTTCCTATTTCACATATAACCAGCCCAGTTGCATCATGTGTACCGTGGTTTTCCTTTAAGTCTTCTAAGCGACCCATAATTAGCAGCAAGGCCTCCTCGGGCGTAGATATCGCCAAAACTACTTCGTCAAAATCTCCCTCAAACTTATTTAGAGCATCATCGTAATGCTTGCCTATAGCCGTTTGCTCACGCTCTGGTCTGGCTTCAATATCTTCAATAGCCATTTTACGCCCTCCAAATAAATGCTAAATATATGCCTCTAATAATTCCGTGTCAATCATAAGCAAAATTATTATATCTTTGTGAAAAGTTCTGGTGATAATTCGGGCAAATCACCAAAATCGCTTATCAGCTTCTGAGTTATTGGTCCAACCTGAGATGAAATTTCTTTTTCGTCAATTACCGAACACCAGGTTATGTTTGTGGCAGATCCACTGAAGAAAACCTCGTCGGCTTCATATAGCTCCTCTGGCTTTACCTTTCGCTCAGTAACTTTTATATCGCTTCTATTTGCAATTTCTATAATGGTTTTTCTGGTAATACCCTCTAGAATATCGCTGTCGAGTGATGGAGTAATCAGCTCCCCATCTTTAACCAAAAATATATTCATAACCGCACCTTCGCTCACATTACCGTTTTTATCTAGCATAATTGCCGAGTCATAGCCTTTACCGCGTGCTTCATCTATAGCTAAAGCTGAGTTTATGTAACCACCCGTTGCTTTAGTCCGCGGCGGAATGGCATTATCACTATTACGCTGCCAGCTAGAAACACAAACTTTAAGCCCACTGCTGGGATCAAAGTAAGCTGGCATGTCTAGCATATAAACTGCCAGCTCGTAATCACCTGCTATATCCGGTGAAATATTAGTATCACTTCTATATACAAGCGGTCTTATGTAGGTTGTTGATGTCGGATTATTTTTAGAAGCTAGCTCTAAAATTATTTTTTTAATTTTTATAGAATCGAAATCATAACGAAAACCAAGAATCTCTACGCTCTTTCTCATTCTTTCTAGATGATCATCTAGCCTAAATATAGCGGGTCCATCTTGCGTCATAAAAATCTTTAGTCCACCGAAAATGCCTATTCCGTAATGAAGAGAATTCGTCATGATCGATATTTGAGCTTGCTCAATCGGAACTATAGCTCCTTCGAAATAGGCATAGGGATACGGTTTAAAATTCTTTTTAATGGTCATTTTACCTCAACGGGATAAGATCCAAGGATTTTGCATGTTCTCGTTAAATTATCTAGCTTTTGGAGTACTGACTTAACGCCCACGTCGTCTTTATGCCCGAGGAAATCTATGAAAAAAGCATATTGCCCATCTTGATGAGGCTGTGATTCTAGTCGAGTCATAGAAATACTTGCATCAGCTAATATGCCTAGAAGTTCGTGAAGAGCTCCTGGCTTATCGTTTAAAACACATATAATAGACGTTTTATCATTACCCGTTGGTTTAGTTGGAAATGAGCCAAGAGCAATAAACCTAGTCTTATTACCTGGAAGATCATTTATCCCAACCTCTAGCTTATCCAGGCCATAGATCTCTGCTGCATTTTTACTAGCAATTGCAGCACTTGAAATATGTTTATATGCAAGCTCAGCAGCGGCTGAGTTGCTGCTAGTTGGAATCTGTTTTACGTTCGGCAGATGCGTGGCTAACCAAGTCTTACACTGCCCCAAAGCCTGCGGATGTGCATAAACGGACTTTATGTCTGAAAGATTTCTCTCTCTGGTCAATAGACAGTGGACAACAGGTAAGGTTACTTCTGAGACAATCCTAGAATTCGTATTGAACAAAAGTCTGTGAGTCTCCCGAACCGCACCTTCTGTAGAATTTTCTATCGGAATTACAGCCAGTTCAGAAGTGCCGGCCTCAACCGCTCTAACAACAGAAGAAATCGAATCTTCTGGGTGTAAATTAACAGTTGATCCAAATAGTTTAAGCGCGGCTTCCTCGCTGTATGTTCCTTTCGGACCCAAATAACTCACTGAGATAGGTCTTTCTAGCTGCAGCTGATCTCTGAACGTAGCTATAATTTGAGTAAAAATGGATTTTACGGCATCGCTCGGTAAAGGTCCTTTATTTTTGTCTTTTAACTTTCTGATTATGTCTATTTCTCTCTCTGGTCTAATCGGCGCTTTACCTTGATCGGTGTTTTTAATCTCAAGGGCTTTCTTAGCGCGAGCATTCAACAGATCAAGCAGATTCGCATCTATCTCGTCTATTTCCTGTCTGATTTTATTTATATCTGTCATATATTAGGCCTTCAGCTCATCGTTTAATTTTTTTATAGATTCAGTAAACCTTTGTCGCACGTCTTCCGCATATGGATTACCCAGCTCAACTGTCTTAAATAATTCTATACTGTGCGATGACTCTAACTCAACTAAATCCATTAATTTCTGATAGTAGCCCGTAGTAAGTTCGCTTTTTGGTGGCTCGGTCCGCAAAAGCGCTCTTCCAACAAAAAAAGTGAGGCCATGAACCCAAGCAATTTCTCTATCGTGATCTTCTGGGGTCATTTCTATTACTTCGAGCCTCAGAAAATCCCTTAGGGCGGATTTTATTTGATTAAAATTATCGACTTTTATTGGATGAATGACTATTTTTTGACCTTTTATTTGACCGTCTTTTATAGTCTGTGGTCCAAAGAGCGGGTGCGTTGCAAGCAGCTGACATTTACCCCCCAAGACCCTTTCCATTATTTCGGCAGGCTTAACTTTTACAGAACAAACATCCGCAACAATTGTGCTGGAATCAACTAACGGTGCTATTTTTTTGCAAGTATCTTCCAGGTCATCCAATGTAGTTGATAGTATAACCAGGCTAGATTTAGCCACCTCTTCTATCTCAGCCTGTCGAATACCCTTCTTTAAATCACTAGATATATCTCTTTTGCTATAGACTAGCACTTCGCCATACGAAGCAAGATTCTCTGCAAGAAGTTTTCCAAAAGATCCATAACCAACAATCCCAAAAGTCATGCAATTATTCTATACGCTATAGGGATATATAAAAAGCGATAGCTATTTATAAAAAGCAATGAAAGTTATGACGAATACAGCCAGCTTGATCAAGAAATCTGTAGAAACATACTTGCCCTCTACGTCTAGGTATTGGCTAGTATTTGCGCCAGTCTTAATGTAGCGATATTGGATCAAGGCAATATTTATAAATCCAGTTAGAACTACAGCAGCAAGTACATAAACATACCAACTAAAGTTTTGTATGCCAAATAATCCTGTTCCTATCAAGCCAGATATCAGGGGTATCCAGGCCAAAAACCCTGTAAATAAACTTAGGTAGAACAGTGAAAATTGCTTTTGATTGTTTTTATTTTGCGCTTCGGACAGCAGACCCAGAATAGAGGTTACTAGGATTAACCCAGCAATCATCTTTAGGGCAGCCATTTCGGTGACACCGCCGAGAACGCTTACGATTTCTAAAGTTAATGCTGATGATATACCAAGAAATATCCATCTTAGAGAAGAAACTTTGGCGCTGACACCTTTTTCGTAACGACTCCTTAATTTTGTTGCTAGAAGTATCGAGAAGATTGCACTTAAACCAAATACGACTGCTAGAAGATATCTCACTTCAATATTTAACACATTTGTAAATGCAGGACCTAGGGTGTCCTCAGTTGCAGCTAATTCATCTTTGGTTGAATGAGCAAACAACAAATTTACAGATGTATTTGATAAGAATATTACACTCAAAACAGCAAATCCTAGATAAGCTACAGCCGCAAACATGTTGAACTTATAAAGTTTCTCAAAAGTTACCATTGGTGTGGCCTTAGCCGTACTTTTTTTAGGTGCTGCAACCTTCTTGCTTGCTGTTTTCTTTTTTGAAGCGCTAGCAGAAGCTGATTTTTTTGTGGTTGTTTTCTTCTTGGATGAAGTTTTTTTGGCAGTAGCCATCTATAATATCTCCCTTTACTTTCCCCGTTGCCAGCTACTATAACACAAGAGTAATATAAAATCATGAGTTCTAAGGCGACAATAGCTGGCGGATGCTTCTGGTGCATCGAGGCCATTTATCAATTAGTTAAGGGAGTTGATAAAGTGGTCTCCGGCTACAGCGGCGGTCATACTGCCAATCCAACATATGAACAATTACATAAGGATGATACCGGCCATGCCGAAGCAGTTCAGATAGATTTTGATGATTCGGTGATTTCCTACGAAGAAATACTGCAAATCTTTTATTACGTCCACGACCCGACCACACCAAATCGCCAAGGCAACAATGTGGGCGCTGAATACAGATCAGTTATTTTTTATCATGATGATAATCAAAAGAAAATTGCAGAAGATGTAACCAATAATTTTGCTAGATCGCTTTGGAACGATCCAATAGTTACAGAAATAATTCCTCTAGATAAATTTTGGCCAGCCGAGGATTATCATCAAAATTATTTCAAAAATAACCCAAACCAGGCCTACTGCCAGCTGATTATTAATCCAAAATTAGAGAAATTCCGATCCAAGTTTGAAGGCTATTTAAAGTAGTACTATTTTTCGAGCCTTAGTCGACTTATCAGCCAATCCCTGGGCAACATACTAAGAAACCAGCCGGCACGCGGACCAGAACTTTTCCCTATTATCACCTTATACAAAACCTCAAAAAGTTCTTTTGGCTTTAAATCTATAGTGTCTTTAAAATCATAAATTGCTTTATGGAACCACTCACCATCAGCTTCTGCTGGTGCTGACTGTATTTTTTCTGCCAATTCCTTTAGGTACTTCTTCTCTTCTTCATTGAATTCCGACTCTTCAATAGTATCTCTAAGATCAAACTTAACGTCCTCGGGCGCCCATTTGTCTAGCCAGTTATCAATAAAATTCAGTTCATTTAAGATAATATCTTTTTGCATTGTGGCAGTGTCTTGATGCTCTGTTCTGGCAATCACCTCTATAGTTTTTTCGGGATTTTTAAGCGTCGCCTGATAGCTGGCTACCAAATGCGTGAAAGGCACATTACTGACTGTCTGCTTATCAATCCCATAGGTACAAAGCTCTAATAAATGCTTTTCCTGTTCTGATTTATCCTGCTTAGCTACCAGCTCACTAAACTCATCAACCAGCCTCATAAGAGTCGGACCTTCATCAAAGAATAGTTGCTTATCAGGCGATAGCTTAAGCAAGAAATACCAAACAACCTCAGGTGGTAAAACCTGTAATAGTTCAGCTGCCGTTATGGTATCTCCTGCGCTTTTACTCATCTTCTTTGTCTCACCTGAACGATTTATAAAATGATATGGGATTGGCAGGGGCGCTTTACCCCCAAAGACTTTTTCAACGATTTGTTTCCCGGTATCGTATGATCCACCCTTTGTGGCATGATCCCTACCGAAAGGTTCAACGTCCACTCCTAGCAGCCACCATCTAGCAGCCCAATCAATTCGCCAGCTTAATTTAACTTCACCGTCTTTATAACTTGTTGACTGATCTTTACTGTCTTTGTCTTTATAGAAAACCTCTTTTTTGTCTTTATCAATGCTCACGAACTGACGATTTTTTAGATAGCCTTCTTCCATAATTTGCACCGGCGACCACTGTTTATCAAGCTCACGACCCGAAACATCCTCTAGAATTTTTCTAATTCCATCAATATTATCTAAGGCTTTTTCTATCGCCGGAACGAAGAACCCGCCCCTATATTCCTCATGTGCACGAACTACTTCCATCTCCAAGTTCATAGCTTTAGCGGCACTTAAAAGATCATTCAAGAAATAATCGGCATATGATTGATCCGAGCCATCAGGCGCGGGAATATCACATAGCGGCATACCCAAATATTTACTAAATTCCTCTGGCACGCCTAAGGGAACTTTTCTAAAAACATCCAAATCATCGGCGACATGTATGTGCCTACTGTCTCGTCCGCGACGCTTAATCTCACGAGCGATAACCTCAGCTGTCAGAACCTCGCGCAAAGTACCTAAATGATACGTCCCCGATGGCGAAACACCAGAGGAAACCACAATTTCGCCTTCAGGACGAAGAGCAATCACCTCATCTACAACCTTATTCAACCACTGCATATATATTACCTACATTATATCCCTAAATTCAGACTTCGATCTAGTGGTAGTCTTTTATTAAGACTAGGAAATGTTGGTAATTTTGTAGGTTTTAGTGTCATTTGGAGTAGAGATTTCTACCGCGTCACTAACACTTTTACCCAAGAGAGCTTTACCTATTGGTGATTCATCAGAAACTTTACCTTCCAGAGGATCGGCTTCTACCGTTCCTACCACGGTGAAAGTCTTTAGGCCACTATCGCCTTTTAGCTTAACGGTACTGCCTAGAACAACTTTGCTTCCGCTCCTAGGCTTACTGATTACCTCTGTATTGGTCAAAATATGTTCTAATTCAGCTATTCTGGCCTCTGTTCTTTCATGGTCGTCTTTAGCTGCATGGTATTCAGCATTCTCGCTTAGATCACCCTGTTCACGAGCTGTCTTAATTGCCTCTGCAATTTCGCCACGGCGAGCAATCAAAGAGTCAAGCTCCGTCTGAAGCTCTTTTATACCATCTTTAGTCATGTGAAATTGTTTTTTCATTATTCTCCTCCTCTTCTTGATATTCGGACACAAACCGAACACAAGAAAATGTGCCTATGATTATACCGATCTTGATCTAGTTTGCAACTCGATCTAAAAGTTCTTTTACTGATACTATTTCTGTATCATTGGATGTTCGCTTCTTATACTCTAACCCACCGGCTTCTAGTGATTTTTCACTAACAACTACACGCAGCGGTATACCGATGAGCTCCGCATCTGCAAATTTTTGTCCCGGGCCTACACTTCGATCATCAAATAATACTTCTACTCCCGAGTCTTTTAATTCTTTGTATATTTGATTAGCTTGATCTGTGATTTTATTATCTTCGCCTACTGAGATCAGATAGACTTTGGCTGGAGCAACTGCTTCAGGCCAAACTATTCCCTTGTCGTCAGCAAATTTTTCAACCAAAACACCCATTAATCTGCTTATGCCTATTCCATATGATCCAAGATGTACAAACTGAATTTTTCCAGCCTCATCAGTATATTTAAAACCCATTTCTTTACTTTTTATGACGTTAAAATCAAAAATATTTCCTACCTCAGCTGACTTAACTTCTTCTAACTCATCGCGTTTAAGACCCAATTTTTTTAACACATCATCGTTTAAAACTTCTTTATTTACTGCAATTTTCTTGGAACGACTTAAATATATAGTGTCTTCTCCGGCATCACAGATTGTTTGAAATTCATGGCTAAATTCTGTAAATGCCCCACCGCTAGCAAAGGTTAAAAACGTTTCACCACCGATTCCTAGACGATCAAAAACTCTATGATAAGCCTCTATACAATCTTGATAGAACTTATCGTGATCTTTCTGATCTAAGCTAGCCGAGTACATGTCTTTCATGACAAATTCGCGTCCTCGCATAATTCCGCTTTTGGATCTCAGCTCATTTCTAAGCTTCGTCTGGAATTGATAAACGTACGAGGGCAAATCTTTATAGCTAGACACGTGATTTTTCATCATCTCAACTATCGGTTCTTCGTGTGACCAGCCAAAGCCCACTTCGGTACCATTTTTTAGTTTAGATTTGAACCAAATATCTACTGTTTTATCATCCCACCTGTTGGTTTTTTGCCACGTTTCCTTGGGCTGAAGGCTACTCATGATTAGCTCTTGCCCGCCAATGGCGTCCATCTCTTCACGAACAATCTGTTTTATGTTTTCTAAAACCTTTAGTCCCAGTGGGAGAAACGAATAAACACCAGCCATTTCCTTATGCACATAACCAGCCTTTATAAGCAACTGAGCATTTAGAGCCGTTTCATCAGCTGGTAGGTTTTTACTTGTTTTGGTAAATAGTTTGCTTAAATGCATGTCTTTTCGACATTATTGTATCACTTTGGTGTGCGAACCTTGTTTGCCATCCCCGTCTAGAAGTTTTTTCCAGTTCTGGTAAGGCGAAGCAATGTAGACATTCTTTGCACCTGCTTCTACCGCATCAAAACAGGCATCAACTTTCACCTTCATACCCCCACTTCCGCCTTTTCTCACGCCATTACAATCTGCATAAACTTTCTCGCGGTCGCTAGCAGATATTTCAGGTTGTACTTGTTTATCCTTTTCAAATCCGCCCACTTCGGTAAAAATAGCCAAACTAACAGCAATATCCTTGTCATATCCTTCAGCTACTAACTCTTCGATTAATGCAATTGTGAGTTGTGCGGCGAGTGGATCATTGTCTATCCCGGGTTGCTTCTCACGGACTTCCATACCTTCCTCTTCAAACAATTTAAGCTCGAATAGATTTTCCTGGTCATTCTCATTAATTGTGTAGACATTTTGCTCCGTGAAAATTCCGCGAATAATTCCCTGCATTAAGACAGAGCCTTTTTTCATTTGATTATGATTGGCCATTACTTGTCCGCTCCTAATACCGTGCTCCCTTAGAGCATTTTGAAAAGCAAGACTGACAGCAGCAGAACCATACGAAGCTAATGCCTGGAGATCAGTTCCTTCATGATCTTCGCCAATCTCTTCTAGATATGCCCTGCCCGCACCCACGGCCCCTCCTACAATAAGTAATGGATGGAATTCCTCTTCAACTTTAGCAACTTCGGCAGCATAGGCATTAACGGCTTCATGGCTTATGCCAACCTCATTCGAGTTTAAGATAAGACCAGAACTAAGCTTTAAGACAGCTATGTCTTTTTCAAAATCTATCACAATAATCCCAGATTAATACTTTACTTATAATAAATTAAAAGTTGTAATTTGTCAAACTTTTAGAGATCGCCGACTGGACCTATCAATAGGCAGAAGTCTCGCTAGAACCTGCACAAAGCTCTCTCGTTTCCAATGTCTTGTGAAGATAATTGAGGCACTTAAAGCAACGGCTAGGGCGAAGACAACAAAGTCACCAGCCGGTAGATCAGTTATATATTTCATGGAAGCCCCAACAAGAGCTGCACAAGGAAGAGTAAACAACCAGGCGATCAAAATACTCCTAACTATTTTCCAATTTATTTTTGAAGGCTTCCTGGCTATGCCTGAGCCAACTATTGAACTACTGATGGTATGAGTTGTTGAAACAGGAAAGCCAAAATGCGCAGTGGTCCAAAGTATGCTCGCTGTCGCCGTTTCCGCAGCAAAGCCCTGCTTAGGCTTTAGGTCAACTATGCGCTCGCCTAAAGTTTTGATTATTCTCCAGCCACCCACATAGGTACCCAGAGCCATAAATAGAGCCGAACTAAATATTACCCAAATTGGAACATCAAACTCTCTACCCGGGTTCGCTGCTATTAATGCCAGCGCGATAATACCCATGGTTTTTTGAGCATCATTCGTGCCGTGGGTAAACGCTACAAAACTTGCAGAGGCTACCTGTAGTCTCCTGAATATACTTTCGGTTTTCTCTTCGTTTTTACCCCTAGTTAATCTGGAAATAAAAAGCATTATTAACAGGGCAATTAATAGTCCCAAAAAAGGTGCTACAAGTGATGGAATTATGACTTTTTGCTGAAGTCCTTGCCATTTTATAGCCTCCATTCCAAAGCCAGCTATGGCCGCCCCTGCAACCCCTCCAATAAGTGCATGGGATGAGCTGGTGGGCATACCAATACGCCAGGTAAAGAGATTCCATATAATCGCGCCAACTATTCCAGCTAGTACGACTTCAAGGGTAACGAACTGAGTAGCTACAACGCCTTTGGCGACTGTTGCAGCAACCTTTAGAGATACGAAAGCTCCTAAAAAATTTAAAATCGCCGCCCAAATGACAGCGACTTTTGGTGGTAGTGCTTTAGTCGATACGCTGGTAGCAATTGCATTGGCAGTGTCATGGAAACCATTAGTAAAATCAAAAAACAGAGCCAATACTACTATGATTATTAGGAGTTCTTCCATATATATAGCCTGTTTATGTCTTCGCCCTCACGATACCACTCGGAAGATTAACACATAGAAATACTAATTGAAAGCGGAAATTAAACGTTTATATTAAGTATGAAAATTGTAATAAATGCCAAAGAATTCTTTAGGCCATGGACGAATATACCTGCCCATAGATTGCCGGTTCTCTCACGCAACCAGATTAAAAACATAGACAGAATAAAAGTATCTATAGCTGCCACCCAAAGCGGACTTTCGCCGCTGCCTAGCTGCAAGTGTGCGAACCCGAAAATCAAACTAGCTATTAACGCCGCTGATAATTTCCTGAATTTTTTTACTAAACCTCCGTACAAAAATCCTCGAACCATAACCTCTTCGACAAAAGCTGGCAAAACTACCAAGCTAATGAACACCATCGTTAGGGCTACGTAGCCAGTCGCGTTCTCAAAGCCAATTTGTTGTTCTTGATCTAGGTTAATCGACGGCAACGCAGCAGAAACCAAGGATAAAATACATATTAGAGTGATGAAATAGACTACGAAAACTGGTAGGGCCAAGAGTATGTTGTCAAATGAGGGTTTTTTTAGCGCCAGATCAGCAAAAGAGATGCTTCTCCTTTTCATAAATCCGTACAAAAACCAAAGGGATAAGATTGCAACTCCAAATACAAAAACAAATTGTGCTGTGGTAGATTTTTCGAATAATCTGGTGGTTTCGGCTTCGCTAAGACCTGCCAGACCTACGTATACACCAAATAACAAACCCATTACTATCTGTGATCCAAAATATATAAGGAGTGTAAATAATACAGCCGAAACAGGCCCCCAGCCCTTTATTTTTGGCTTTTCGGGACGATGGCTTAGTCTTTTAGAAAAATCTTTTAACATCTGCTATTGTTATTAGCACAAAAAGAATCATCAAAACTGCGAAGCCGGCGCCATGTATAAGCTCTTCTTTGGCCTTTGTGAGCTTTTGGCCAGCCGCCCTAAACGCTAACATCACAAAAAGTCTCCCGCCATCAAGCGCGGGTATAGGCAATATGTTCATTAAGGCCAATGTTAGGGATATTATGGCGATTATCATGATAATAAAGCTAAGGCCTAGCTTCCCCCCTTCTTTAAAGATGTACACAACGCCAACGGGACCTGATACTTGCTCACTCGCAGTTTTGGTATCGCCCTTAAATAAGCTGCTTACAGCTATACCTAAATGTTTAAAAGTCAGTTCGCTAAATTGTTTTATTAGACCTGCTGCTACAATCGGTGAAGACCAGGTTGAACGCACCTGCTCTATACCACTTCTTCCAGAGGCACTGGCTACTCCTAGATATCCATCGCCCTTATTTTCTGTGTTAAGCGTAGCGCCAACCACCATCTGATTTCCGTTTCGTTCTATGATGATTGGAATGGTTTTGCCGGCATTTTGCTTCGTAGCCTCTGAGACTGCTTCAACACCAGTTATAGATTGATCATTGATTTTAATAATCCTATCGTTCTCTTGCAATCCGGCTTTTTGAGCTGGTGAATTATCTACGATTTTTCCGACCAAGACTACATCTTTATCTTTAACCTCACGTACAACTTTTGCGTCGCTCGATACGCTGAATTGGTTTTCAACAATCTGTGGCATGCCAGTGGCCGCTAAGATAGTGAACAATATGAATGCAACCAAGGCATTCATGCCTACGCCAGCTAATAATATCTTTACTTTTACGTTAAGTGGAGCCGCGCCAAAGCTACCAGGCCTTTCATCATCATCACTCTCGCCTTTTAACCTCACAAACCCGCCCAGTGGTAGTAAATTAACGCTAAAATCAAATTTGCTTTTCTCGGTTTTAACTTTTTTTGACCAAATTTTGGGCGGAAAGCCAACACCAAACTCTTCTACTTCAACTCCGCCACGCCTAGCTGCAACAAAGTGACCCCACTCGTGAACCACTACAAGACCAAGTAAAGATACAAGCCCAATGATTAATAAAACTACTGTCATCAGATAGTAATTCTACCATAAGCAGCCGGTTAGAATTTATTAATTTAGACTGTTAAGATTTCTTTTTCTTTGGCCTTTGCTATATTATCCACATCTGTTTTCGTTTTGCTCATTAGATCTTCAATCTGTTTATTAAGGCGCTTGTGTTCATCCTCGCCAATGTCTTTATCATTCTTGGCTTTATCAAGCTGTTTTAGACTATCATGACGTATATTTCTTGCCGAGATCATACAATCTTCTACCTTCTGATTAAGTTGCTTAGCTATGTCTCTGCGCCGCTCTTCGGTTAGTGGTGGGATGGGTATACGCACCACGTGTCCGTCATCCATTGGGTTTAGTCCTAGCGTTTGATTATCGCGTATGGCACTTGAGATTGCTTCGATATTATTAGGGTCGAATGGCGAAACCTGGAGCAATTGTGGCTCTGGTGTAGATATAGTAGCCAGCTGCTTAAGTGGCATCTGCTGTCCATAAGCCTCAGCCGTAACGTCATCAAGCATGCTTGGATGGGCCCTGCCTGTTCGTAGCTTCTTAAGTTCGTTCTCAAAATGTTCTACTGTATTTTTAAGTGACTCATCAGCTTTGCTGAGTATGTTGGTCGGGTCCATCATCTTTTCCTCCGTTGACTCTAATATGATCTCTCAATGATACTACCACGCCATCTTCACTGCCAGATTGGATATTATTTTCACCAGTTGGGTCCAACTGCCATCTTATTGCTGTAAAAACTTCGATTGGTGGATATAAATCACGTTTTTTCGGCACCCACAAACCTTGCTTTTTCAGAACCGCAGCTACATTGGCTCTCGCGCTTGTCGCTTGGTCATAGTCTAGTTTGGCTCTGTCTGAACGGTAGTGCCCGCTTCTTGCTCTTTCTCTTGCTGCCATAGCAAAAGTATGTAGCTCAATGCATCTATCAATACGCTTAACTAGTTCAGCGTCACTTAAATTTTCTGGTTTTTTGCGAAAATGTTCAAACACTATAAGTCATCATGCTCCTAACGTGTACGGAGCGCAAGTCTAATCATGTTTATCATAAACTTCACTACGTATAACTTTATCTGACTTCAATATACAAACCCCTCGGCTTGCAGCCATTTGGTATTGAACCATAATTGCCATAACGATCCTTAAAAATTAGACCAGGTCTTTCCCTGCCTTTCGGATCTCGATCACCATATATTCTGCTTAATGGCGCTACCCTATCTCTTAAGGATAGCCCTGTTTTTAATCTAACCATGAATTCACAAGGATCATTTTCTATATAGGCATCGATGACGTCCATTGCCCTATCAAATAGAACTATTTTTTCAGCAATTTTGCCTATCTTCATAGCTCGATGAAGTTCATGTGCCCAAGCACTACTTTGACCAAACCGTTCAGCTTCTGCCATCCAATATTGTAAAGTATTGATTGGTTCTACATTTGTCTCAGGAACCTCTTTTTCACCCGACATCAAACGCTCAAATAAAGAAAGCTTGTACAGGGTATCATGAGTAGACCTGCCCTCTACAACGGAGCTTAACATCATTCGACCGTGAGTTAACTCGTGATCTACCGAAAGATCAAAACCTCCAGCATGTCCCCATCGGTTTACTTCCGTCCAATTGCGATTATTAGCGTGTATAACTTCTAAACCATTTTCAAGATTCGCGCAACCTTCAATTCGCCAAAGATCCCTAAATCTAAGAGGATCAGTTTGTGTGCCAATTTCACCTTGACTTTCTATTCGCGAGACCATGGGTTACCTGAAATTTCTAAGCAACTTCGCCTAGTGCAATACGACTGAAACGCCTGACGATTATATTTTCGCCTAGCTTGGCATTGCCTTCTTTTACAAAGTCGTCAACTGTTTGATCGGGGTTTTTTACAAAAGGTTGGTCAAGCAAACATCTTTCTGCAAAATATTTTTTAACCTGGCCTTCTACAATTTTAGCCAGCATTTCTTTTGGCTTGCCCTCAGCAGCAGCTTTTTCACTAAATTCTTTTTCTACCTTTTTTAGATCAGCTTCAGGAATTTCATCAGCTGAAACATAAACAGGGTTAGAGGCTGCGATGTGCATAGCGATATCTTTTACTAAATCTGTGAAAATATCGTTTCTGGCAACAAAATCTGTTTCACAATTTACTTCTACTAGAACTCCGATTCGGCCGTCATGGTTATATGTGCCAATCACGCCAGCGCGAGCCTCGCGCTCACCACGCTTTTCAGCCTTAGTTAAGCCTTTTTTACGCATAGCTTCTAGAGCTTTATCGAAATCCCCATTGGCGTCCGTCAAAGCCTGTTTGGCATCTGTTATACCTACACCCGTGAGCTCACGCAGTCTTTTAATTGCTTCAATGTCCATCTACTTTGCCTCCGCTTCTGTTTTATCGGTTGGTTTTATCGATTTTTTTCCGTCATTGATTGCTTCAACCACATAGTCCACTATCAGCTGCAGGGCCTTTATGGCGTCATCATTAGCTGGAATTGGATAATCAACCAGACTAGGATCGGCATTGCTATCGACAATAGCTACAATCGGAATCCCTAATTTTCTAGCTTCTTTAATAGCGTTCAGCTCATCATTAACATCGACTACAAAAACCAACCCCGGGCGATTCGCCATGTGCTTAATACCGCCATACTGAAAGTTCATCCCATCGATTTCTTCTTGGAAACGCTGCACCTCTAGCTTGTTGTACTTAGCATCAAGTGCCCCAGAATCCATTTTTTGTTCAAGTTCTTTTAGGTGTTTGATGCGGTTGTTCATGGTTGTTGAATTCGTAAGCATTCCACCAACCCAACGCTCAGCAACATACGGCATATCTGTATCAGCCGCTGCTTTCTTGATCATTTCTTTAGCTTGACGCTTTGTGCCAACCAAAAGTACCTGCTTACCTGCAGATGAAGTTTTTTCGACAAACTTTAATGCTTCTTCTAGTTTTTCTGCTGTTTTTGTTAAGTCGATTATGTGGCTACCATTTCGTTTACTGTGAATGTATGGAGCCATTTTTGGGTGCCACCTACTAGTCTTATGACCAAAGTGCGCGCCCGATTCTAATAGTTTTTTAACATCTACTGATGCCATATGGATAGTTCCTTTCTCTTCGCTCGAGGTACCCGAGTGGTTGCCAAGCGGCTCTCCACTAGGAGGAATTAATCCTCGGCTGCTTAATTTATGTCCTCAAAGTCTACCACATCTGTTGACCAAAGTCCAGATCTGGGTTACAATCGTGTTCTGATGAAAAAAGGAATACACGCCAAGAACTATCGTCCTGTGGTTTTCAAAGATCTTTCAAACGGAAAGACTTTTTTGACACGCTCAACTGCAGAAACGGATGAAACCATAAAGCTTGATGGTACTGAGTATCCTCTAGTGACTACGCATATTAGCAGCGCATCTCATCCATTCTTTACAGGCCAGGAAAAGCTTCTTGATATTGAAGGACGTGTTGATAAATTCAAAGCTCGCGCTAAAGCTGCCCAAGAAGCTCGCGAAAAGTCAGCTCAAAAATCGAAGAAAACGAAAGCCGAAAAGCCCAAAGACGCTCCACAAAAAATCGGTTAGCTAAATCCAAATAACTCTCGGTTAGCTTATAATCGAGAGTTTTTGTTATTCTTAGTAGAGATGGAAGAGAAAGAAAAATCACTTAGACAAGAGTTTGGCCGGGTTGAGTCCGAACTTCAAAACCCGGATGTGTTCGGGCGTAGTGATTATCCTAAGCTAGCAAAGCGTCAGGGTGAATTAGCTAAAGCTATTGCTCTTTTTGATGATAAAAAACTCTTCTCAAAACAGCTTGAGGAAGCAAAAACTATTGCAGATGGTAGTGACGGCGAAATGGCCGAAATGGCAAAAGATGAGATATCTGAGTTAGAGAAAAAATTAGCTGAAGTTGATAAATTATTAGAGATAGAATTAATCCCAAAAGACCCTAATGATGACCGTGATGTAATTATAGAAATCCGTGCCGCTGCCGGTGGCGATGAAGCAAGTTTATTCGCTGGAGATTTATATAAGATGTATGTTCGCTGGGCTGAAGACCATGGCTTTAAAACAGAACACATCAGTGATAGTGCAAACGATGCAGGAGGCTTTAAGGAAGTAACTTTTTCTATTCGTGGTGATGCGCCATATAAATTTTTAAAGTTTGAGGCTGGCGTACATCGTGTCCAGCGAGTCCCAGTAACGGAATCTCAAGGGCGTGTTCATACCAGCACGGCCACGGTCGCGGTCTTACCAGAAGCAGAAGAAACAGATATAGAGATAAAACCAGCAGATCTTCGAATAGACATATTCCGAGCCAGCGGGCACGGTGGTCAATCCGTTAACACGACAGATTCGGCGGTTAGAATCACCCATTTACCTACTGGGTTAGTAGTGACTAACCAGGATGAAAAATCTCAGATCAAAAATAAAGAAAAAGCGATGAGCGTTCTGCGCTCCAGGCTTCTTCAGGCAAAAATAGATGAGGAGCACAAAGAAATGTCTGATGCTCGTAAAAAACTGATTGGCTCAGGTGATCGCAGCGAGAAAATCCGTACATACAACTTCCCGCAAGATCGCATAACAGACCATCGAATTGGTTATTCCCGCTCCAACATCCCAGCAGCACTAGCTGGCGATATAGACGACCTTATAGAAAACCTCCAAACCGCGGAACATAGCCTGCTCAAAAATGACAATTCTTGATTGGTTATTGGTTTCTATGAAAAAGCTGGTTGCAGCCGGGGTGGATTCACCACGGCGAGATTGTTTGGTTTTAGTTGAAGATCTTTTGGATAAAGATAGGTCTTGGGTTAACGCCCATGCCGAATACGAGCTAAATGATGAGCAA
This sequence comes from Candidatus Saccharimonadota bacterium, assembly GCA_016219345.1. Classification (GTDB taxonomy): domain Bacteria; phylum Patescibacteriota; class Saccharimonadia; order Saccharimonadales; family 2-12-FULL-41-12; genus JACRNE01. Next base: position 44,624 of record JACRNE010000002.1, read on the forward strand.
ATATCTGTACTTGATGAGCAATTGAAGAGACGCATTAATCGCGAACCTTTGGCTTATATACGTGGAAAAGCCTGGTTTTATAAAAGATTTTTTGAGGTTAATCCGGATGTATTAATCCCCCGCCCCGAATCAGAAAGCTTTATAGAACTGCTCAAAGAATTAGATGTAGGAACAGTGGTGGATGTTGGTACAGGTAGTGGATGTTTAGCAATTACAGCAAAGCTGGAGCTACCACAAACACAGGTTTTTGCTACAGATATTAGTAGCGAGGCTCTAAAAGTTGCTCAAAAAAACGCCTTGAATCATAAAACTGAAATTAATTTTGTTCAAGGAAATTTTCTTGAGCCAATAAACGAGCTTGATTTAGAAAATTATGCAATTTTAGCTAACCTGCCATACGTTCCCAACGACCTAGTAACAAGCCCTGAGATAAAGACTGAGCCAGAACTGGCGCTGTTTTCTGGTACGGATGGCTTGGACCATTACAGGCAATTTTGGAAACAAGTTAATGAGCTACATGCGAAACCAAAATACATACTAACCGAGTCTCTAGAGAATCAGCATGAACAGCTTGAGAAGCTAGCAAAAGAAAGCTCCTATCGTCTATTAAAAACGGACGTCTTGGTTCAGCTATTTGAAAAAGCCTAGCTGGTCGGGGCAGCTTCTAAAGTTGCATCTATTTTCATTTCTTTATTATCACGGATAACGGTTAGCGTAACCTTTTCCCCTACTGTAAATCTGCCTAAAACAGATGTCAGGCTATTTTTCTCATCAACTGAAACATCATTTACTTTGGTAATTATATCTTTTTCCTGTAAACCTGCTTTAGCAGCTGGACTATCGTCAAGTATAGAAGCAACTCCATCATTCGATGGCACAATGTATGCACCTCGTTTTGTGTTTAGGTTGTATTCGTAGGCATAATCATCTGTTAGCGACACATACCGAATCCCTAAATATGGTCGTTTTAGCTCTCCAGTATCGAGTACCGTTTTAATAAGACCCTTTATATCGCTTATTGGTATTGCAAAGCCAATATTCTCAGCACCACCGCCAGCAACCGCTGTATTAACTGCTATCACCTCGCCCTGCATATTTACAAGTGGACCACCAGAATTACCTTCATTTATTGCTGCGTCCGTCTGGAATAAATTTTGTAAAGCTTCAACACTCTGAGAACTTGATGAGTCACCAGCCTGAACATTTCTTCCGTAGCCAGATATTATTCCTGACGTCACCGTGTTTTGAAATTGGCCAAGAGCATTTCCTATGGCGATCACCCGATCGCCTACTTCTGTTTTGGTAGAGTCTCCTATCTTAACTGGTTGCAAGTCTTTGCCTTTTTTATCCTTAATTTTTAAGAAAGCTATATCAAGCGGGTCACCTTCGGCGGTGCGACCTATAACTTCTATATCAGTAAGTTCTGTTCCGTCAGATAGGGTTATGCTTACGTTCTCTACACTCTTAGGTATGACGTGTCTATTTGTTACGATAACACCGTCTTCACTGACTATGAAGCCAGTTCCGGCGCTCTCCTGAGTCGTACTTTGAGGACCAAAAAAGGTTGAGACCGTGCTTTGACTTGTCACATTGACCGAAACCACGCCAGGACCAACCTCTCTGGCAATCTGAGTTATTAGATTGCCCTCGTCTTTAATTATTTGTGCCTGCTGATCTCTATTGGTGGAAATGTCTCGGTTCGCTTGACCACCAAAATATCCGCCAAAAAATCCAGCGCTCACGCTCGCTAAAGCAATTAGTAAAACAACTGCTAATTTATTGTTTTGATTGAGGTTTTTTCCAGTCTCTGATAGTTTTCCCATGTCCAATAATTATAATGCTTAAATTGGCTTTATAAAAATTTTCTAGACGGTTGCGTCACCCCAGCGAGAGAAGACAATTATTACAAAAACTATCGCAAACATTGTTAGGATAATCTGTTGCCTAATAGTGGATGAAAGACGGTCAGTCTGCTCCAAGTAGTAGAGACCGGCAAATCCGAAAGCTAACGAGCTAACTAAAAGAGCAGGCTGTGCAATAGGGCCCACAAATAGTAGCCAATGTCCCAAAACCCACATAATTGCAGCCGCAAAGAACGCCCAGATTGATGAAATAAGCCTACCGTGTCTTTCGTCAAAAATATTCAGGAAATGCCTTGCGCAGAAATAACTGATGGACCAAAAGGCCAGAACATAAGCTCCTAAAATAGCTCCTTCCAGTGCCAGGAAAATACTAACAAGCCCCAGAGTATTAGCTATTACGGCCTGGGCCGACACCATACCAACACTAGTTCCAGGCTTTATATAGAGCAGCCAAATTTCAAACAGGATCATCCATACAATCTGTATCCACATCGTAGACGTAGATGCCATAAAGACTAAGAAACTCACACTCGCGATAATATCTACAGCGTTAGTTCTAATGTGCGCTATCCAGTGCCTAGGATGGAGCGCAAACATTCGCCACTTACTGAGCAGTAGGATTGCCAGTGCGATCAAGTTAAAATCAAGCCGTACTAAAACCAGTATAAGGGGCGGGAGTATAGCGATAATACTCAAATGAAATGCATGGGCAAATCCCCTGCCAGGTCTGATTTTGTCGAAAATATATTTAACCATTTTTTATTCTAAAGATGCGGTGATCGCGCAGAACCACAAATATTGGTGTTGGAGCAATTTGCTCCCGCGGACTGCGACGATGTATCGCCGCCGAGTATTATAACAAAGTCGGCGTAACCTGGCTGAATCGCACTATCAGGCAACGAAGTTGTAGCTAATGTCTTAAATCTTAGTTCTAAATATCTCTTAGTGTATTTTTTTGCACCACTACGCATATCTACCAATACGGTTTTTGAGTAGTTTAGCGACGGAGCATTATCTACAGATATTACGTTATAACCGTAGGATTTAAGTTCATCGGCTTTTTCTGTGGCAATTCCCGGACGTGAAGTTCCATTTAAAATTGCCACGCTCGGATTCTCCATCTTTAGGAAACTATCTTTCAAGGTATTTCTTATATAAAATTGAATATCTTTGTAGTTTCCTACTCCGGCTTTTGGAATCACAACAGACAGACCGCCTATATTGGCTGTTTTTACGTAATCATTTGGAGGATCAGCTAGACCGATTGAGACAATCTTCGAACTATCTATGCCCCTTGTTATCTCATACAACCTATTAAGATCCTGGATGCTGAAGTTGGTCTGCACATGATTGCCGAAATTATCTAAAAGCTGTGAGATCTTAGCAGGGTTTGAAAACGTACCAAGCGAAAATACTTTATCTTTTGTAGCAGCAATTATTAGTCTTTGTCTTTCAGACCTATCAAAATCACCACGTGCACTCGTATGCCTTGATCTTGCATATGCTAGCGCCTCAAAACCATCAAAATGTTTTTGTCCAGGCTTAACGTTGAGCGTGTAAGGTCTGCCATCTATGCGCATGGGTTCATAAACAGCTTTTGGTACATTCATATCAATTCCACCAACCGTATCTATCGCCTGCTTAAACCCGGTAAAGTCCACCATGGCATGATAATGAACAGGTATGCCAAGCGTATCCTCGACAGTATTTTCAATTAAATCAAATCCGGCGTTCTCTGCATCTTTTTTGGTTTGATCATTTATATTTTTAGACTTGTTCAAAACGGATGATTTACCGGTATAAAAGACGCTGTTAATTTTCATAGAGCCTTCGCCGGGAACTTTTACATAAAGATCCCTCGGGATACTGACGAGCCCTGCTTCCTTTGCGATTGGATCTAACCACCCCGGCCTAAGAGTAGTACATTTATCCTGCCATCTCCTTCACCGCGCAAGCGTGATGGATCAACATTTTCATCAAGAGCTGCGGCTCCTCCACCACCTGACAGAACTTTACGCAAGTTCAGATATCCCTTTGCAAATAAAAACCCAACAATCAATGCAATTATTAAAATTATTATCGCAGCGATCTTCAGACGTTTTTTTCTTTTTGCTTTACGCTTTTCATAATGATCAATTCCATCTAGGCGGCTGTTGTTTTTTTTCTTGAACAGAGAGAATTTTGATTTTTTCTTTGCGACTGGTCGTTCATATTTTGGTCGTTTAGGCATTTCAATCATTGGGTTCTGCGCTTGCCTAAAACCATCCGTCCCTCTAAATTCACCTATTCTGCCCTGTCCAGTTTGCGGCTTGGCAGAGCCTTGCGGTCTATAAGAGCTTGAACGCTTGAAATCAATGCTGCCACCAGCCCTAGAGCCGGTTGTGCGGCCTATGCTTATCCCGTCGATCGATGTTGGTGGTTTACGAAATTTTTTGTTTAGCTGGTCGTTCATATGTAATTACAAAGCATTAGTATAGCGTTTTGAGTCGATTGATACCAGACTATAAGAAGCCTCTTTTATACTCCCCACTGGTTAGAGACTTAGACAGCAAACTTATGTTAAGCTCTAGAGGCATGAACGAAATCAGCCAGGCAGCACCGACACCAGAAAAACCTAAAAAAAACTTGTTCTCAAGACACGGAGAGCTTCTTTCCACAATAGGAATTCTTATAGCTGCCCCTGTACTAGCCGTACTCTTAACAATATTTGTATTTCAATCATACGAAGTAGATGGACCAAGCATGGAGACGACCCTCCAGGACAATGACCGTCTCATCGTTAACAAAATTGGTAAAACATGGGCAAAGATAAACGGCAGCGACTATATACCTGACAGATACTCGATTATTGTTTTTCATAGCCATTCCTCTATAACTGTGAATGGACAAAATAAACAATTAATAAAAAGAGTTATCGGGCTACCTGGAGACAGAGTTGTAATCAGCAACGGATCCGTAAAAATCTACAATTCTGAAAATCCAGACGGCTTCTCACCCGACACACAAGGGCCTGAGGCTCAAGTGATCGAGACAACCAGTGGCAACCTAGACGAGACGGTTGAAGATGGCGAGGTATTTGTTATGGGGGATAACAGGGAAAACTCCTTGGATTCTAGAAATTTTGGACCAGTAAAATCCAGCGATATTGTGGGCGAGCTAGCATTTAGGATCTTTCCGTTTAACTCTATAAAACACTTTTAGAATTAATCTGTTATAAGTTTAGATATTCTTTTGAGCTCTTTTTCCGAGTTAAAAAATATCTGGACTCTTCCACCGCGGTTTGACCTGATTATAGCTACTTTGCTATCAAGTTTTTTACTAATCTTTTCGGTAGTTTTAATATCTTCCGGATTAGTGCGCGCAACCTTGCGTGATTCCTTTGATTTTTTATTCTTGACGTCATTTACAAATTTCTCAGCCTGCCTAACCGACCATTTGTCCTCTTCTATTAACTCGAGCAGTCTGGTCTGTTGATCTGGATGGTCTTTTAGTGCCAAGATTGACCTAGCATGACCTTCGGAAATATCACCTCTGGTTAGTGCATCCTTGGCATTGTCAGGTAATTGAAGGAGCCTGACTATGTTGGCAATCGTAGTGTTCGCCTTACCTAGTCTTTTTGCTATTTCGTCATAGCCCATACTAAATTGTTCGTGAAGTTTGGCTATTGAAACGGCTTGCTCTAACGGTGACAGATCTACCCTTTGCACATTTTCCACCAATCCAATTTCCAGTCGATCCAGTTCTTCACTTGTTCTAACTAGCACCGGTAATTGATCTATGCCAGCTGACTTCGCTGCCCTGTATCTTCGCTCTCCAGCAATAATTATATATTTACCACCATTATCTGGAGTTACGACCAGGGGCTGTAGTATTCCGTGGCGTTTTATTGAAGATGCTAATTCGCTTAGAGCATCTTTGTCAAAATGCTTTCTTGGTTGCTCGGGATTGGGAGAAATGTCAGAAATGAACAACTTTTGTGTTCGGTCTTTTTTATCTATTAACAGAGATGTATCAAAGTCTTCTGGCAATAAACTACCAAATCCCCTGCCTAATCCTTTTTGTTTAGCCATAGTACTATTTTACCTCCTCAGTATCACTTTTGGGAATCTTTTCTGTCAGCTCTTTGGCAAGATTTTTGTAGGCCCTTGCCCCCTTACTCCATTTGTCGTGTTCAGATATTGGCTTTCCGAAACTAGGCGCTTCAGCCAATCGAATATTTCTTGGTATCACAGTTTTAAATAATTTATCTCCGAAATTTTCTTTTAGCTCACTGTAAACTTGCTCAGACAAACTAGTCCTTTTATCGAACATGGTTACAGCTACCCCGAGTAATTCTAGGTTTGGGTTAAAGCTTCTTTTCACACTCTGCATAACTTGGAGTAACTGGCTCAATCCTTCAAGTGCATAGTATTCGGCCTGTACTGGGATCAGTACTAGATCCGATGCTACCAAAACATTTATGGTGAGTAGGCTTAGCGCCGGTGGACAGTCTATCAATATATAATCATAATACTCAAGCCCGCTAATCTTATTTTTTAGCATATGTTCACGATCTTGTTTGCCGGCTAAGTCAACTTCGGCACTCGCTAATCTAGGGTCTGCGGGTATCAAAAATAGGTTTTTTAAATTTGTCTTTTGTACTACGGAACTAGCCTCTTGCCCTGAAAGTAGTACGTCGCACAATGTTTTAGCATGCTCCCGCTTAGTAAGGCCAAGGCCACTTGTGGTATTACTCTGGGGATCCGCATCAACCAACAGGACTTTTTTACCTTGCTTTGATAAATAGGCGCCAAGATTTATGGTAGTAGTAGTTTTGCCTACCCCGCCCTTTTGATTCAAAATAGCAATTATTTTTGTTTGTTCCACTTATTTCCCTCTCTAATAGACTAACATGCTAGCCCTTTACTAGAAAGACCAGGCAATCTATCAATTAAGGTTATTGATATAGCTAATAACTGATGTCTCAGATACTTTATTTTGTGTTCTTATAAACACCAATAGATCAAATTTCTTAAATATTATGGTCTCGGGACCTTCCTCCGTTTCCTTTATGTACGCTAGTCCGCTACCTGTTTGAATAATTTTTGTTGCTTCAAAGCCCTTTGCCAACTCTTCTAGCTTAGCCTCTGGATCAGACTTAAAATCTTCCGGTAATGACTGCTGGCTCACGGCAATAGCTATCCCATCTATGCTGTCATCGAATTTAGCAAAGTTACGCTCTGGGTTATAAGATACTTCTTCTTTATTGATTCCACTCGGTGGAAGCGCCGGACTAAAAGGCGGGTCATGTGAAACCGGCTCTTCTTTTACCTGGCTTGTTGTCGCAGTTTGTTCTGCGCTAGGAGCGTTATCCTTATTATCTCTGTTGATCAACAGGAATGACGCAGCCCCTACAATAAACACAATGAAGCCAATAATAAGATAGGTCTTCGGATTTTTTAGAAAGTTAAATGAAAAATTTTTCTTATAATTTAATAGTCTGTTTTTTAACTTTTTAAGAAAATCCCAGTGTGCTTCTGGTAGGGAAAGTTTTATATTAACTTCGACTCGCTTTTTGTCTTCGTCACTTGCTAAGTCATAAGGCTCGTTAATGTTGCCAAATAACGAACCTTTGCTACTATGTCTTATATCTTTTTCTGATTGTTTTTTTACCTTGTCCCTTAACTCGCGCCACTCGGGATCATCGTATATAGTCTCTACTTTTTGGTTAGAATTTTCCTCAAAGAACTTTGGGGACTTTTTTTTCTTAGGATTTATAAACTCCACCTAAATTTCCTGACTTATATGACGATGAAAAATCTATTTATTGATGTGGTATTACCTGCAAAATCCGTGACGGTTAAAGTGTAATTTCTTAAACCTGAGGGGAGCCTGCTTCTATTAGCTGACCAGCTACAATTACCTCCCGTACAACTCAGTGAAATACCTCCGTCTTGGCTACTGAGACTTGTGGAGCCTGAAGAAAGCACAACAGAGTGAACCCCAGATATACTATCAGATGCACTGCCACTTATCGTCCTGCCTAGGAATCGTAAAATCAGCTGGTTGCCGCTGAAGTTACTCGTGGGCAAAGTCTTGTCTATTGATAGTTGTATTGATCCAGTAGAACAATTTCCAGCAGGATCACATGATTGTCCGGATGTAAAAGTATTAATTCCTTCAGTGCTAGCAACTGTGGCTGAGGGCACATTTGGGCTACCCGATGATGGCGCAGGATCATTTGATTCCCAGTTTATAGTAACGTCTGCGTTATACCACCCAAAACTATTAGCAGCCCTATCTGGCGTGCCTGTCACTACAGGTGGAGTTACATCATCATTTAAAGGAGGTGCTGTACTCGAAACAAACACATTTGCACAATTTATTAAATTTTGAGCGATTGCTGAAGCAGAAAGAGAAGCAAATTGGGGCTCTACATATGAACATGCGGGAGGAACTCCAAAGTTTGATGCCCTGTTGGAAAAAGCAGCTAATTGACCATTGGCACTTATTGAAAGAGAGCCCGCTTCGTTAATGTCTGGCGCTAAATCATCCTGGTTATATCCAAAAAAATGATATTCCAATGTATTGGTGTCTAAAAAGACAAGACCGGTTTCACTATTACTCGTTGGGAAAATAGCCGAATTACCATCTCTGGAGAACGATAACTCATTAAAATCAGCGCTTCTAAATATATCTGCTTGACCTATGGATATTCTTAGTTGTTTTGTCATTCCAGAATTTAAATCTCTCCTGTAGACACACCCCCTGAACTCACATTCGCCTGGTGTGGTTGAAAGCATATTTGGATCATGAGACTCAAAATAAGCATATCTGCCATCACCAGACAGATAACTGCCCACATTGTACCAGTAATCACTATTGACACCCGTCTGGGTAACATCAATACGTTGCGTGTTCTGTGTCTGGGAATCAAACAACTCAACAATTTGATATCCAAAGCTATTTTGTCTTTGATATAGAATCTTAGTTCCATCAGAGGACAATCCCTTATTAATGCCCTCGGCTATCTCTTGTGAGCTGCCTGCTGCCATGTCTCTTATGTATGTTTTCGGGAATCCTCCAGACTCTGAAAGAGTAATTGCAAACTTATTACCGTCATACGATGAATCAATGGGGAAATCAGATCCAATTAAATTATTATTATCGTCAAAAGACACTACAGACGTTTGTCCCAATAAAGAATCATGTCTGAACTGGTATATAGTACCGCTGGTACGTGGATCAATGTTAGTAGAATAATGTACTGCGAAAAACACATACCTTCCGTCTCCACTCAAACCCGTTAGTCTTAGACCCTGACCATCCTGCGGCATACCGTCTGAATTCACAGATACCATCTTAGTTGTATCCGCTCCTCTATCCCTTAGATAGATTTGTTCAGTATTTGTTGTTTGGCTACTTAGGTTCGTTGCCTGTGATAGAAAAGCGACATACCTGCCATCGTCTGACATTAACGTATCGCCACTATCATCATTTGTAAACTGCCCTTCTGTGGATTGTGAAATTAGTTCAGGATAGTAGTTCTGAGCATGCACCTTTGAAGTATCAAAAGGTGCCGTTTGTATTATTAGTGATAGGAATAAAACAGTTAAGACAATCTGTATTTTAATCCCAGTATTTCTATATATATTTTTCACCCTTTGAAACTCCCTCTTATGTACTAATAATTTTAGCATGGTGAGAATAAAGTTTTTTGTTTAGAAAGATCAATAAATCCTAAGGTAGAGGGCAGTTGGGGTAGTTGGATTGGCGGCATGGGGTGTCGAGTGGTTGTTGCTGACCACCAATAAAGGTTTTACCATGAATCAATCTCTTTCCTGGATCACTAGTAAATACGAAGGATAGATCTGTTATAGTCGGACCCCTAGATACATCTTCAGGGAAGCCCCAAGCATTTTGGCTGTCTATAGTTAAATTCAGGAAGAAATAGCGTGCACAACTAGTGTTACTACCTGATCCATCTTTTGGTGTGTAAGTTGAAGGTACCCCAAGAGAAACAGCTCCAGCATTTGTATTCTGACCCCAAGTTGTCATCGATGCGCACGAACTGCCAGCACCGCTGGTTGCTGATTTATAATTCAGATACCATCTGGCACCGTCGGCATTATCCAGACCGTTAGCTACAAACATTGATGGAAATACATCTGTGTCTGCGTCGATCGCTAATGAATAGTTCGCTATGTGAGGCTGGAATTGCAAAGTAGCATGAACTACCCTGTTAGCCCCTGTGAATGCCGCTCCGGTGCAATCGTAACCACCCAGCATGTATGCTCTGCCTCCGTTATACGCAACTGTTGGAGCATATCTAGCGGTAGTAAATCTAACATTTGTTTGCGACCAATAACCCAAAGATCCGTTAGCATTAATCGGTATAACGTAGGTGTTATTTGTGCAAGTAGTAGAGGCCGAACGTCCACCAAATATATATAAGAAGCCATTACTGGCAAAACCATCACCTTGCCTTATACGCTGAGGCAGCTTTTCTGTTGCTGACCAGGAGCCAATCGTACCATCGCTAGCTATAGCTGCGTATTGAGCGTCAAGAAGATAGTTAGTTCCATCAAACCCGCCTAATATATAGAGGAAACTGCCATATGCAATAGCCACGTGGCCACTACGTGCAGTGGTAAAGGCTGTCATACCGGTGCTAGTCCAAGCTGAGCCAATATCGCCTCCGCTTGACAGAGATGGACTAGCATAGATTACATTTGAAGCGGCACTTGAACCATCGTTACCGCCAGTCACATAAATTCGATTATTCCAGACCGTGGAGCTATGCATGGTTCTACCAGCTGGTAGTCCGTTAGTGGCACTTGCCCAAGTACTAATATCTCCGTTACTAGCGGGGGTCCCATAGTAAACATCTGTAACTCCAGCAGTCGATCCAGAAGTTTGACCGCCAATAAAGTAAAGTGTGCCACCGACTACCTCCATCTGTCCATGAGCCCGCACTGCGGGCAGCGTACTGTCTGTAGTATTTGCCCAGGTGCCTACGGTTCCATCATCGTTAAGTAGTGCAAACTGCGTATTATCAGTTGCGGTTGTACAGTCTGTGCCAGTTGTACAACCTCCAGCTATGTATAAATAGCCGTTATGTACGGCGGATGCAGCAGCATATCTATCGGTTGCAAATGTATTACCGCTCGAAGTAAATGATGCCGGTGAAGCACTATAGTTGTTATAAACTTGCACTTTTTCATTAACACCACTTTGGGCACTACAGCTTCCCGGCGGAGCACCAGACGTACAGCCACCAACTATATAAATATAGCCATTGGCAGCTGCTGCTCCTTCATTCCAGCGAGCCGTAATGGTAACTGTTGAGGTCGTGAACGTGTTAAGTTCTCCCGTAGTTTGATCGATCTTGGCATATTGAATATCGCTTAAAGTGCTTGGGCCACTACCATCATGACCGCCTATCACGTATATGTAGCCATTCACTCCAACAGCAACTCCGCGCCGCCTTAAGCTGCCCCCCAGATCTGAAGTTGTATCCCAGCCCCCAGTGGCATTCCCATTGTCTGCCCTAACTATATTTCCACTAGAATTAATCGTGGCAAAAAATACTGTACGCGTTTGGGCATCACCGCTCTCGTTGGCACCACCAGCTAGGTAAATATACCCCGCGTAGTATATACCGGCCATCAATCCCAACCCTTCAGTCAGCTGTAGTTGGTTAGTTATAGCGCAGCTACTAGTTGCTCCGTCCGAATGAGCAATATCACATTTATAAACGGTGCTTATGTAGTTTGAACAACCGATGCCGGTCCCACCAGTCCAACAACCACCAATAATGTATAGATTACCTGCAGTAGCACTATTTGATCTAGTGATAACATACATATGCCCATAGCCGTTGACTGGTGCACCGGTGTCAACATCTGGTAATACATCAGCTTGATTTGTCCAACTTCCCAGAGAGCCATCACTATTAAAAGAAGCTCTGAAAATATTGCGTACATAGTCAGTACCATTGGCACCTCCAACCACATATACATAGTTGTTGTATACAGAAACACCAGCGGCACCGATGCCCGTCGTACCGTTAAGCGTATCCGTGCTGTCAACGGTCCAAGAGCCTATGGATCCATCAGCATTTATCGGGGCATACCCTGTGTTATCACTCATGGTTGTGCATCCATTGTTAGCACAACCACCGATATTATAGATGTAACCATTATTTATAACTACGCCCATTGCTGTACGCCCAACCTGCCCGGCACCAGCTCCAATTGTCGGCTGAGAGTTCTCAGTTTCTATAGGACCTATATCCCCATCATTATTGATGCGACCATAGAAAGTAGTCTCAAGTGTTGTAGTGGAGTTAGTGCAATTATCCGTTGTCATGCCACTACATCCACCTATCTGATAAATCGTGTTCCTCCAACCGACCAGTCCGTAACCAACTTTTGTTGTTGTTACTCCTGACACTGAAGTCCAGTCTGTTATGGATCCATCTGCGTTAATACTAGCTAGTTTAAGAGTATCGCTCGCAATAACAGTACTACAGTTAGTGGCCGTTAGTGCACTACATCCCCCAGTAACGTACATATACCCTCCCCAGATGGTTGCAAAAGAACCACCAAAAGTCATGCGCGCGCTAGGAAGAGCCGTAGTCGTTACCCAGGAGCTGGCCAGGCTCCCAGTGCTAGTGATCTTTATATAGCTGACTCCTGTTTGTGCAGTTGTGCCATTGGCGCCACCGACCACATATAAGTAGCCGTTGTACTGGGCAGACGAGTGTCCCCACCTGGCTGAAGCAAGCGCAGTCATGCCGGTGGTAGACCAAGCGCCCAAACTACCGTCTGGATTAATATCTGCATACTCAACGGTTGTGACACCCCCGGTAGCGGCATTTGTCTGCCCACCCATTAGGTACATTCTGTTGTTATACGCAATCGCCGAGGAATGACTTCTCTCTGTACTCAGAGCACTACTTGAATCAAGAGTCCAGCTAATCGGTTCTCCATTCGCTCCAATCTTGGCATAATAAACATTAGTTGAACGCGCGCCGCCGCTGTCTTTACCGCCCATTACATATAGATAGCCATTGTATGCTGCCACACTCATAGAATCTCTCGCCGCTGGCAGGTCATAGGCAGTTCCTGTACACCAATTCGTACAAGCTCCCGCTCCTGGGTTCGGCGCAGTTAGCGTGTAATTTGATGGGTCAAACTTCGCCCAATAGACATTGCTAACTCTGGTGGAACCACTGTTACCTCCAATCACATAGACATATCCCCCCGCTACAACTGTGCCGTGATTCCATCTATCGGCTGGTAATGATGTAGTCCCAGTCCAGCTAGGAATTCGGGCGCCCGTAACAACACCTTTTTGGATAAGTTCGTTGGTAACATCGAAATCAACATTAGACTCATTATTACCGCGCATAAATTTTTGAGCTGTTTCTACATAAACGCTAGGGTCAATGCTCAAAGGATAACTAGCAGTTTTCATATTTTCTGCAACCACTTTTAGGTTGTTGCCATTTAACTCATAGTGAATTTTTACTTGTGAAGCCGTTTTATTTGTTTCTTTAACTACGGGAGCCGGTATGGTAAATAATAATTTGGTTTTATCGGCTTTTTCTCTAGCTTTTTGGAGTAGCGCTGCATCCTTGTCGCTACCCGTTGCTACATCGCCATTCAGAGGCAATTCTGAACCATATACCCCTATAGAACCGTCTTTTTCTAGCTTAGTTTCAAGGCCATCTTCAAGCTTTATCTCATATTCATACTCTACCCTGTCTCTGTTATATTTCTCTAAGACTATATCCTCCTTGACTCCCGTAGCTTGAGAAGTATAGACTAAATATCCAAGATTTTGTTTAAGCTTATAGAACACTTGATTTTCTTGTTGCTTACCCTCTTGCAGCCTAAATTTAGGTATTAGTTGAAAATCTAGATCATTAATAGGATCTTTAACTATCATGCCTTTTTGGGGATCCTTACTCAAAGAAGCAACTATCCGCGGACTGCCCGTATTTTCTGCCTTAACGTCTGAGTCCTGCTCTGGGCTATATGAAGAATTGTACTCAAAGCTATTTTTGCTTTGATCATATTTTAATAGTTCGGAAAACTTCTTGCTTGTTTTTGGTAGTAGATCTATTGCACCTTGACTGAGCTGGTGCGGCTTTTCGTTTATAAAAGGCTGGAAAGCAGCTATTAGAACAGTTGCTATAATTAATATTGCAATAAAACCCGAATAGAGTCTAAACATCAAAGATTTTTTAGGCTTTGTCATCTCTAGGCTTTTTACGGTCAATCTGCCCATACGTTTTGCAGCTGCCCTTGAGGCCAATAAAGCTCTTGTATTAGTTCTTTTTAGTTTTATATCATCCATTCTACATATCCATAATCTGCGAATCGCTTATTATTTGCTCAATCAGACCAGCCTGTTTCTTCAACTTGTAACGAGAAAGTTTTCTCCGCTGAGGGCGGACAACTTCGTAGATAAGGCTGTTGGCTGTCATTTCTCTGGTTAGTGGTAATTTATCGTTTTTCATAATTTGCCTTATTGATTCGTATACGTGAAGTCCAGATTCTCTACATAAACATTTCCGCTACTCTTCGCGGTTACATTAATCTTGAATATTACATAGTCCCCGCCAACAAATCCGCATGCAGTTTCGTCTCCACCAAAGGAAGTTTGTTGCCAGGTATTAGCTGTGTTATTTATGGTGGTCGCACTTCCGCAGGAGACAATAGTGCCACCTCCAACATTCTTCCTAAAGACCTGCAACGTTGCATTGGCGTTTGTAGTGCTATCGGTCAATGCGGTTAACTTGATAGTGTTAGCGTCATTAAATCCACTGAACGTGGAAGGCAGCTTGTATGTAACATATATTCCGTAAGTCTGATCAGTACCTTGAGGTGAAGTCCATTTATAGAAGTTTCGTGCTTCACCACTAGCACAAAGGGTGCCGACGACCAAAACACTTGCCTGATTCGAACAAAAGTCCGCAGTCAAGGTTCCGACACCCGTGCCATTTAATACCGCTCCGGTATATTCTGGGGTAAGCGTAATAATGTTGTTGGGGGCAGATCCGCAAGCGCCCCATGCCGCTGTGCCGTTACGATTTTCGTAACACTGTAATTTTCCTTGAGTAGAATCATAGTACATTGAACCAAGATATGCAGTCTGGCCGGTTCCGAACGGAGCACTAGCAGCAGCATCTAGCTGGAATACAGTGGTTGATGTGCCAGTTCCCGTGCTATTACCTATCTTTACTTTATTAACAGAAGTTGTATCTACGCTGAACATTGTGTCAGCACTGCTAGCACTCTGTACCTGGAAGGCTGTAGCTGAGTTCGTCGAGCTCTTAATTGTAGCCTTGCCGGTCGTGACAAATTCACCACCAACAGATAAGCCATTAGCTATGTCGGCACCACCAGCAACCTGCAAATAACCGACTATGTTAGTGTTACCAGCAGTTAAACTACCCCCTGAGCCATTTCCATCAGCACCATTGCTATTTGAATAGCTTGTAAGATCAAGGTTTCCACCAAATTTTATGCGTTGAGTCGAAGTGTAATAAACCGTATTAGCGTAGTTTGCGTTATTTGTAAACGCTCCAGATATACCGCCAGGTGCGTAAATGTAGCCATTATACATGGCTCCTCCACCAAAGGAGTATCTATTTGCCGGCAATGAGCTTGCTGCATTTGTCCAAGCGCCCAAAGTTCCGTCAGTATTTAGTCTTGAGTATTCAACGCTTGCATATGCAGTTGCACCATCTGTTCCAGTTGCGCCACCAATAGCATATACGTAGCCGTTTGATACAGCAGCACCGTGAAAAAACCTCGACGTATTAAGGTTAGAGTCACTGTCGGTAGACCATGCTGCTGTACCGGTTGAAGGATCAGCATTGATTCGTGCATAATAAGTAGCAGCATAAGATGTAGCTCCGTTACCACCACCATAAACATATAGATATCCATTTGCTGACACTGCGCCAATACCATAACGGACAGCTGGTAGTAAGTCTGATTCTGTGGACCATGAACTAATCGTACCGTCAGCATTTGGTCTCGCATAGAATATTTCATCTTGCGAGTTTGTATTATCTGATCCACCTATTAGATATATGTATCCGTTTGCAGAAGTAACTGCAGCATCCCATCGTCTGTCACCTGCTACCGATCCAAGATCAGCTGTTGTAGCCCAAGACCCAACAGATCCGTCAGCATTAAGCTTAGCATATCTAACAGTCCTTAGTGCGTTTACGTTATCTGTTGTTCCACCAATTACATACAAATAACCATTAACGACTATGGCTGAGTGTCTACCAAGAGCAGCTGGAAGTGGGTTACTGGCTGAAGTCCAGCTGTCTAAGGTGCCGTCCGTTTTTATTTTCGCGTAACGTATAGTAGTTTGGAAGCCAGGTGTTGGTGATCCTGAGTAACCACCTATTATATAGATATATCCGTTGTGAGTTACAGTCGCATGAGCACCCAAAGTAATGCTGCTTGGTATGGCAGTTGTGGTTGCCCAAGCCTGAAGCTCAGGGCTATTGTTTCCACCAATTGTAATTACATTGTTTACACCAGAGATAGAGTTATCAACACTGAAGTAAGTAGCAGTTCCTGCAGCATTCTGTATCTGGAAGGCTGTAGTTGAACCTGTAGATCCACCAGACTTAACAGTTACACCAGCGCTTCCGCCCTGAATTGTGGTGTTGCTAGTCAATGCAGTTGAACCAACAGTTACTAAGTTAGATCCCGATCCCGTTGGCGTACCAGTACCTATGTTTATGGTCTTACCGCCAGCTACAGTTGTGTTGCCTGTTCCTATATTAAGAGTGTCTATTCCAACTGTGTTGCTGCCTGTTCCGAAGTTAAGAGTTCTAGCTGCATCGGCCGCAACGTTACCTATGTCTATTTGAGTAACGCGATCATTGTTACCCATTAGCAGTGAGGCTGTACCATTGGTACCAGCTGCTCCTGAGAGGATATTAACTATGGTAGAGCTAGAAGCATTAGACATACTACCGTTACCAATGCTTATGGTTTGAGTAGAACTGGCTCCAGGGGTAGCGCTACCAATGCTAATGGTATTTGTAGCAGTAGATTGACCTATTGTTATCTGGCCAGTTGTGCCAGTGCCGCCGATGACAGTTGTCCCAGCGACTGCTGCAGTGTTGATAGCGACGTTATTATTGCTAACTGTTCCTATATTGATGGTGCCACTAGCACCTGCTTGGATGTTTACTGCGCTAGAGCCGGTGCCGCCCTGAATGGTGGTTTGAGTAGCCGCAGTGGTATTACCTATTCCAACAGTTGTGGCATTAGTGAAACCTAGTCTTACTGTTCCAGCGCCCGTGGTATCTAGATCTAGAGTATTTGTACCAGTTGCTCGGATGTTTAAGCTGCCTGGGTTAGTTATTGTGGCACCAGCGGCACCAAGGTTGATAGTGCTGGCTGCACCGAAGGCATTGATGGTGGTGGCGGTAGTATTAAAGACGCTGAATGTAGTTGACGCTGTGTAGACTCCAGGAGAAGTTGAGTTAACACCGAATATAGTTGTTGGAACACCACCATTCACTACCCCCACAGTAAAGGCATTGGTTGAGGTAAATCCATCTGATGACTGAATAGCAAATCCGGCATTTGCGCCAACAGCTAGTAGGTTTAGGTTATTCTCATCTTTAAGCTGGAAGATATCTGCAGTTTGAGCAGTTGTTCCTTGTATGACTGCACCTACGCTACCCGCAGAGGCTGACTTTATATTAAAGTTGGCATTTGTCTGCTGGGTTGTAGCATTCTGTATATAGTTACCTGTAGAAAATGCTACGTTTCCTGCAACTCTCCAGTATCCAGGTGAAGCAGCATCATAAACCAAAGTTATGCTGCCACCTGCAGCCAGAGTTATGTTAGCTCCAGTACCTGTGATAATCTGGTTACCTGCGCTGGAGCTACCGGAGTTGTTGGATATTGTTGCGCTTTGGCTGGCTGCATTAACAATAGTCAGGATTTCCCCATCCCTGCCATTTGCTATGCCGGTTATTGTCTGTGCAGATGCACCTGTTAGACGTACCAGTGATACTTCGCCAAAGTTAACATTATTAGATGATCCAGTGGTGGAGAAGTCCGTCCCTCGCTTAAACGCAGCAGATCCTGTAAGGTCAAAATTAGCTCCCACATCAAGACTATCATCTGTCTTCAAAGTATTGTTTGCAGACCTATAAAGATTTGTATCTGTACCGAAGGTTATTCCACCAGCTGCAGTGGTAGTATTTGTTCCTATAGTTAATAAGCTGTTTGCTGGAGTTGCACCTATACCAACCATACTGTTAGTGGTGTCTGCTATAAATAAGTTGCTAGTTCCAGCCGCATTTTGAAT
>JACRNE010000019.1 GCA_016219345.1 Candidatus Saccharimonadota bacterium
CAAGGAAAAATGATCTCTACCATTTTTTTTTTTTTTTGGTAAGTCCGCATATTCTTCTATGTTATTTTCGTTTAATTTCCAATTCTGGGGGTATTTAATAGAAAATCCATGCTTACTTTTGTATATTTTCCAGTCTTTAGTTGGATCGGCGGTTGCTTGCACCACTTCATCTTCCTTAGCTTCTTTTTTCGCTATAGATGATTCTTGCTGTGATTTACTACTATCTTTATTCGCGTTATAAACGTAAAATCCTGTACCCCCAACGATCGTTAGGGCAACTATGATTAATAGTATTTCAATTATTCCATATCCAGATTGATTTAATTTTTTCATTTTATTCCCTGATTATGTTAATTCTTATGCTATTAAAGCATTTAGACTACTAGAGCTACAAGTTTTTGGTAGGCTGCTTGCGGGTTTTCGGCTTTTTGGATGAATCCACCTACGTTTAAGACATCTACACCACCATCGGCCAAACGCTTAGCTGTTTCATCATTCACGCCACCATCCCAGCCGATCTCTATTTTTGGATTTACAGAGTGAATTTCATCAATTTTTTTGAGTAAATTAAAGTCCACCTTACTTCCACCTTGATATCCAAGGTTTCCAGAAAAAATAATTACGTGATCAATATTTTTCAAAGCATATTCAACAGACTTTACTTCGGTTGGCGCCAGCAAACAAACCCCAGCTTTTATTCCATTTTTATGGAAATAATCAGCAAATTCGTTTAGGTCAAGATCGATCTCTGCATGGACAATCACAATATGGGATTTTAACTCCACCAAACGCTCAGCATAATCCATCGGTTTTTCGTACATTAGATGCACATCCGCCAAAACATCTTCCGGCCACCAAATGTCATCTGGTGTAGGTGACAGAGATGGAGCAAATTTTCCATCCATTAAATCCACCTGGATACGTTTCGTTAAAGAGTAGTTTAAATCAAGTTGTTTTTTATAATCTTCTAGATTAGTTACAGTAATTGTTGGGCAGATTGTCGGCATATTTTTAAGAATTTTCCCCATCAATTTTTGCTATTCGACGTACATGCCTCTCTTCGTTTTCGAAGTTCGTATTGAGCCAGATAGAAACAGCTAGTTCAATAGCCTCATTATTCAAAAACCGTCCAGCAAGACTTAGCATATTTGCGTTGTTATGTAGTTTGCTGAGGCGTAAAATTTCATACTCATCAGCAGCCGAACTACCGCTTACATCTACCGCGTCAACGGCTTTTGCTGATCCGTAGTACACAGCACAACGAACGCCCTTCACCCGGTTAGCTGTCATTGCTTCACCCTGTCCGCTACCGCCAAAGATAATTCCAACTTCACATTCCCCACTAGCAACAGCCTCGGCGGCTGGGCGTATAAAATCCGGATAATCATCATCTGAATCAAAAGAGGTAGGACCGTAATTAATACACTCGTGCCCAGAAGAAGATAGAAATTCTTTTAATTGCTTTAATTTCTCAAAACCTGCGTGATCCGTACTAAGTGCGATCCTCATATAAACACCCTCCTGGTAATCTAGGAATTATTATGTAGCAACTTGCCTGTATCGGCAACTAATTCAACCAGTCTATTTGAGTAGCCCCATTCGTTGTCATACCAGACAACAACTTTAGCCAGGTTTCCGTCAACAACATTTGTCAATAGTAAATCTACAATCCCAGAGTGGCTATTACCGATATAGTCACTGCTTACTAAAGGCTCTTCGCTAACATCTAAAATCCCTTGGTAAAAAGGCTCTTTGACTGCTTTCTTAAACACAGAGTTTATATCTTCTTTAGTCACATCTTTTTCAAGAAGTACAGTCACATCACTTAACGAAACTACAGGGGTAGGAACGCGGACACTAAGTCCATCAAATTTACCCTTAAGCTGTGGAACGGTCTTGGCAACAGCAATTGCAGCGCCAGTTGTTGTTGGCACAATATTTTCTGCTGCATTGCGAGCTTCGCGCAGGTCCTTTGCGGGTGCATCCTGCAATTTCTGGCTGGCTGTATAGCTATGTACGGTGGTCAACATGGCTTTTTCTATACCGAAGGCTTCGTCCAAAATTGCCATAACCGCAGCAACAGAGTTAGTTGTGCAGCTGGCATTGCTGATCACAGTAGCACTGCCGTCTAGCTTATCTTCATTAGCACCAAGCACTATTGTAGGAGCGTCTTCACTCTTGGTCGGAGCAGATATGACTACTCGCTTGGCACCTGCTTTTATATGAAGTTCGGCATCTTCTTTTTTTGTGAAGAAGCCGGTGCACTCAATCACTACATCAACTTTTAAATCACCCCAGGGCAAAGCTGACGGGTCTTTCTCGTTTAGGACTTGTATGTGTTTACCATCGACAGTTAGGCCCTTTTCGTCTGAGCTTACTTTATGCTGGTATCTACCGTAATTGCTGTCATTTAAGAGTAAATGAGCTAGTGTGGCGTTATCGGTTAAATCATTTATTGCTACGATCTCAAGGTCGTCCCTATCAAAAGCAATCTTAAAGGCATTACGCCCGATCCTACCAAATCCATTTATTGCAACGCGTGTTTTCATCTTTACCCTCTGATTAATTTGTTTTTATTATATCGGCTTAGCGTAAGCAGATTCAAGTTTAAGATTTTGCTCGGTCTATTGACTCTTTGATGATTTGCTTAGCTTCGTCAGCATTACCCCAGCCGTTGAATGACACTGGTGTACCTGTCCAGTCTTTCTTCCAGGCTTTGTATTGTGTATAGAAATGTTCGATCATTGGCTTAAAGTTTTCACCTAAGTCTTCAACGCTTTTTATATGAGATTTTGTAACATCATCTTTAGCGACACAGATAAGTTTTTCGTCACCCTCGCCGTCATCTACCATTTTCAGAACACCGATTGCTCTCGCTGGTACGACAACTCCATTCGGCACGGATTCATCAATTATCAAAAGTGCATCTAGTGGATCACCATCATCGCACAAAGTATCAGGCACGTAACCATAATCAGCTGGATAGCCCAGGCTTGCGGTACCGTTTACTCTGTCTAGAAACAATCTGCCAGTGTCTTTATCTACTTCGTATTTATTAACATTGCCTTTTCTAATTTCAATAATAAGATTGACCACATCAGGTGCATCATTACCATAAGTTACGTCTTGTGCCATATTTACCCTTTCTTAACATCTATATCATATAATGTACCATATGTTTATTATTGGGCATCGGGGTGCAGCAGGTCTAGCACCTGAGAACACTATTCTAGGAATCAAAACAGCTGTCGAAAATCGAGCAGATGCAATTGAGTTTGATGTTAGAGTTACGGCAGATAAAAAATTGGTTTTATGCCACGATGATACTTTTTTGAGGATAGCTGGAAAATCAGACCGAGTACGAGATTTGAGCCTGAACCAGATAAGAAAAATTGAGACCAATAGCGGTGAGCCAATACCAACATTGGAAGAAGCCATTAAAGCTGCGGGCAAAACACCCTTAGTAATAGAAGGTAAGTCAGATGACTGGGCGCGTCCTCTAGCCAATATACTAAAAACCCACAAAACTGAGAGCCCCAGAGTAATATCCTATAACCACCGTGAGCTTTTTTTATTCAGCGAATTAATGCCAGGTATTGACACCTTTGCAATCGAAAACCACCATCCTATTGAAGCCATGCTACTCGCAAAAAATCTGAGATTCACGGGAGTTAGCTTGGCAGCCTGGTTATATAACCCGATTGTTTATCACTTATCAAAAAAATATAAACTGGAACTAATCACATCCCCCCTGAACCCCCGCTGGCGAATTAGACTTTTTCATTTTCTTTATCCTAGAGCTATGATCACTACAGATTTTCCCGATCGGGTTATTAACCATAATCTACGGCGCAGGCGAAAAAGAAAATGAAGGTGACGTTCGATCATATAGAGACAGTTAGTCACGATGTGAAGACACTTTGGTTTAAGCCCGAAAAGCCAATTCGTCAAATAGCCGGGCAGTTTACAGAGATTTCCCTGCCGCACAAAAATGCTGATGATAGAGGTGAGCGAAGATGGTTCACATTATCAAACTCGCCTAAGGACAAAGGACTATCTATCACTACTAGATTTTTAGGTGATGAGGCAAGCAGCTTTAAAAAAAACCTACAAAAGCTAAAGCCACTCTCAACCCTCAATCTAGCCGACCCAATGGGCGATTTTGTTTTACCTAAAGACCCTAAGATCCCTCTTTTATTTGTGGCTGGCGGTATCGGCTGCACCCCTTTTCATAGCATTATTAAATATCTAAAAGATACTGGTGAGAAACGTGATATTCATATGATTTACGCAGCTAATCGGCTTGAAGACGTTATTTTCAAAAATCTATTCAGCACCTTAGAGCAATTTGAGATTATACTTACCAACCCTCCAGATAACTGGAACGGAGAATCAGGCCATATAAAGGCAGATTACATTTTTGATAGAAGCGATAAAGGTGAAAGACATATTTACCTGTCTGGCCCGGAGCCAATGGTAGAAATTTTGGACAAGGATTTAATTAATCTCGGAATCGATAGAAAGCGCCTTCATACAGATTACTTCCCAGGCTACCAACCAATCTAGGAATTTCGTTCGAGTTCTTCTAGATATTTACGCATATTAAGGGCTGCTGTAGCTCCCTCGCCGGTAGCACTGGCTATTTGCATAGTCGCGCCTGACCGGACATCACCAGCACAGAAAATTCCAGGCACATTGGTTTGTAGCTCTTCGTCTGTCTTAATAAGTCCGATCTCGTCAAATTCCAACCCACTGTCCTTTAAGAATTCAGTGTTGGGCTTTAAGCCGATAAAAACAAATACCCCATCACAGTCAAACCTTGCAGGTTCGCTACCGTTTGCGGTGCCGCGGACAGCCACAACCTTATCGCTAGCATCACCTACGATCTCATCTGTTGTAGTGTTAAAGTGTACTGTTATTTTATCTTGATGCTTTTTTAGTTCATGTTGCAAAACTTCAGAAGCCCGAAACTTTGGACCACGAACCAACAGATCTATGTGTGAAGCATATTTAGTTAAAAAAATTGCTTCCTGCACTGCTGAATTACCACCACCAACAACAACTAATTTTTTCTCTCGATAAAACGCTCCGTCGCAGGTTGCACAAAAATGCACACCCCGTGCATAGTAATTATCTTCACCAGGAACACCAAGCCTTTTATAGTCGCTCCCTGTAGCTATTAAAACGGCTTTAGCTTTTAGTTTTCCATCGGTTGTATCAAGCTCAATCAACCCATCATCTAGTTTTTTAACAGAGTTAACTTCGGCTGGTTCAATCTTCGCGCCAAATCGCACAGCTTGCTTCTCTAGCCTATCAGCTAGCTCAAGCCCAGAAACTCCCTCAGGAAATCCCGGGTAATTATCAACCCAGTCTGTAATAGCAGCCAAGCCGCCAACTACACCTTTATCCAAAAGTAGTGTCTCGATGTCTTCCCTGGTTGTATAAATAGCTGCAGCCAGACTAGTCGGCCCCGCACCTACCATGATTACATCGTGAGTTTTAGTTTTATCAATATCTTCCATAAAATCTTCTAACTAGCTTAGAGTAATTTCTTAGGTGATGCAATGCAAGGAAAAAGCTAGTACTGGAACGAGGCGTATTTGACATACGCCGAGTGAAGAACGCAGCTTTTGACACCGCAGTGCGCTTCCAAAGAAATTACGTAAGGGCTGGGGCGAGGCGTGCCAGGTTGTACCCTACCACAACTTCCCTGCTATCATCTTCCTTAGTTACCACAGTTACTGGAACTGCTAATTGACCACTTAACTCGTAAGCGTCTTTTTGTCTTTCAGGATGCTCGTCTATATTTACTTCTTCATACCCCACGCCTTTTGAGTTCATGTATTTTTTTACCATGACGCAATAAGCACAGGTATTTGGTGTGAATATGGTGATGTTTTTTGGCATC
>JACRNE010000028.1 GCA_016219345.1 Candidatus Saccharimonadota bacterium
CTCTGGTAGATAGAGTCATCGACGATTGACACTGAAGAATCCTCCCCTCCTCCATCTACGCTTTCGCATAAATCAAAACGGGGGATATTTTTGTTGTGTATTTCCTTTTGGTCGTCCCGCATCTTTGCGTATAGAACAGACTGATTAGCTACCGTGAACACTAGTATGACCGAGAGGCATGATAAAAATTTCAAAAACTTCATTCGTTAAGATCCTGTCGTTGAAAAATGATAATGATCTATACCGGCATCACATCGCTCATAATTTGACTTAACTCCGTATTTTTTGCCAATTCTATCTAACAAACTTCCACTTATGCCATTGCAGCCTATGTCTACAGCCTTCCCCTCGTAATGCATGCTACTGCCTCCCGCGCTCTTGCAAGTATTGTCTGAATGACCGCAACCGTCACCAGTTATTGAAGTAATCTGCAGGGGCTTATCGCTTTCTTTGCCAACATCTAATATAAATTTTAGAAGGTTGACATCCAGTTTTACATTTTCATAAGCGGGCTTGCTATCAGCTGTATTGTTCAGGTCCTCACTAACGTACCTACCAACCTTTTGCACATTATCTTCGTCTAGAATTTGCTGGGCTAACTCAGCAGTGTCCCCTGACACGGAGGATGAGCTAGAGGCTTCCGTGTTGCCGCCATATCCTGTCTCAGCGCAAGCTTCGTCATCTAGCCCCTCATAGCAAGCTAGGGCTGATGCGTCTTTAGAGTCTAATACAAATAACATGGTTCGGCGCCAGTTTATATCATCAACATTGCTGCAGTTCGCTTTCGTGTACTCGCTGCTTACAGTTTTTACTTCTTCCACGGTCTTTACGCCCCAACCCGCATCACCCTTAGATATTTCTACGCCAAAACACTTTTTTGCCTTATCTATATAACTATTACCCTTGCTGCTGTCTAAAAGTAGGGCCATCTCTAGGTCGTTTTCGTAAGGATCTTGAAGCCTTTTGTCTTCACGGACCTCTTTCGGGATTCCGTACATTGGCTGGCCTCCCCAGTCATAAGTTTCTTCCTGAGCATAGGCTTTTGGCCAGAACACAGAGAACAAACTAACAGGCCCATCCAAGAGTTTTGAGCTAATGCTAGAGGTATTGTAAATAATATTTGAGCTATGCCCTCGCATGGTTGCAGAAGCCAAAGACCTGTAGTCATGCAAATCAAACATTCTAGCAAAAAAGGATTTTTCTCTGAATTCTAGGTCTTCAAGCTCCTGCTGTTCTTCTAAGAACGCATGAGTCTCTGAGTCACTAAGCTGCACACCACCAGAAGCGATCGCGTTCATGCCAGCAGATGCTCTAGCTCCTCGAGCCAATAACCCTCCGCCCAGAGGTCCGTTTAATGGGGGGTCTACAATTTGATCTTCGCTCAAAAATTTCTCAATTTGATTGGCTATCAAAATACTAACCCCAGCACCCGCAGCAGCGCTAGCTCCGGTTTTCGCTACGAAAGCTACCCATGAAGCCCCTCCCGTTGCTGGCCCAGCGGCTAGGAGAGCAAGGGTGATGCCGCCACCCGCAATAGCGCCAGGCCACCCGCAGGTAATACTTGTTACATCAACTCCCGCAGCCTTTACCTCAGTGCTTTTCTTGATGTTGTCCGCAGTTGTGCTGCTTGAAAATGCTTGCTGGTATTCGTTTGGCAGCTCTTCACCTTTCGCTCCTTTACCATTTTTTGCCAAAGCATCAAGCTCTTTAGATGCCCAGACGCTTTTGCCATTACTATCAGTTAGAGTCCTTTGGATAGTCCCAAGGGCTTTGGCGCTTAATGGGCCACTGTCAGTGTTAACGCCCGCTTGGCCCTGGGAACCTACGGCGCCTTTGTCAGTAGCCTCAATAGCAGAGGCTTTAACAATTCCTTGATAGTTGTATTCTGCAGCATCGTCTGCAGCATCGTGTACCAAGCACGCGGCTCCACCCCCCGCCAGAACAGCTGACGTAAACAGCCCGGTTTTTCCACTAAGCTTATCCCTTAGTTTGCCCCTAACGCTAGCGGTTAATTCTTTAATTTTTTCCCTTCTCGGGCTTGCCCGATCCTTCTCGGCGTTGATAGAGTCAATATAATTTGAAGCCTTTTCCAGGCTTGAAGCATTTTTCTTTGAGATCGGAGACAAGAGGCCAGGCAAGCCAAAATAAGGTCTTAATATTGTCCTGAACCTTAGGTTTGTCCCAAGCTTTCCGTTGGCAATGTTACCGAGGCCAACTTCCTTTGAGACCGCAAGCGTTGCTTTGTCCGCGAAACTTATTCCATTTGGCTTTGTAACATCAAATTCAAGGGACCATTTAGATCCGTTGCGAGTTGCTTTGACCTCGTCTGTGTACTCGGCTGGCAGGCCTACTTTTGAGAGAAATTCTTTTTTGCCCAGATCTTTGTATTTGGAAAAGGCTGGATTTTTTGTATCAATAGTCATGATGCTGGGTCGGCCTAGGCTTGTTTTTTCAAAATCGATTCCTGCCTTATTCAAATCTGATATATATTTATCTTTAAGCTTACTTCTTAAAAACCCAACCCTTGTCTCGCCAAAGTCACCAGTTTTAGCATACCTTAGCATTGCCAAGAATCTCCCAGAAGAAGTTTGTTCTGAATTGGCCTCAGGTTTTAGAAGAACCTGCCCCAGGTGGATAAGCTCAAAAGGCCCTTGCCCAATAAATGCCAAGAATATTGCGCCACTTACTATGCCTGTGGTTGCTATCCCGGCGCGACCCTTGTTGCTTTTGAAAAGTCCAGCTAGTTTGCCGGCAATTCTTGCCTGGAGAGGCAGAAGTTTGTCCGCCTGGTTAAAAGGAATTTTACCAGCTGCAGCCTCTCTATCGTCAGTTTTACCGGTGTTACCTATGCCTCCCGCGCTCTCTGCATCGGCCAGATCTCTAGGGCTTAGAGATTTGGGCTCTCTTGGATCGCTGGAGTCCATCAAAGGGGTTTTGTGAGAATCATATAAAGTGGGGTCGCTTGGGTCTCCTGCTGGGGTGTCGTCTCTGCCTGAACCAGGGCCAAATAAAGGAGTTTCCTCTTCTTCGCCGTGGAAGGATTCTCGTGGATCTGTTTTTGTTGGCATTTTTATCTTCTTTTTATAGGGAGTTTATTTTCACATACCTGGACTCAACCGGTCCTTAAGGTTAATTGTACCTTGGCCACCAGCAATTTCACCACTCTGCTCTATCTGCCGTAGCTCTTCAGGGTTAGTTGTGATCAGGTTTTGCTCAGTTGGGCTGGCGGTAATTTGTATATGAACATGATTCGAGCCAGCAAAGAATAATCCTTGACCAACAGGGAACTGACTAAGTCTTTTCTTTTCCTCGCTGGTAAGCTTGAAGACAGAGGCGAGAACATCAACAGCCGATGTAGATTGCTTCAAAAGTATCTGCATGCTCGAGTTAGCCACAATTGCTCTACCTAATCGACTGCCCATAAAGTCTTCAACATCTTGAGTGATCGTAGTGACTCCAAGATTGTATTTCCTAGCCCTTTTAGCTAGAGAGAATAGGAAGTTTGCACTGTCTTCATACTTCATGAGCTGCCAGGCCTCATCTACTACCAAAATTCGTTTTTTCTGGTCAGACTTTGTCTTATTCCAGATATAGTTCAAAACGATATACATGGCTACAGGGCGGAGCTCATCCTCAAGATCACGGATATTAAACACCACCATAGGATTATTTATGTTTATATTACTTTGCTGTGAGAAAATTCCAGCAAACGTTCCGCTGGTATATTTGCGTAGCCTCTGTGCTAGCTGTGGCCCATTGCCACCCATGTGCAGCAAGGTGTCGTAAAGATCATTTATGGTTGGCGGCGTAGAGTTATGGGTCAGCGGGTCGTTAGTTATGCCGGCTTTAGCATAAGTTTCTATCAAAGCTGCATCTAGGTCAGCCTCCTCGCCAGGGCCCATAGCAATGCCTCCACCACCACTGGCTTGAGCGGCGGCTCCGCCCATCATTAGTCTCATCAAACCATGGAGGGTTATAAGGTTACTCCTTAGCGCATTATCGGCTTCTTCCACATCAACCACTTGGGGTAGATCAAAGGGGTTTATGCGTGTAGGTGAGTTAAGGCTCAAACGAACATAAGCTCCACCCACGGCCTCACACATCCTTTGATATTCATTTTCTGGGTCGACAATGAAGATCTCTGTGCCAAACATCAGACTTCTGAGAGCCTCTAGCTTCACAGTAAAGCTCTTGCCCGCACCCGACTTAGCGAAAATAACCGCATTGCCGTTTTCAAGGGTAAATCGATCAAAAATAACCAGCCCAGAGTTGTGCATATTTATGCCGTACAAAATTCCATTATCTTGGCTTAATTCGGCGCTTGTGAACGGGAAGCTGGTGCTAATCGCACCTGTGTTCATGTTTCGTCTAATCTGTAATTGGTCTATGAACTGAGGTACGGTACTGTTCAGCCCCTGTTCTTGCTGGGAGCTAGCTGGTTTAGAGTAAACCAGTTGTTGGCCTAAAATGGACTCGATCTTATGTGTGACAAAATCCAGTTCATCCATGGATGATCCATAGACCGTGAAATATAGGCCAAACCTAAAGAATCGCTCCTCGCCAACCTGTAGCTTGTCTCTAATCTCCTCAGCATCCTGGATGGCCGATTGTTTAGCGGGGTCGCGGACACGACCTTTCTCGGAATCAATCTGAATCCCCGCTTCAAGTTGAGCGACTTTTTTCTGTAAGTTTTTTAAGACAACCTGGCTTTCAACAGGATAAATGTACATAGACAGATCAATAACTTCGTCTAAATTAACCATGCTACTTAACCAGCCCGTGCTTAGCTGCCTGGGATAGCCATAAACATAGTAAGTTCGTGCAAACCTAGTTCCTAGCTGAAAGTGTGTTGAACTAAACTCAAGTGAACTAGGCGCAATAAAATCTCTAAGTGCCGTAATACCTTTTTGAAAGGCGGCAGAGACTTCTTGCTCTTCGCGCATGCGCTGAGCCTCGGCAATTGCCACAGGATCCATAGGTGGTTTTTTATTACCAAATAATCCCATCAGACATCCAGCTCCTTATCCAGGTTAGGCTGAGGGGCTTGACCCTGACCTTTAGTTACGACAGGCACAGACAGATCATCGAACTTGCGAAGGTGTTGCCGGGTGGCAGTGTCAGGATTGTAGGTATCATAATAAAGCTCAATCAGTTCTTGTGTGTCTAGTGGGAGGCCTTGGACGCCGCACTCTAAGAGCCCGCTCAAGACGGCCTGAACACGATTTCGCAGCTCTGTTTTGGCCTCCTCCAGCTTGTTCTCGTCTATAACTACATGAACATTTGTCGGGCTGAACATACTAAACATACCGCTTAGAAGATTCTTACTTTCTGTTATTGGCTTCTGCGCCCTTTCCTTCGGCAAAAACGGAATTACTACATAAAAATGCTTGTCCATAATATTTGTTTCGGCTGCAAGCTGGTCAATATAATTTATGTAATCATCCATAAGTAGCGCCAAAAGCATGTTGTCATGTTCGGCGCGTATTTTATCCAACTTCTCTATATATGGAGCTATATCAACCTTTTCGGATCGTACGAAGATTTGAACAGGAAAATAAAGCGAGTTCAAAAAGTTTTGATAGCTAAACTCAACACCTTCTCTCTCGGCAGGGCTCATCAAGTCAAAGTTAATAGATTTAAGCATCACAACAGATCTATATGATCCGTCGTTCATGATAACTATTCCGTCTCTGATCTCAGCGATCTGCAGGTTATTTTGCGTGCTATTTGGGTTAATCCTTGGGGTTGGAGTTGGCGGCGTGTGGGCACTTTGTTGTACGGGTGGAGCTGGAGGTGTAGGTCGTGGTGCTTGAGGCGGAGAGGGTGCTTGTGTTTGATATGTCTGCGCCGGCTGTGGGCTCGGAGCTCTTTGTTGATTGAGAGGCGTCGCAGAAATTTGAGTGCTATTAGAAGACACCAGTACTTCACCGGCTATAGGGTTAGCATTGACGCCATCTCCAGAGGACACTGGTCCCCCCGGGTTTGCGCCTTGGTTGTTTTGATTGGAAGAATCCATTTTTGTTGTTGCCCCACTCTTACCAATGATTTTGTGGGCCTTGCCTAGTGAAGCGAAATTACGACTTCATTGTCATCCAACTTGTCGCTTTTAGCCTGCCTGGCAATTGTTGCCACGTTTAAATCGTTGTTTTGGGCTAGTTCAAGTATATCAGGGCTAGTATGTTCTGTCACCGCGCTTATGTTTTTGCCCACCTCTGTTTTTTGGTCACTATTATCATCAGCTTGATCATCCCGCTGGGCAGTACTTTTGGTCTTCCTGCCAGGTCCCGGGATCGATGACATGCGCTTGTAAGCTATATCGCCAGCTGTTCGCTTGGCTTTGATCTGTTCAGTTAGCAGTTTTTCATCAATATTTGCTGCAATTTGTTGTTCGCTCAGACCTTGTTCGTTCCCAGAAGACACAATAACTTCTGACTGGTCTATGCTTGCTGGGTCAGCGCCGTGACGTACTCTGTCCATTTTCTCGGCAACCTGTGATTTTCGTAAATTGTCTCTTTCCACGATCATCTGATCCATGGAGGTATCCTCCATCATGTCAGGTACATCTGCATCACTTAGCTCAGCTACCTGCTTAGGTAAAATTGCCGGATCAACCAGTCTGTCACTTATCGGCTGATAGCCTACAAAAGCCTCAGCAACAGAAGCATTCTTAACTGCCCAGCCGCGGCTGTCTATAGTTTCGGCCAGGGCCTTTAAGCGGCTTTTTACCTCAAATTCACTGAGATCATTAGTAAGAATCCTTTCAATCTTTTTTGGCGCTGTAATGGTTACGAGTTCTTGGACCCCAGCCTGATCCCATATCCGCTTCTTTGAGCCAAACCGAAAGCGTAATTTAGCAAGAACCCAAACATCAGTTGGTTGATCTTTACTCCACGGGAAGGCCATAAAGAATCCAAAAAGCATCAGCGGAAGGATAAATATCAGGGCCCACGCGGCTCCTTTGGTTACAGTAAAAAAGCCTACCCAGCCGAAGAAAACGCCAATCATAGCAAACACAAACTGCTTGAGCGTTAATGGGCCGACGAATTTGTCTTCGGCTTCTATATCCTGGATAACTTTATATGTAGCCATAACAACTATGACTATATTTTATCAACTAATCTAGAAGATTAAAGCTAAACACTACTTTGTAGTAACTTTAGCAGTCTTTCCCAGTTTTTCAGCAACGAGATCTTCAACGCCTAATTCAACAATCGCAGCATTAAAGGCTGATCGCTTTAGATCAATCTGTTTCATCTTCCACTGGCTTTCGCTCATCCCCGCCCTCTCGCTCTCGGCTTCTTCTAAAAGACTTTCCAGCTGAAGTTTTTCCATCTCAGCAAAACTTTCTCTCTGTTCGGGGGACAGTAATCTGTATAGGATGGCAGGATCTATTTTTGGCTGTTCTGAATCACGAGCATATTTCCTAGCTCTTTCTTCGGCCGAATTGCCATGAGTCCTGTTCTGCAGCACATTGTTTTGTTTATTTAAGAATTCTCTGGCGTAGGATCTCGCCTCAGCGCCAAGCTCTTCTATTCTGTCCGTTCTGAGATCTTCTGGCATGGCGTTAAGCTCCGCCAGATTCTTTTTTAAAAGTTCCTTGAATTTTATGTCTGCTATCAACTCAGCTCTAGGTTTCGGTTTGGCGGGTTTTGGCCTAGCAAGAGCCTCATCAGGGTCTTCTCGTTCGTGAGGTTTGCCGCCCATCTTTACACCAACTTTTGCAACAAGTTTCAGGGTTTTCCCGGCGATGTCATCGCCATTTTCCATGCGTGCTCTTTTATTATCAATCTTATCAATAGTTTTGGCCTGTCTCTCATCGTGTCTAACGGTCCTGTTACGTGATCTGTTGCCAGTAATTCCAGAATCTAAGTACATACCATCTCTAAACTTTTCTCTATCATCAGCTTTTTCCTGAGGAGCATCTGTAGCAGCCCCTTTGATATTGCGCTTATAGCCGCTTTTGTCCGTTGTACGGTGTAATACATCGCGCTCAACCACGGCTTGAATTTTCTTGTCTCGTCTTTTTGCGGCTCGAAGCATTGAGCGCTTCTGAAAGAACGTAGAAGTGACTGGTCTATCTAGCCCTTCGGCAACGCTTTTTGCTATTTCACTTCGTGCATCCAAGGCTTCTTCGGCTATGTTTAAGATAGCCGTACCAGCTTTTTCTTTGACCCTAGCCAGTTTATTCTTGGCATGTTCCAAAAAATTCTTTAAACCTGAAAAAGCAACTGTCCCCTCGTCCCCGTTAACGGCTTGTACCTGCTCGGTTGTCGCCGGAGGAGTGGCGGGCATTTGTTCTGTTCTTGCATCAGAAGAACTATCATTTGGAGGAAGGGCTTCCATAGTAATATATTAGCATAAACAGCTTAAAAAGTCAAAGATTGCAAATGAAAGAACATCTGTTTGGAGCTTATTTTGCAACTGGCGGAGGGGCTCCACCACCACCAGCTCCAAACTGACCTTGAGCTTTATTTTTCTCGTCTTCTGTTGGGGAGTACTCTCGTCTAATCTGCTGGAATTCACCGTCATCACGGTAATCACGGATGCTTTCACCGACTGTAGATGACTTTACACCGTTGAGCGTAGTTTGATGGTCCATCACCACATCAGCAAAAGATTTTTGTGCCTCGGAGCTGACATAGCCAATGCCGTCGTGTACTGAGGCAACTTGAGCAAGGGTTTGCTTTAGGTCTCTCTCTGTCGCAACTCTTTCTATATGGCCTTCAGTTTCTGGGTCGTAGAACTTCATCTTCTCGCCTGAGCTTAGGCTGTTAGTAATCATATCGATCCGATCTTTGTACGCCTTAGCTACGTGTACAGCACTCTTTGGCTTGCCTGATATCAGAGTTGCCCCACCGTTACGCTCAATGACAGACTGCATGTATTCGTCGCCAGCTTTTTCAGCGCTGTATTGCATCATTTGAGCATTACCGTTAGCATCACGCACTATGTTGCCGCTGCCATCTCTCTTCATGACCATTCCAGCATTCGCAGTTCCTTCGTTTGCTCTGAGCTCCCTCATCCTATCAGCTTGAGTTATAAAGTTGCTGATGCTTCCACCGCCGATATCCATTCGCCCAGCAGCTTTTTGTCCCTCTATTGCTGCTGCAGCTAGATCAAGCTGAAGAGAGGTATCGCTACCAGCAGCTGCGTGCAAATCTTCTTCCATGTCAGACCAGTCATCCCAGGCGGTGCTGTTAGTAGAGAGTGCTCGGAACCCTGCTTGCTTAAATGTATCTTCACCGTGCCGTCTTTTTAGCTGCATTATTCTGTCAGCTGCCTCTTGGCGTTTGGCTGCATTATGGGCGCCCGCAAAACGAGTTGGCTCATTAGTTGCCAACCATTCCATTGCTCCGGCGTGATCCTTGGTTCGGATACCTGCTCGAATTATGTCATCATCTTTCATCATGTTCTTGAAGGTTGAATCTTCCATCATTGCTGCTCCGGTTGCGAAGCGCTGGTCACTCATTGCAGTTCTAAATTTGCCAGGCGTTATATTACCTGCTCCAATCATTGCTGCGCCTTGAGCCATACGATTTGCTCGTGCTCTAATACCGGTATTTCTAGGGGTCCGGATAAAGTTGCCTGATTTTGTTTTTTCCCAGCCCTTGCCAAGTGCTTGCTGCCGCTGACGGCCGCTAAGACGATTAACTCCCTGCATCAAGCCACGGGTGCTTCCCATTATTGTTCCGATTGCGCCACCAGCGAACCGGAAGGCGAAAGGAACCATAACTAATGGCAAAAAACTAAGGACAACACCACCAATGATCTGTGCCGCACTAGCGCCGTTAGATAGGCCAGAAACATCAGAAGAACCAAAGGCAATAATTGCCATGATGTTAGACACGGCAAACAAAGCAGCGATTATTGGGTAAACTAACAGTGTTTTTAAGAATAAATCCCACCATTGCTTAAAATATTTTTCTGTCCCTGGCAGCACCAGGCAAACTATCGCTATAGGAGAGAAAATAGTCAAAAGCACCAAAAGCGCCTGACGGATAACAACAACTATTATGATTGCCAGAACAATCAGCATTACGGGCAAAAGCGTAAAGAATATTGCCGCAACAGCTCCGCCGCTGAGTGCTAGAGCGGTGAGAACAATTCCTGTCATGGCCGATCCAATAAGCAAGAATCCAGCTAGCGTGGACCCGCCAGTGTCAAGCTTAAAGTCTAATTGCTGGGCATCTGCGAAGGGCTGCACTAGTAAGTTGGCCAGCGCATGACCTACAACGTTTGTAATGTCTATAGCAGCAACGCAAAAATAAATAGATAAATTGACCCCGATGGCTGCAACTAAAAGGCGTGGGGCAATTTTTCGAACCGTGTAAGCATCAAGCATAGTCTAGTCGCCGCCTTTCGCTTGTGAATACACAACAGCCAGCAAGGAAACTACCAAAAGTACGTTTGCAATAACACGCATGCTCTGCCATGCTTGGAACCCTCCACTTTCTGGCCCGGTGCGCTTCAGACTGATTGGCACATTTTCGAGCATCGGGGCAATGACATCTTCAAACATATCAGTTGCAAAGTTGGCTATCAGTTCAGAAATAGGACAGATTATCCAACCAAGAGCTCCACCCCCTTCGCAATTTGCATCGTCAGTACCACTACCAGCACTACCAGACGGATTGGTTGAATTCTCAGCTGTATTAACTAATCCAGCAAAGGCATTCTTCTGACTTTCGTTGAGGCCATAATAATTTTTGAGATCAAACTGCCCAAGATTAGGCGGAACGCAAGCTTGAGGAAACCTATAATAATATTTCCCATCACCTTCCTCTCCCTTAAAGAGAGTGTTCACATTTAAGTCATTGCCCCCGCCGGTTGCGTTTTGGAGTAAGCTACTTGGACTTTCACTGCCGACTATTCCTGTTGATATGCTTCCATATTTTTTCCCATCGTCGGCACTTCCGTCAATGTGCACTGTTGCGCGCGGGTAACCAACGTAGGCAGGATTTATATTTGCATTTTCACTTATTACTTTTCCGGTTTTTGTCTTAAACCCTATAACATAATCAATAGTTATGTATCTGTCAGAAGGAGCCTCGAAAGACACATTTCCACCAGGGCTTACAACATCCTGATTTTGGAATCCATTGTCGACGCCTTTTATATTGTCGAGCGTACAGTAATAAGTTTTACTATAAAAAAACTCACCGTTGTCGTTGCCGAATTTCTCAGTTATGTCCGCGTTATACTGCATTTCAAAATCTTGTCCGCCAAGAGCGCCTCTAGCAAGTATTGTGGTTTGGGCTAGGGTCGAACCATGAATCGCTGGGTCGCCTCCATCACCGTTGCCCTTAAAGGCATCTTCTAGCTTTTTCTTATTGGCGTTTTTTTCATAATAGAAGGCAAAAATTGGAGCGCTCTGAGCAAAAAAACTAGATGAAAAAAGGGCATTAAAAACGAAGACTGAAGAAAAAACTATTAAAATAAATAGACTAGCAAACTGTTTTTTTCGTATACTTATTTTTTTTTGCATGACTGTCTTAGACAATATGATTACACTGCCCACTAATGATAAAACACTTATGTTAATTAGTCGAATAATTGCTTTTTAGGATTAATCGTCACATAATATCAAGCGAAAATAACTCACAAAACAAATATGATTAGAAAACTTCAAAAAAGAACAATCCTTCTGATGACCGGTGGATTAATTACCAGCAGCTTTCTTCTAGGCAGTCTACTGTCGCCCTCTTCAGTCTACGCAGCTGACTGTAACGGTTTAAGTGGCGAATCGAAAGAAATTTGTGAAGCAAGTATAAAGGATAGTAATTGCTCAGATAAGGATGATGCAAAGGCAAAGGCTTGCCGAAAAGGATTCAGAGAGGGCTACAGAGATCCTGAAAAAAAAGTAGATGAAATATGCGATGGTTTAAGCGGCTCCGAAAAAAGCTCATGTGAAGACGGGGTAAAAAAGGGCAGAAAGGCCGCCGAAGCAAAGGATGGTCTAGGGGGTTCATTCACATATAACACAAGCAAGGGGCAGTACCAGTGCGGAAATCTATCTGATGATGGCAGTAACTTTAAGACCAAGTTCAACTTCGGCTGTCTTGGCAGTAAAGGTCCAAGCGGGCTTAATCCCATACTCGATCTAGTTTTCGCCTTTGTTCGATTTCTCTCAACTGGTGTGGGGATAATCATAATACTTGCACTTATTATGGCCGGCATACAATACAGCGGCTCTGAGGGAAATCCTGAAGCATCTGCTAAGGCCAAAAAACGGGCTCAAAATGCCCTAATCGGATTAATTATATATATGTTTGCTTGGGCAATATTGCAGTTTATAGTTCCTGGAGGAGTCTTTAAATAATGATTGTTTTTATCTATGCACTTGCTACAAATGTGGAGATTTTCGCTGCTTCTTGTAAAAAAACCTTCCTTGGCATACCGCCATGGTATAAATATTTGCCAACTTCTGATGATGCAGTAAACCAGTGCGTTCCTGTACTGAAGGGCCTCAACGATATATGGTTAATAGGGCTGGCCTTCATAGAAATATTAGCCAGAGTGGCGATATATGTTGCTATTGGCTTCACTATTTACGCTGGTATCAAATACAGCGCATCTCGTGGGAACACAGATAAAGTAAACTCAGCCAAATATACACTGCTTGATGCCCTAACGGGTCTAGTTATAGCAATTGTTGCCGCTGCAGTAGTAAGCTTTGTTGCAGAAAGGATATCTCAGGCATGATATTTAGTCTCTTGTCTAAATTTGGCGCTCTTGATCCAAAAAACTGTGAAGATGCTGACGCATTCAATCCTAAGGATACCCCGAACTGCCTTTCAAACTTACCAGAAGTAGCAGCAAACTCATCAAATCTAAAATTAGGCCTGGGTATTGTGTTCGGAGTTGCGGCCGGCGTGGCCCTACTGTCTCTAGTGATTGCGGCCATTAATTTCGCTACTGCAAGTACCGACTTTGAGAAAGTGGCAAGGAGCAAAAAAGCCATCATCTATTCGTTAATAGGGTTAGTGGTAGCTCTTAGTGGTGAAGCAATAGTATTAACACTTCTTGATAACATATAGTCATGATAAAGAATCTAATACTAGGCCTATCTCTGATCTCAGCGCTGTTTATGCCAGTTGCTGTATCTGCAGCGTCGGTGGACATACTCGATGATGTTTGTAGAAAACAGCCATCTTCGGCTGCATGTGAGGACAGAGTAGGGAACTCTGAGGATAACAGACAAAACCCTATATATGGGCCCAATGGTGTTATTACAAAAATTGTTAATGTGCTTACCATTTTGGTAGGGATTACGGCGGTCATAGCAATAATCGTTGCTGGAATTAAGTTTATAACGTCTGGAAGCAACTCCCAGGAGGTTACTCGAGCCAGAGAATTAATAATATACGCTATTGTTGGTCTGATCGTGGCCGCCTTTGCTCAGATTATGGTGCGTTATGTTTTGGATAATGTGTTATAAAGGGGTTATATGAAGAATGTTATTTTCTCGCTCATGTTAGTTCTAGGCTTTGGGCTCGCTTACACAACTCCAGCACAAGCAGGTTTGTTTAGCGGCACTAAAGATGAAGCATGTTCTGCCGTTGGTGCCAGCTCTGGAGGAAAGTGTGACCAGGACAAGCTTGATAAAAGTTCAGGCTCTCTAACTACAACCTTAAATAATATTATTAACATCATGTCCATTATAGTTGGGATCGCCGCTGTTATCATGATAATTGTTAGTGGTTTTCGCTACATAACTTCCGCTGGAGATTCCAACCAAATAAGTTCAGCTAAAAATACCTTCATTTACGCCATCGTCGGCTTAATCGTAGTAGCCCTTGCCCAGACAATTGTTAAATTCGTATTATCAAAAGTTTGATATTATATAATTATTAATAGTTAATTTTCACGAAGCAGCCTGAAATGATACAAAAAGTAATCTCAAAAATCGATCACAGAATAGTACTTGCTGCCCTTGGGCTAGTCTTCATGATTATTGCCGTAAATGTTCCTGATTTAGGTGCGCAAGCGAATGCCAACATACAACAGGCTACTTGCCAAGGGGCAGAATTGAAATTTACTGATACTTCTACTCCGGGAGGCGACTGTACCTTTGCTGGCCAGGATCCACAAGGGGAATTAAATAGTCTCATAGCTCAAGTTATCAACATCTTCTCAGTCATTGTTGGCGTGGTGGCTGTCATTATGATCATTGTTGGAGGCTTCCGCTACATTACCTCTGGTGGTGACTCTGGTAACGTTACTTCAGCGAAGAACACCATTCTCTATGCCATCGTTGGTTTAGTCATCGTAGCGTTAGCTCAATTCATTGTTAAGTTTGTGCTAAGCAAAGCAACAGCGTAACAAAAGGCACTGTATATGTTTGCATCTACAATCCAAAAAACTTACATCGGGTGGATCCTCTTCCTTGTATCAGCATTGTCGTGGATTGTACTTTTTGCCTCATCTCCTGCTAGTGCTCAAGACAAAGGAGATCTATGTACTGGCGCTAATCTGACTTTTGATAATTCCGGCACAAACACAAGCTGTAAAACGGATGCTGACGGAAAACCTTGTACGTCCGGAAAAGACTGCGACTCCGACAGCGGCATTAACGACCTTATCGCTGACATAGTCAATATATTCTCAATAGTGGTGGGCATAGTTGCTGTCATTATGATTATATATGGCGGCTTTCGCTACATTACTTCTGGCGGTGACTCCGGTAATGTTACGACGGCAAAAAATATAATCCTTTATGCCATAGTAGGACTAATAATAGTCGCTTTTG
Organism: Candidatus Saccharimonadota bacterium; assembly: GCA_016219345.1. Classification (GTDB taxonomy): domain Bacteria; phylum Patescibacteriota; class Saccharimonadia; order Saccharimonadales; family 2-12-FULL-41-12; genus JACRNE01. Next base: position 14,750 of record JACRNE010000028.1, read on the forward strand.
CTCAGTTCATAGTTAAATTTATACTAAGCAAGGTAGCTACCTAGAATACATTAAAAAAGCCTGGTTAGTTAAGTAAAACCCAGGCTTTTTAACGGCGATATTATTGGATTTGTATCTTCTTAACTGTGTCTTGCTTAACTTTAGTAAAGCTAATGGTCAGCACGCCGTCTTTTAGGACTGCTTCGATCTCTTCTTCCTTGACAGGAACTGGCAACGTAATACTGCGGCTAAATTCACCCCAATAGCATTCTTGAACAAAATAGTTCTCAACTTGTTCTTCGCTGCCTGCACTTAATGTGCCGCGAATACTAAGAGTATTATCAGAGATGCTTACATCTAGATCCTGCTTGTTAACACCTGCAGTTCTGGCTTTAACAACTAGTTTTTCCTTCGTTTCATACACATCAACAGCTAGCTGTCCTGGTACTGCATCTTCTTCTTCCCACTCTTCTTCAATAGGTTCGGCCGATGGCTGTGAGCCTGAAGAAGTATCGGTTAATTCATCGTCACCTAAGAAAGCGGCTGTTAGCTCGTCTTCCATCAATAAATCTTCATCGCGGTTTTTTCGCGCCATAATTTTTACCCTCCGGGCTTTGACACCAATATGTTTTGGTATCTGTTATTTAGATAGCTTTTTGACTGTCGACAGTTTTTATATTTATAAACAGTATAGCTCAGTTGGAGAGTAAAACAACCTCCTAGAGCACATA
>JACRNE010000029.1 GCA_016219345.1 Candidatus Saccharimonadota bacterium
ACACATTCCGGGATATTACAAAGTTAGAGCCGCGTTTAATTGAAGAAAATGTGATACTCGTTCCTCATGGATCATTCTTCAGTGCTTATACGGATCTGGCTGCACTGAATGCATCGAGAGCACCATATTTTGGCAATAAGCGGATTCTACCATGGGAAGAAAGTCGTGATGACCAAAGGCAGTGGCTTAAAAAAGCTGGCTTAAAACTTCCTAAGATATATAAGAAGCCAGAAGACATTGATGGTCCAACAATCATCAAATTCTATGGCCCGCAGGGCGGAAAAGGTTATTTCCTGGCTAAAAATCCGGAAGAATTTTATGAAAAGATCAAGCCTTACAAGCACCAGAAACATATCATCCAAGAGTACATTGTGGGAGCACCTATTTATATACACTATTTCTATTCCCCGCTAAATGATGAGCTTGAAGTAATGAGCATGGATAAGCGCTACGAAACTAACGTTGATTCCATCGGCCGGATTAGCGCTAAAGACCAACTGGATCTTAATATAGAGAGTTCATATAACATCATGGGTAATATACCGGTTGTCATAAGAGAACGATTCCTGCCAGATCTTTTTGATATGGGACAGAGAGTGATTGAGGTATCAAAGAAACTTGAAAAAGGAGGCCTGTGGGGTCCGTTCTGTCTTGAGACCATCGTAACTCCTGAGCTAGACGTGTACGTTTTTGAAATTTCTGCTAGGATTGTAGCAGGAACAAACCCATATATACATGGCTCTCCATATGCGGATTTACGTTACGACGTACCGATGAGTACAGGCCGCCGTGTGGCAAGAGAGATTAAACAAGCTATTGAAACCGATAGGCTGGAGGAAATACTCGGTTAATGAAACCAAATGAATTGATAGACGGATATGATCTGAACAATGTTCGGATCGGGACTTTGGGCGGCCACAGCGCGCTAGATATTTGCCGTGGCGCAAAGAAAGAAGGATTCGAGACTGTAGTGGTCGCCCAGAAAGACCGCTCAAAAACATTCGATAAATACTATAAGACCCGTGGGGATAAAGGCTGCGTGGATCACATAATCTACGTTGATTCATTCGCCGATATTGTTAAGCCTGAAATCCAAAAGCAGCTCAGAGAACTGAACGTAGTGTTTGTTAATAGCCGATACTTTTGGGTTTACTGTGATAATAAAGAAGTTGAAGCTAATTTTAGGGTGCCGATTTTTGGTAACCGTGTCTTAGTTCGTAAGGAAGAGCGTGATGAAACCAAAAATCAATATTTCTTACTTCAGGAAGCTGGCGTAGACATCCCGAAACAATTTTCTGACCCTAAAGATATCGACCGCTTAGTAATTGTAAAGGCCGCAGAAGCCGCCAGGAGTTATGAGCGCGCGTTTTTCTTGGTTAGCAATTACGAAGATTATAAGACAGAATGCGAAAAGCGAATTAAAAGCGGTGTTGTTGACGAAGCTGGAATCAATAACGCAATTATTGAAGAGTTTGTGCTTGGTCCTCAGATTAATTTGAACTACTTCTACTCCCCTATTTCGGGCGAGCTAGAACTTCTTGGCACAGACACCAGGCGCCAGACAAATATTGATGGACTACTGCGCCTAACAAGCCATGAACAAGATGAAGTTTTAAAGCACGTTAGACCCCAATATATAGAGAACGGACACGTCGCTGTAACTGTAAAAGAATCATTGTTAGAAAAAATTTATGAAGCCGGTGAAAAATTTGTCGAGTCAGTTGCCAGGCACTATGCCCCGGGCATGGTTGGTCCATTTGCTTTGCAAGGTGCAATTACCCCCGGACCACCTAGCGAAAAATTGTATGTTTTCGATGTAAGTATGAGAATTCCAGGTAGTCCTGGCACTATGTTTACCCCCTACTCGGGCTATATGTACGGAGAAAATATGAGTGTTGGTCGCCGCATCGCCATGGAAATCAAACTCGCCTTAGAAGAAAACAAACTCGACAAAGTTATAACTTAGCGATATTGGTTGATTTGGGCGTTGGTTCTCTCAGCTTCAGATCGAGCGGCTTGGGCAAAATCTTCATTATTTGAAGCGTAGATTATACTTCGTGAAGCGCTAATTATTAATCCCTTACCATCCGTGTTAAGACCTGCCTTTAGGGTTGCTTCTAGGTCTCCCCCTTGTGCACCTATGCCCGGGACTAGAAAGGTAATTTCACTTCCCACAACCTGTCTTAAGTTTGCTACTTCATGGGCGTTTGTTGCACCTATAACAAGTAAACAATTATTATTCTCGTTCCAAATGGATGCTACGTTTTTTGCGACTTTTTGGCTAAGGTTTTCACTTCCAACCTCTAATGACTGGAATTCTTCTGCGCCTTCATTGGAGGTTCGGCAAAGGATTACACAGCCTTTATCTCCGCGGTCTAAGAATGGCTGCAACGCACTTTTTCCCATATACGGATTGAGTGTAATGGCATCTGCGCCAAGATAATCAAATGCAAATGCCACATATCCAGCATTTGTATTGCCTATATCTGCTCGTTTGGCGTCAAGAATTATAGGAATTTCTGGATAATTTTGCTTAATGTAGTCACAAGTTTCTTTCAACTGCTCAATACCACTGGCGCCTTTCGCTTCATAGAAGGCAGAGTTTGGCTTGTAGCAGCAGACTTGGTCTGCGGTTGCATCTATTATTGCTTTATTAAATTCAAAGAATGGTTTATCGGAGTTAGTAAATTGAGCTGGCATTTTATCAATTGCTGGATCAAGCCCAACACACAAAAGGCTGTTGTTTTTATCAATTGCTCTATCTAATTTATCTCCAAAATTCATTTTGCTGACCTCAAAATTAAGTCATTTCTACCAGGCCCAGTGCCGATCATGCTAACAGGAACTCCTAAGTAATCTTCGACAAATTCCAGGTATTTTTGAGCTTCAGCAGATTCATTGTCGGTCCATGTCGGTAATTCTTGGTAGACCGGTTCACATTTTGATAGTTGGTCATCAGAACTTGGTGGTGACTTTATTTCTTCTCCGTCTAGGCTATATGCAACAGCAATCTTAGTAGTTTTGCCGTGGCGCTTTATGCAGTCAAATTTTGTTAGGGCTATTTCGGTCACGCCGTTTACATCTACCGCGCGTTTTAGTGCAACTAAGTCGAGATAGCCAACCTCCCGTTCACGTCCTGTTGTGGCGCCATATTCTGCATCTACAGCACCTTTCTTGCCTCGTGTTTGCTCAGCTACTTTAGTATCTTTTATTGAGGTGACAAAAGTTCCCCCGCCAACTTTAGACGGAGTTGCTTTTGCGACACCGACTACTCTTCCAACATGGCTTGCATTGAGCCCAGTTCCAACTAATAGCCCCGCTACAGTTGTGCTTGTTGAAGTTACGAATGGATATTTTCCATGGTCAATATCTAGTCCAAAAGCTTGCGCTCCTTCTACCAATATTTTCTTGCCTGATTTAACGCTTTCATGCACTAGTGCAACAGAATCTTTTATATATTCGCTTAAACCAACAGACGCCAAAGCAAATTGAGAGGCTTCAATATCAGCCGCGTCAGGATTTTCGCCAAATTCAATTAATCCATCGTAGGCAATTTTATATAATTCTTTTTCAGTTTTTGATTTTAAGGACTCTGCTCTTATGCCTGCACGGAGATATTTATCAGCAGCAACATATGCTATTCCGGCTTTTGTGCTGCCCTGGGCGCTGTAACTTCCCTCTCTAGCCGCATCTTTAGCTTTATGTACCGGCAAGACCACATGTGCAGTGTCGCTGATCGCCAAATTTTTAGGTGATATCCTTACGCCTTTTCCTTCCGCGTCACGGATTTCATCGATTAATTTTACAGGATCAAATAAGCAGCCATTACCGATTATATTTAAAGTAGATTCATAAGCTATGCCCGAAGGAATCTGATGAAGCGCAAGAGCCTGGCCGTTTTCTAGAACGATGGTATGCCCCGCATTAGCACCACCATTGCCTCGCATCACGACATCATGTTTTTCCGCTAGAAGATCAACAATCTTGCCCTTGCCTTCATCGCCATACTGAAGCCCAACAACAAACGTAGCTTTATTCATTCCCATTCTATTGTTCCTGGGGGTTTAGAAGTTATGTCGTAGACTACTCTGTTTACTCCGCGGACTTCGCTGACGATGCGACTAGATATGGTTGCAAGTAAATCATGCGGTAATTTGGCCCAGTCAGCTGTCATTCCATCTGAGGATTCTACAGCACGGATGGCTATGACTTGTTCGTGGGTTCGGCCATCTCCCATTACGCCAACTGTTTTAACAGGAAGTAAAACTGCAAAATACTGCCATAATGATTTTTCTGCTCCTGCTTTTATAACTTCCGCACGTACTATTGCGTCAGCCTCTTGAACGATCATTACAGACTCAGGAGTTATTTGATCTATTATTCTGACTGCTAGGCCTGGCCCTGGGAATGGTTGGCGCTGGGTAATATTTTCTGGCAACCCCAGCTCTTTACCGATTAATCTAACTTCATCTTTAAACAACTCTTTTAAGGGTTCAATTAATTTTAGATTCATCTTTTCAGGAAGCCCACCGACATTATGGTGAGATTTGATTGTTACGGACGGACCATTAACAGAAACGGATTCGATCACATCTGGATATAAAGTTCCTTGAACTAAAAATTCTACATTATCAATTTTTTTTGCTTCTTCATCAAAAATTGCTATAAATTCAGCCCCGATAATTTTACGTTTTTGCTCCGGGTCGGATACGCCGGAGAGCTTCGATAAGAATCTGCCACCAGCTTTTATTGGAATTACATTTAGTCCACGGTCTTTATAAATCTCCAGAACTTCTTCGTACTCGTCTTTTCTAAGCAGCCCGGTATCTACAAAAACACATGTTTGTTGAGCGCCGATTGCTTTATGAACAAGAGTTGCTGCAACGGACGAATCAACACCACCAGAAAGTGCGCAAACAACATTTTTATCACCGACTGCTTCTTTAATTTTTGCAATTTGTTCGTCGATGATTGAGCTGGCTGACCAGTCCTTACTAAATCCACACGAGTCTATAAAAGCTTCCAATATCTCTTTACCATGCTGGGAATGAGCTACTTCAGGGTGGAACTGCAAGCCATAAATTTTCTTTTCACGATTTTCAATGCTTGCAATAATCTCTCCACTAACAGCTGTGACTACAAAGTCATTTGGTGCTGCGCTTACGTGAGTACCATGGCTCATCCAGACTGTGCTGCCATCAAACTTCGTGTCAATTAAATCGCTTGAATCTTTCAGGATTACAGTGGCTTTGCCATATTCACGGGTTTTGGCTTCTTCAACTTTTCCGCCAAAATGTTGAGATATCAGCTGCATACCATAGCAAAGTCCAAGTACTGGTATATTCTGCTCCAGGACACCTTTTGTGAGCCCGGGCGCATCTTTATCAAAAACAGAATTTGGACCACCAGACAGAACAATTCCTTTAGGATTGTGGCTTTTGACCTCATCCAGGCTAGCGCTATAAGGAAGAATTATGCTAAAAACATTTAGCTCTCGCGCCCTACGCGCAATTAACTGAGTATACTGTGATCCATAATCCAGAATCACCAAAGTTTCCTGTCCTGAATTACTCACGCGTCCATCCTACTTTCTGGCAGAGCTAGAAACTCTGCTGGCTTCTTGGCACATTGTCTGATTTTCACCCTCGCTGCTCCTTCACCGTATTCCTGATACGGTTCAGTCCGCTGCTTGTTGATAAATCAAACACTGCACTCAACTGAGTCATCCAGGCAATCATACTAACAGTTTAGCAGAAATGTTTGCTAAGTTGTTAGATTGTGCGTTTATGTTGTGTCAATTACGCTTGAATTTTCTTCTTTATTTTTATTCAGGATTTTATTTAGGATGTCTACTACTTCGTCAGGGTCGTTCTCGCTCTTTAAAAGATACATTTCTGCACCATACTCCATGGTTTTTTTTATGAGGGATTTATCGTCATAGGCAGAAAACATTACAATCGGAAGCCCGCTGGTTAAAGGTTTAGACTTTAATTCTTTTAATGTATCAAGTCCGTTAAAGTTCGGCATCATAACGTCCATGAGTATTATGTCTGGTCGATTGTACTTTATGGTTTCGGCAACTATCGTGCCGTCTCTAGCTGTATCTACTATGAAGCCTGCATTACTAAGAACTCGGTCATATAATCTTATGATCATATCGTCATCATCTATTAGAAGAACTTTTGGAGGCATATTTATTCCTTAATAAAAAAGCTTGTGCTTATTATACAGATAAATCCTTAGTATGTGCTAGAATCTTAAGCGAAAAAATATAGAGGTTTGATAAATGGAAAGACGCCGTCGGCTGTTTATAGTCATTGTGCTTGCCCTAATGCCCCTAGCCGGTGCTGTATACGAGAGCTTCCAGCAGAATTCAGGCATTCAGCAGGTCACTCAAAACGATGAAGATAGTTCTCGTCTTGCAAGTGATGTTTTAAATGAGCTGCAAGTTAAAGGCCGTGCCCCAAAAACTGGCTATGCAAGATCAGAGTTTGGCAATGGCTGGGTCGAACTAAATGGTTGCGATACACGAAATAGAATATTGAATCGTGATTTAACGGAAAAGGTAGTTAATAATGATGGCTGCAAAGTTTTAAGCGGAATCCTGGATGACCCATATACTAAAAAAGTAATCAGCTTCACACGCGGCGAACAAAGCAGCCAGGAAGTACAGATAGATCACGTAGTAGCGCTATCAGATTCGTGGCAAAAAGGTGCACAATATCTGGAGGAGCCTGTAAGGATAAAAATCGCAAATGACCCGCTAAATTTGTCGGCAGTTGATGGCGAAGCTAATCAAGAAAAAGGCGATTCGGATGCGGCCTCTTGGCTGCCGCCGAATAAAGACTACCGTTGTCGCTACGTGGCCCGCCAGATTGCCGTCAAGGCAAAGTATAATCTCTGGGTTACAAAAGCTGAATCTGACTCCATGAAACGAATCTTAACAACCTGCCCTGATCAGCGACTACCAATAGAAAAATGATAAGAACAAAAAAACATCTGAACATTTCTTGGCTTATAGCATTCATTTCATCGGGTTTTATAGCTGGCATTGCAATGACGCCTCTTTTAGGAGATAAGGTATCAAGTCCTAATCTATTTATATTAGGTGCTTCCTTAATATTTGCAGCTTTCGTAAATAGAAAAAAACATATAATTTTTCTGGCGATTTTGGCGGGAGTTGCGTTGGGCCTATCGAGGGGTGGCGCAGTACTACAAAATTATGAAGTTTATGAAAATTTGTTTGGGCAGCTTGTAGTTATAAATGGCATTGTCTCAGAGGACACATCCATGGATACATCCGGCAGGCAGAAAATAAAACTAAAAAATATAACGCTCAATGATAAAGAAATGAGCGGTCAAGTATGGGTTAGTACGTCTGATCAATCTACTATAAAGCGAAGCGATAATCTTAGCGTGACTGGTCTTTTAAGCGAAGGCTTCGGGAATTTTCCTGCCTCAATCCACCAGGCGCAGATCATAGAAATCATAAGGATTCAGCACGCGGATCCTGCTCGCGAACTAAGGGATTGGTTTGCGCATAATATAAGACAGCTTATAAACGAACCTGAGGCGAGCCTTGGCATCGGGTTTTTAACTGGTCAGCATTCAAATTTGCCTGAAGATCTAAATAACAGCCTAAGAATCCTAGGGCTTACGCACATAATTGTAGCTAGTGGCTACAACCTTACAATTTTAGTGCGGTTTTCAAGACAGGCTTTTATGCGGATATCGAAATATTGGGCTACTGTGTCGTCTTTATTTTTAATTTTCGGATTTGTCTTGGTAACTGGCTTTAGCCCATCAATGAGCCGCGCCGCGCTTATAACAGGGCTAAGTATTATTGCCTGGCATTTTGGCAGAAGGATCCATCCAGTAGTCTTATTAACTTTTGTGGCGGCCTTAACTGCATTCATAAATCCTGGTTACGTATGGGGTGATCTAGGCTGGTATCTTTCGTTTGCGGCATTTGCTGGAGTAATTATTTTGTCACCGCTTATTTATCATTATTTTTGGGGAGACAAGAAAAAGCCAGGCAGTTTGCATCAAATATTCCTTGAGACCTTATCAGCTCAGATTATGACAGCACCGATTATTGCATTTGCTTTCTCGCAGTACGCGCCCCTGGCCATCCCAGCCAATCTGTTGATTCTGATTTTTATTCCTTTGGCGATGATCCTCACCTTCGTTGCGGGGCTGGCGGCAATTGGATCAGCATCGCTTGCTTTCTTGTCGGCACCAGCTACTTTTATTTTGAGCTACATTACCTTAGTGGTAGATAAATTGTCATTACTTCCAGTCGCGCTTATCGAAGTCAACTATGGCTTGGGGTATTTAGTATTTACGTACGGATTGATTATCATATCAATGATATATTTCTGGCGTCGTACTAAACATGATTTTCTAAAAACCAGCGTGGTTGAGTAGAGTATAATATATTTTTAATATGGGTAATCAACAGACACTATCTCACTACCTTTTGAAGCACTTAGAGGATAGCGAAATACAGTCTGAGCTTGTCTCAATAATTACTGACATCGCTACTGCTGGCAAAAAAATTTCTCACGAAGTTCAGCGGTCTGGTTTGCTGGATTTGCATGGCGCTCATGGCGGGCAGAATGTTCACGATGAAGAAGTCCAGAAGTTAGACGATCGGAGTAATGAAATTGTTAAGTCTATTCTTTCGTCAAACGAGCACATAATCGGTCTGGCTAGCGAAGAGGAAAGTGACATAGTGGACACCTCAAATGGTAAGCTAGCTGGATTTATAGTTGCTTTTGATCCGCTGGACGGTAGTAGCAATATAGACATAAATGCTAGCGTAGGATCAATCTTTTCAGTTCTGCCCTCTTGGTCTGACATCAGAAAAGATTTTTTACAACCTGGTCGCTCTCAGTTGGCTAGCATATATGTTTTATACGGCTCAAGCACAGTCTTAGTACTCACTACTGGTAGCGGTGTTCATGAGTTTACGCTAGATCCCGATAATGGCGAATTTATCCTAACCATGGAAAACATAAGAATTCCGGAGTCGTCTAAATATGTCAGTTATAACGAAGGCAATCGTAGCAAGTTTAGGGGTTCTGAAGCCCAGGCTATCAAGAAACTTGTTAAGGATATTGGCTCCGCTAGGTATATGGGTGCACTGGTGGCTGATCTTCACAGAACCCTAATTAAAGGCGGCATATTTCTCTACCCTGCTGTTAAAAAAGGTGATGGTTATGTTGGTAAGCTGCGCATGCAGTACGAAGTTAAGCCAATGGCACAGATTATTGTTGAGGCTGGAGGAATGGCTCTTATAAATAATGAAGATGCTACGTCTGTTGCGCCAGACGAGCTGCACGAGAAAGTGCCATTTGTTTTCGGAGACAGTAAGACAGTTAAGAAATATCAAAGTTATCGTTACGATAAAAAATAAAGGAGATTTAAAGTGAGCCGAACTCTAGCACAAATCGAAGAAATATTAGCCGACCAAGCAGATTCTCTGCTAGGCTTTAACAGCCCAAAGATCAGTAAAGATCGCCTAACAAAGCCTGGTAAAAATACAGTAAAAGAAGTTTTCGGGAGCTCTGATAGGTCTAAAAAAGTCATAGATAATCTTGAGCGTTTAGGTAATTCTGGCCGGCTAGCTGGTACAGGCTACTACAGTATCCTGCCGGTAGACCAAGGCATAGAGCACTCAGCCGGCGCTAGCTTTACAAAAAACCCGGATTATTTTGACCCAGAAAATATAGTAAAACTAGCTATTGAAGGCGGCTGCAACGGAGTGGCCTCTACTCTTGGTGTTCTTGGAATAGTCAGTGGCAAATACGCTGACAAAATTCCTTTTGTCGTGAAGATCAATCATAACGATTTTTTCCGATATCCAAATACGTATGACCAGACTTTATTTGCCAGCGTGCAGCAAGCAGCCGACATGGGCGCGGCCGGTGTGGGTGCTACCATCTACTTTGGTTCACAGGAGAGTGCTCGACAGATCATAGAAATTTCTGAGGCTTTTGCTGAAGCTCACCGCTTAGGGCTTTTCACGATTTTGTGGTGCTACGCTCGCAACAATGCTTTTAAAAAAGACGGAAAAGATTACCACGTCGCGGCAGACATAACAGGACAAGCTAATCACCTAGGCGTAACTATTGAAGCGGACATCATTAAGCAGAAATTACCAGAGAATAATGGCGGATTTTCGGCACTGAACGTAAATGGCTTTTGGAGCAAGTTTGACGACGCTGCCTACACTGAGCTAATGAGCGATCACCCGATAGATCTTTGCCGTTGGCAAGTTATGAACTGCTATGCCGGTAAGATTGGCCTAATAAACAGTGGTGGCGCCAGTGGGGACAATGACCTTAAGGACGCCATCGCCACTGCAGTAATAAACAAACGAGCCGGTGGCGCAGGATTAATCAGCGGTCGTAAAGCCTTCCAGAAGCCACTGAAAGAAGGCGTAGAAATCCTAAACGCTATTCAGGACGTTTACCTCTGCCCCGACATAAAAATTGTTTAAGAATATTGACAGTCGAAATATTTCATAGATAATTTAATCTGATTTAATCAGAAACAAAAAATGCAAAAAATATCTGGTATTTTAGCGCTTTTTACTTTTTCTATTTTTCTCCTACCCCTCAGTCAAATAAAGGCTGAATCACCCTCCGCAGCGTCAAAATTAGTAATATCAGAAATAAAGCTTGGTGACGGATCTGAGCTGACTTTTCCGGATGGGTCAAAATCACGCGAATTTGTAACTTTATATAACCAGAGCAACGAGGCTATTTCCCTATCAGGATGGAAACTCGAATACGTTAAATCGGATTTTAGCTCGCAAAATTGCAATGCTGTTTCGTGGCCGGATACCAGTGTAACCAGAAATTTAGCTGGATCAATTAATCCCGGTGAATACGTAACCATTAAGAGATCTTTGAACGATGGAGTTGACGGATCTTTACGGCTAATTGACTCTTCCTCGGCGGTTCATGATCTTGTAGGTTGGGGCGTTACGTCTCCTTGCTATGAAACGTCCAGGACTGTTACGCCTCCAGATGGTAGCGGTAAAAGTTTACAGCGTTATCTAGATTGCGATATCCATATACCAGTGGACACAAACATCAATTCACAGGATTTTTTAATGAGTTCATTGCCTCAGACATTTGTAGACAATTGCCCACTTGATGATGATCCACCCGATAAACTGCCAGAAAACCCTGAAGAAAATGAAGGCGGGCTTGGCTCAGGACCCGAAATAAATCCAAGCTGCGAAGGAGTGATTATCAATGAACTTTTAGTTAATCCATCCGGGTCTGATGGTGAAAAAGAATTTATTGAAATATTTAATCCAACAAACCATTCCATATCCCTGGAAGGGTGCAAGCTTCAAACTTCGGCAAATTCCAAAATTTATCAATTTTCTAAAATTGCTCTACCTTCGGGATCTTACCGGTCATTATACGTGCCTGAAACTGGCCTAACATTAGCTAATTCATCTGGTGGAAGCGTCTATCTAATTGATTCTGACGACACGGAGCTTCAGCAAATTAACTATCCGTCTAATCTAGAGGACGATAAATCTTGGTCACTAATTGATGGTAATTGGATTGAAACATTTTCTGTGACACCAGACTCCATAAACCAGCTTCTGGCTTTAAAGCCTTGTCCTGACGGTCAGTTTAGAAATAATGAAACGAACAGATGTAATAATATTTTTCTTGATGCTGCTGGTTTAACTACTTGTAAGCCAGGGCAAGAACGAAACGTCGAAACAAACCGATGTCGCAACATCGCTAGCCTAGCGAATAGCTTGAAGGCTTGCGCGCCAGACCAATATCGCAATCCAGAGACTAATAGGTGTAAAAATATAAATTCAGCAAACTCTCTTGCTGCCTGCAAGGAAGGCCAGGAGCGCAACCCGGAAACAAATCGCTGCCGCAACGTAGCTAGCTTAAGTAGCTCAGATGTTGACAACGAAGTTAAAGACGTGATTTCAAAAACTTCATCAAGCCAGGTTAGTTGGTGGCTAGCCGCCGGGAGCATCGTCGGTGCATTTATCTATGGTCTCTGGGAATGGCGCAATGACGTAGCTATTTATCTCCTGGGCTTAAGAAACAAATTTTCTGGCGGTGTCTAGGTATATCGCAGAAAATGCTCTATATTATTAGTTAAGGAAATAACATGGATTTAAAGCGTTCTAATTCAAATCAGCAGCGTTCTAACGGCGAAGTAGAGACTCTTGGCCCCGTTTCTATGCCGAAAAAAACTAAGCGTTCATCTAAGAAACTAGCTAAATACTTAGTAGTTATAGCTGTTCTAGCTGGACTAGGTACTTCCACTTATCTTTTCATGCAGGAGAAAGACAAATCGACATCATTCAATAATCAGATAAATTCACTAAATGACGAAGTTAAAAACTTAAAAAACCAGGTTGGATTAAGTGATGATCAGCCAGAACAGAAGGCACAAGAGCAATCAGACTTAACTCTACCGGTCGTTGTCTTTACTCCTGACGGAGTCTTCTCTAACGAAGAGAAAAAAGAGATAACCGACAAAGTAATTAATCCGCTGGTTGACTACACGCCTGATGTTTATGTGTCCATCGATGTTGAAATATATTCTCAGGATAAATTCGTTAACGGTAACAGTGATAATAAATACATAATTACAACCATCGGAAAGCCCGGCAAAGGCGGAACTGGTGGTTTTATATATGGCTCAAAGACTAAACCACTAGACTACTGGGTTCCTGACTGTCTAGATACGTGCCAATTCACAGACGAATACAAAGCCAAATATCCTGAGGTCGTGGCAAAATACGAATCTACGAATTAGCCTTTCATCCCCAGGTTCCCTATTAAAAGGTCTGGGTGTGAGATAATAACTATGTATACTTCTGTTTTTAGCACAGAAGCAGACATTATATGAAGAAGAGGAAATTTTTAGTTGTCTCAAACCGTCTTCCAGTTAGTGTTACTAAAAAAGACGGTGTTCTTCAGTTCAGTCCAAGCTCTGGGGGTCTAGCTACTGCTTTAGCAAGAGTGCATAGCGAAGGTGATGACAGACTTTGGATTGGTTGGCCAGGAATTGCTAGTGATGAACTTAACTCCTCAGAAAAATCCAAGATAGTGCGAGAATTAAACAAGCTTGGATGTCATCCAATTTTCTTGACTAAAAAGCAGATAGAAAAATATTACGACGGTTACTCCAATGATACAATCTGGCCTTTGTTTCATTACTTCCAGACGTACGTCCAGCACGATGTAGATTATTTCGAGGGCTATAAGCAAGTTAATGAAATTTTTAAAAAAGCGGTTTTAAAGTTCACCGATAAAAATACTTCCATATGGATCCACGATTACCACTTGATGCTTCTGCCAAAGCTAATAAGGGATACGCTACCTGATGCTACGATCGGATTTTTCTTACATATCCCCTTCCCTTCATACGAAATATTTAGGTTGCTTCCGAACAGAAAAGAGATTTTGGAAGGGCTGCTAGGTGCTAATCTAGTGGGATTTCATGTTTATGACTATGCTAGGCATTTTTTAAGTAGCGTACTTAGAATCTTGGCGATTGAGAATAGCCACGGAACGATTGTAATCGGACAAAGAGCAGTTAAGGCTGATGCATTTCCTATCGGAATTGACTACGAAAAATTTGCGAATTCTCATAAGATGCCAAAAACACAAAAAGAAATAAATAATCTTGAAAAAAAATATGCAGGAGTAAAGACTATTTTGTCGATGGATAGGCTTGATTACTCAAAGGGCATAGCTAGGCGACTTGCTGCGTTTGAAGAGTTTTTAAAAGAGAACCCGGCTCAAAGAAAAAAAGTTGTTTTAGTCGTTGTGGCAGTCCCTTCAAGAATGCAGGTTGCTACGTATAGAAAACTTAGACTGACCATAGAAGAGCAGATCAGCCGTATAAATAAAAAATACGGTACATCAAAATGGACTCCAGTATCCTATCAGTTTAAAAATTTACCTTTTGAGCAGGTATCTGCACTTTTCTGGGTAGCTGATATTGCGCTTTTAACTCCTCTTCGTGACGGAATGAATCTTGTTGCAAAAGAATACATTGCCACAAAACAAGACAGGCCAGGTGTGCTGATACTTAGTGAAATGGCCGGTGCTGTAGATGAGATGCCTGAAGCTATTAGGATAAATCCCAACGATAATCGAGAGATTATAAAAGCCATTAAGTCTGGGCTTGAACTCTCTGAGATAACTCAAAAGACCAATATTAAATTGATGCAACAAAGGCTTTCTAAATATACAGTTCATAGGTGGGCTGAAGATTTTATTGAGCAGCTTGAAGAAACGAGGCACTGGCAAAAACACCGCGGCGATAAATTATTAAGTTCTGAGTCAAAAGACAAAATCTTAAAATCCTTCAAAAACTCAAAAAGTCGTTTAATATTGCTTGACTACGACGGAACGCTAAGGAGTTTTGTTTCGAGCCATCATCCGGGAAAAGCAGCACCATCGAAGCAGCTAGTCAGCCTGCTTACT
>JACRNE010000001.1 GCA_016219345.1 Candidatus Saccharimonadota bacterium
TATAATCTATGCCATAAAACACAAAGGGACGATGTTAGAGTTGTCTCCGATGAGTTTCGGAGAAGTTGGAGACGATGCCCCGTACGACAGATTGCTTGTTATTGGAGACGATGCAGAAATACAAAGGAAGTTTATCGAAATTCTAGGTTTTCAGTGGAGGGATTTTATTGTTCAAGGTCATGTAAAAGACAATGAAGAGCAGGTTGTATAAGATATGTACGAGCAAATTCAACAATGGCCCGCACCCGTAACCATAGATAACTACAAGAAACTTGAGTTTGATAGCCTGTTAAATTTTGCAAAAACTAACAACAATGATATCGCGCTGCGTTTGTACAAAATTATCTCTAATATAGGGATCGCACTCAACGAGAGCAACATTAGGAATCTTCAGCCAGAGATTACTCTTAGTTTTGAAGAGCTTGAACAGCAGTGGGTTAGGTTCCTTGAGTCAGTTCGACAAGCAGCAAATAACGATCAAAATCAACTAAACAATGCTAATGTATTTGTTGATGGGAACTGGAGTACTGTCAATATTAATTATGATGCGGGCAATGATAAATTTATGTTGTCAGACAGCTATATATTTAATGATTGGAACAAGCAAAAAGATTTCGGATTGCTTTATGAACTTGGAAAATCTATCAGTGATGTACAATCATCGGCTAGAGGAGGTGCAAGATCACCGCTTACTAAGGCATCAATTAAGGCCATACAGTCTCAGGAGGTCGCCAGTAAGAAGTCGATAGGAGACTACATAGAAAGTAAAAGGTCTGAAGCCGCAAGATTAATGCTGACTGGAGTAAGTTTTATAAAGAAAGATGTGATGAACTTGAAGAGACTATTGAAGGTGAGAATAAGCCAAGAAAAAGGAGATATAAAGTTTTACGGCCAAGCAAAAAGGTGGACAGCCTAAAACTAAATAGAAAGAGATGGTACATAGGATTACTATTCACGCTGTTTTTGTATATGCTAATAGTCACTATTATATTTCTTAGCAAAGTTGATATTACCAATGATATTAATGGCTTCGGGAAGTATATAATGGGCTTAACTTTTTATGGATTTCTCGGTGGAGTATTCTTGGGTTATTCTAACGCGAACAGACAATTAAAAATCCATCAAAATCTTCTAGAGCAGTATAGGCATCGTGAGATTGTAGCGAAAACAATCAGCGGTGTTGTATCTGCCGTCATTAAGACGAAAGAAGGAAATGCATCCCCAGAAGAACAAACAGAGATTGAAAAGGAAGAGTTACAGCAATTAGTTAAAGTAGCTGCCTCAGCAATGTTTGAATATCGTACAATCGGACATCTTTCTGCCAAGGAGGGTAACAGTATACTTAGTGAACTAATTAACTCGAGGAATAATTAGATTTTCAGCCCTGCAATATAAAGAAAAATTTAGGAAGGTGGTACGATAGATGTTTATGAAGGGTATAAAAAACATGAAGATTCAGCAGTCACTGCCATACATCTTGCTCGTTGGGGCAATAGTCGGCCTGTTTGCGTCATTTACCCTGACAGTAGAACATATTGAGCTACTAAAAGACCCTAACCGCGACCTCAGCTGTAGCATTGACCCAGTTCTAGCCTGTGGCCCTATCATGCAGTCGAAAGAAGCTACCGTATTTGGCTTTCCTAATCCGTTAATTGGCCTTGTTATGTTCGGCGCTCAGGCCACTATAGCCGTGGTCATGATAGCCGGCGCAAGGATGAAGAGCTGGTTCTGGAAGCTGTATCTAGCAGGTATTTTAGGCGGACTCGCCTTTGCAATGTGGTTAATGTGGCATAGCCTTTACGTCATCGGTGCAATCTGTATTTATTGCTTTGCTGTCTGGATAGTTATGATCTTCTCCTCTTGGTATGTCTTCCAGTACATGCTGGCGGAAAAACACCTAAAACTGAAATCTAAAGCCGCAACAACATTTATACGTAAACATCACGGAGACATATTATTCGTTATATATTTGATACTAATATTTTTGATACTAAACAGATTTTGGTATTACTACGGACCAAAACTAGGATTCTAATCTATGTCTAAGCGAGATTATTATGAAGTTTTGGGCCTTGGTAAAGATGCATCTAATGATGAGATCAAAAAAGCTTTTCGGCGCGCTGCCGTAGAACATCACCCAGACCGCGGTGGTGATGAAGCCAACGATATATTTGGTAATTTCTTTGGCGGGCAGCAAGGCGGTCAAAGACGCGGGGCTAAGCAAGCCCGTGGTAGTGATGTTGAAACTAAGATAGAGCTAAAGTTTGAGGAAGCTGTATTCGGCACAGAAGAAAAACTAAATATCAGATTGGATGACACCTGTAGTCACTGTAAAGGTACAACGGCTGAGCCGGGCTATGAGCTAAAAACTTGCGATACGTGTAAGGGTTCTGGCCAGGTCATGAAAGTTATCCGAACGGTCTTCGGCAACATGCAGCAAGCTACTGTTTGTGGTGAGTGTAAGGGGGCTGGTAAAGTGCCAGAAAAGGTCTGTTCAGTCTGTGCCGGCAAAGGTACAGAAAAGAAAGAGCAAGAAATTGACCTAAAGATCCCAGCGGGTATTGATGACGGAGCGACAATTCGCTTGCGCGAACATGGTGAAGCAATTGCCAACGGACCAAAGGGTGATCTATACGTCCACATAAGGGTAAAACCTCATAAAAAATTTACTAGAGAAGGCGAGCTAATCCTAAGTGAACAGCATATAGATATGGTGGAGGCAGCACTTGGAACAGAGATTGAGGTAGATACTGTTGATGGGCCTATCAAAATGAAAATCCCAGCAGGCACACAGAGCGGAACTGACTTTAAATTATCAGGCCACGGAGTGCCGAAGATAAAATCATCCCACCGTGGTGCGCATATAGTTACCGTGGTTGTTGATACTCCGTCTAAATTATCTAAGAAGCAAAAAGAAATTCTGGAAGAGTTTAAGGATCATAAAAAAGGTCTATTTGGCCTATAGTACGTATCGGGTCCTGATTCTTTTGGTTTCCCGTGAATTTCCACGATATTCATTCACGGGATCCCTCCAAAAGAACCACCCGATAGTGGTTGATCCAATCAGAGCATAAGCGATATACTGAGATAAATTATGAAGAAGTTAAACCAAAATGGTTTTATCCCGATGATTATAAGCTTAATTTTGATTGTGCTTGCAGCGATAGTTTTTGCCTACATGAGAGTACGTGCAAAACAGGGGTAGCCTATGAGACACCCATTCTGGGTTTCTCATCGCGCCGGGCAGCAAAGTAAATTTGACTGCGCGGGCTGCTCTTCCCGGTCTGTGGAGACATTGACATTTAAGGTGTTTTTATGCTATAATAAAGAGATAAAGTTAGCTAAAATAAGTTAAGTTGTCAAAACAAAAAAGACGGCATATTTGTTTCTAAGAAGCCAATGATATGAAGAAAGTACTAATAATTACAT
Source organism: Candidatus Saccharimonadota bacterium (assembly GCA_016219345.1). Taxonomy (GTDB): domain Bacteria; phylum Patescibacteriota; class Saccharimonadia; order Saccharimonadales; family 2-12-FULL-41-12; genus JACRNE01. The sequence goes on from JACRNE010000001.1 coordinate 3,430, forward strand.
CCAGATCTGAAAAGACCGTTTCATGGGCGGAGCGGGAGCGCTTTGTGGCTGAATTTTGTGAGAAAGTTTCTGCCAAGTTGGATGATATTACTCTAATATATACCACCTATAGTGATTTGGTTTACACCGTAAAATCGGATAAAACTAAGATATTCGACACCAGAAATAAAATAGATTTAGCCGAAGTTGATTTAGTGCATTTTAAAAACTGGTCACACAACACGGGTGAAGCACCAGTGATCGCAGCTTATCTGAGGGCAAATAGAACTTTGTTTTTTAATAGCGAAGTGAATTTGCCAATCGCTCCGGGTAAACTAGCACAGATGTTTCTGCTGGCTAGAAATAAAGTCCCAGTGCCTGACACTTTCTATGCATCGCGTCTAAAACTTAAAGAATTATTTACCAAGAATGAACTTCCTGAAGGTTTTAATTTCCCTCTGATATTGAAAGCTAATGATGGCTCAAAAGGTAACGATAATTACTTAATCAAAGACGGAAAAGAGGCGGCAAATATACTTGAGTCTGCGGAAGCAGATAAACAATTTATCGTCCAGAACTTTGTGCCGAACGACGGCGATTACCGATATCTATTTGTCGGCTTGGACAAGAAACCTTTGGTTATTCACCGCCAAGCCAACGATGATAATCACCTGAATAATACATCCAAAGGCGCCAATGCAGGCTTTCTAGATGTTGGAAGCTTGCCAGATGAGTATTTACAATACGCGCGCAAGACAGCAGAATTATTAGGTAGAGAGATAAGCGGGGTGGATATCTTGGTGAACAAAGAAAACGGCAAAGCATATGTACTTGAGGCGAACGGAACTCCAGCTATTGCTACTGGATTCGGCACTGATGAAAAGGTAGAGCATTTTGTTGATTTTCTAAAAGAGCAGCTAGGTAACTTAAATGATGAGACGGAGGAATAATGGCAAGTAAGTATCAGGTAATTATCGGACGTTTCGAAGAGATTGACATTGTTAATACTGCCCTTAAGGTCCCAGCAAAGATAGATACTGGGGCGTTTAGGTCATCGATTCATGCAAGCGACATAAAAATTGTTAAGAAGAAGGGCCAAGAAGTCCTGACCTGTAAGTTGCTGGGGCATCCTTGTTCACCTGTAAAACGTGATTTTGAGTCCGCAAGATTTAGCAGGGTTAATGTTACAAATTCCTTTGGTAAAGACGAGGAACGATACGAAGTTCCTATTAAGATAAAACTGGGACCAAAGATTTTCTATACTTCGTTTACGCTTGCGGATAGAAGCAATAACTTATTCCCAGTGTTGGTTGGCCGAAAACTTCTAAAAGGTAAATATCTGGTCGATGCCGGTAAAACAAGCATTGATAGAACTCGGCTTAAGAAAACATTTGGCATTAAAAGCACCGTGGACGAAGAAGACCTAGAGGACTAAAGTAAAAATATGAACATCGTAATTTTATCTAAGGGTCCAGGCAACTACAGTACTAGAAGGCTAAAAGAAGAAGCGCTACTTCGTGGTCACAATGTTCGCGTCGTTAATTATGCCCAGTGTTACATGGCTATAGAGAAAGGCCGACCAGTTGTTTTCTATAAAGGAAAGCCACTAACAGATGTAGACGCTGTGATACCTAGAATTGCCCAAAGTAATACGAAATATGGGACGGCCGTGGTAAGGCAGTTTGAGATGCAAGGAGTATTCACGACTGCAAGCTCTATTGCGATAAATCGTGTGCGCGATAAATTGCGCTCTTACCAGCTTTTGGCAAAGTCAGACATTGGGATTCCTAAAACGGTGTTTGCTCGTGAAACTTCTGACTTTGAAGATGTGATTGAGCATGCGGGCGGTACGCCACTGATTATTAAAGTTGCCCGCGGTACGCATGGTAATGGTGTAGTATTGGCCGAGAACAAAAAAGCGGCTCAGGCTGTAATGCAAGCCTTTTATGTCGAGGGCGTGAACTTCTTAGTCCAAGAATTTATTAAGGAAGCAGCGGGGACTGACATAAGGGCATTTATGGTCGGTGGGCGTGTGGTTGCTAGCATGAAACGTCAGAGCCTTGATGATGATTTTAGATCAAACCTTCACCAGGGTGGCGAGGGCACGCCGATTAAACTGACTACAGAAGAGCGCAAAATGGCACAAAAAGCCGCCAAAGAAATGGGTCTGCCGATTTGCGGCGTGGATATGATGCGAGCGGATCGAGGACCACTAGTCTTAGAGGTAAATGCCAGTCCTGGGTTTAATATCGAGAGAGTAACTCACAGCAATGTCGCTGGGAAAGTGATCGAGTATATAGAACACAATGCCAAGGGAAGACGAAAAAAAGATAAAGTTGGCGCCTAAAACTAGGCGTGGCTTTCGCGAGAATGTCTCTATATTAACTGCATTTTTTATAATTTTTTTGGCTTTGGTTTTTGCGCTATATTTTGTTGCCAGCCAGTCTAAAGACTTAAATAAAAGTGAAAGCCCAAGTTGCATAGGAGTCCAGCTAGCTCAGGGTTGTTACGAACTTGAAAAAGCCACTACTAATGAACAAAGAATGAACGGGCTTTCATACAGGGATAGCCTGGGCGAGAAAACAGGCATGCTTTTTATATTTGAGACTATTGAAGAGCAGTGTTTTTGGATGAAAGATATGAAATTTAGTATAGACATGATCTGGCTGAATGAAGCAAAAGAAATCACAAAGATTGAAAAAAACGTTTCTCCCGGCTCATATCCTAAATCTTTCTGCCAAGGTGATACAAAATATGTTTTAGAGTTCAATGCAGGTGTTTCTGACCAAAATGGATTAAAAGTCGGATCAAGGTTACAATTTTAAGATGGATACAACGCTTGTGCTTGGCATAATCGCATTAGCTGCATGGCTAGGAACTGTATATCTACGGGTTCCGCCAACAGTAATGTTTTTAAGTATTTTGGTTGGAAAGTTGTTTGCCGAGGAGTTGAGTGATGAACTTTATGGGTTTGTAATTAACTTTTTACCAAACATCGAAGCTAAATATGTTCAGCTTTTTCTACTTCTAATCCCCGTTGCGTTAACTGTCTTGCTGATGAAGGGCACAACGACTAGATCAAGAATGCTAATAAATGGTTTACCGCTTTTCTTTTCGCTTTTGACTTTGGCACTATTTATAAACCCATACATAAACGTCGTAAATAACTTAGAAGAGTCACAGCGGATTCTTCTGACTGAAAATGAAAGCTACATTGTGGCTTTTGCTGCCACAATTACATTAATTAGCGCCTGGGCACCTCATATAAAAGGCCTGCCTAAGCATAAAAAGCACAAAAATTAGAACTTAACCAAAAGTTGGCGGATCGTTAGAGCTAGGTGCTGCTGGTTCGCTCGGTTCGCTCGGTGTTTCAGCAGTCGGCTCTGAAGGTGTTTCCGGTGAAGGAGAAGGCGTGGTCTCTGGGCTTTCCGCGGCTGGCTCTGAAGGTGCTTCTGGAGCTGGAGATTGGGCAACTTCAGTTGAGTCTGGACTAACCCCAGCGTCGCTTGGAATGGCTGAATCAGGACTAATAGAGGTATCTTCAGAAGAGCCAGAATCAGCTACGGATGTTTCTGGGCTAGAATCCGAGCTAGCTGATGCAGATGGTGAGGTAGATGGTGCTGGTCCGCCTTCGTTAGCGCCTACGGCTGTACCCACGGCTACTCCTGCTGTTGGGATGGTTGTGCGAGCCTCGCCTGATATGTTGGGCCCTGGAGCTGATTTGTCTTTTTTCTTAAAAATACTGAACAGTTTGCTTAAAAACATTATGGATTCCTTATATTAATCTAAGAACTAGATTACTGCTTTTGCTTAATCTCTGCAAGAAACCTTTCTTAAATTAAAAATGCCCAGCCAAGAAGACTGAGCTGTTTTAATGGAGGGCCCGGTGGGACTCGAACCCACGACACCCTGCTTAAAAGGCAGGTGCTCTAACCGGCTGAGCTACGGGCCCATGTATATAAATACTAAAAAACTCTAACAGATTACCTCTGTTATTGCAACTTTTTAAGTGTTGATAATTCAGTCTTGGGTGCGGGTGAAGTGCGCCATAACTAAAAAGCCTGCGCCTATTCCTAGGAGAATCCCGGCGATTACTTCGTCAAAAAGTACGCCAAAACCAGCTCCTAGAAGTATAGAGCCAACGAATCCTACGCCCCCGCTTTCATAATCTCTTTCTCTTGCTTTTCTTTTAGCCATATTTTTCTCCTTTTACATAAATATTATGACACAGTAACAGAGTAGCTGCTATAATCTGGTGTAATGGCTGGTCACAGTAAATGGGCAAAGATACATCGCGGTAAAGCGATAGAAGATGCAAAGCGTGGTGCGGTTTTTACCAAGCTTGGTAATACTATTGCTATTGCTGCTCGCGCTGGTTCTGATCCGGAAATGAATTTTACCCTTCGTTTGGCGATAGACAAAGCTAAGGCTGCTAATATGCCAGCTGCAAATATCCAAAGGGCTATAGACCGCGGAAGCGGAAAACTAGGCGGGGAACAGATCCAAGAAGTTATGTATGAAGGCTATGGACCTGGCGGGGTAGCAATATTGGTAGAGTGTGCGACTGATAATATAAACAGAACATATCCGGATGTCAGGCTGGCCTTTACCAAACACGGTGGGAATATTGCTGAAAAAGGCGCTGTAGCCTTTCAGTTTGAGCGAAAAGGCATGATTGTAGTTAAGGCCAAAGGCGAAGAGCTACTAATGACGGCTCTAGATGCTGGGGCTGACGATGTGGAAGAGGATGAAGACGAGACAACGATTTATACTGACCCAAAAAAATTAGCAGAGGTTAGAGATAATCTAAAAAATGCTGGTGTTGAGGTGGCTGAGGCAGAACTAACCTATATTCCCAAAAATACTGTCGAAGTTACAGATAGCTCTACCGCCGGGAAAATCGAGCGGCTAATGGAAGCCCTGGACAACCTAGATGATGTTAGTGGAACCCATGTTAATTTCGACATAGTAGAGAATTAATATGAGGATCTTGGGGATTGATCCAGGCACCGGCATAGTTGGTTTCGGCGTGATTGAGAAAACAGGCTCGAAGCTACATATGATTGACGCTGGGGTGATCCGAACAGACTCAAGACTTAACGATAGCGAGAGACTAAAAATAATTTATGATGAACTGAGCGGGATCATAGAAGAAAATAAGCCAGAAGTTATGGCTGTCGAAAAACTGTTCTTTGCGCAAAACGTAACAACTGCGATGAGCGTGAGCCAGGCTAGGGGGGTTATCCTACTTTGTGGTGAACAGAATAAATTACCGGTTTTTGAATATACTCCACTTCAAATCAAGCAAGCCATAACAGGGTATGGGAAAGCAGAGAAAAGCCAAATCCAGGAAATGGTAAAAGTTATTTTGAAACTTAAAGAAATTCCCAAACCAGATGATTGCGCCGATGCTTTAGCTTGTGCAATAACCCAAGCCAACTCCTCGAATATAGCCTAATCGGTTATAATATTACGTAATGATTGCTTATTTGCACGGAGTTATTCGTGAAAAGAATTTTGAAAGTGTTGTTATAGACGTTAATGGCGTAGGATACGGCGTAAAAGTTACGATTGATGAAGCGGTTAGCTTAAAAGAAGGTGATAAAACCAAATTATTCATATATGAGCACATTAGAGAAGACACGCATGATTTATATGGATTTAGTGAACCTTTGAATCGCCAATTATTTGAACTTTTGTTAAGCGTAAAAAATGTTGGTCCAAGGGTGGCATTGGCCGTGATGAGCTTGGGCTCTGAAAGTGTGGTCAGGGGTGCAATAGCAGGTGGAGATGTGAAGTTGCTGCAAAGCGCAAAACATGTTGGCAAGAGAGCCGCGGAGCAAATTGTGGTTGAGCTAAGAGATAGAGTTGGGCTAGAGTCATCAGAGGACGCTGAGAACATTGTTAGCAGGGGCGGAGTGAGAGTTGATGATGAAGCCATGCAGGCGCTTTTAGCGCTTGGTTTTAATAATGCAGAAGCATCTAAAGCGCTCTCCGGGATAGACAAAGAGTTACCAGTCGAAGACAAAGTAAAGCAAGCTTTGAGGGCTAAGAAATGACAGTTGAGCGAATAGTGCAAAGCAATGGTGGTGATGATGAAGAGGTCGAGCTAGATAATTCACTGAGACCAAAGGATTTTACAAATTACGTTGGTCAAGAGAGACTTAAAAAGAACATAAAGCTGGCCATTGAAGCTGCTAAGAAACGTGGTGAACCGATAGATCATGTTTTGCTCTTCGGTCCTCCAGGCCTGGGTAAGACCACTATGGCTAGTGTTATAGCAAACGAAATGGGCAAATCTATTAAGATTACCTCTGGTCCGGCGATTGAGCGAGCAGGGGATTTAGCGAGTATCCTAACGAACTTGGAGGATGGTGACATTTTATTTATTGATGAAATTCACAGATTGCACAGAAGTGTGGAAGAAGTTTTATATTCGGCAATGGAAGACTTTAAGCTCGACATAATGCTAGGTAAAGGCCCAAGCGCTAAGAGTATGCGGCTTGACCTACCTAAATTTACTATCATTGGCGCTACTACGCGCACCGGATCACTGGCTGCTCCCTTGCGTGATCGGTTTGGTTTGCAGCATCGACTAGAATTTTATTCTGATGAGGAAATTGCCCAGATAATTAAGCGAGCTGCAAAAATACTTGATATAAAAATTGATGATAAATCCGCTCAATATTTGGCAAGGAGGGCGCGACTAACTCCAAGAATTGCCAATAGATTGCTTAAACGAGTTAGGGACTACGCTGACGTTAATGGCGACGGAATAATTGATACAGTTGTTTCCGAAAAGGCTATGGCGATGTTAGAGATCGACGAATTAGGTCTAGATCCTTCAGACAGAAGAGTGGTGACAACTATCATAGATAATCATGGCGGCGGCCCGGTAGGGATTAAAACTCTTTCTGCTCTTACGGGTGACGAACAAAGCACAATTGAAGATTTCTTTGAGCCTTACCTGATGCAGATTGGCTTAATTGAGCGTACACCAAAAGGCCGTAAGGCTACGCCAAAAGCCTACAAGCACCTGAATAAAAAACCAAAAGACGGTGACCAGACTAAATTGATATAATTACCGGATATGAATAAAGAAAGCAAAAATCCCAATCCGGTTGAAGAATACATGAGTAAGATAATTAATGAGAAAAAAGAGCCTACACAGAGCCCAATAACTGAAGAGGCTTTCGAAAGACGAAAACCTGTTTTTAATCCGATGGGCAAGGTGGAAGATATAAATCAAGACGAGATAAAGGTTGCCGATATTAGACGACATTTTTTCGGTCTATTTTTAATTTATTTACAGGTTGTTTTGGGCGTTGGGCTTTCTCTTGGATTAATAGTGTTTCTACTGCCAGATGTCATAGGCTCTAGCGCTACTCTTACAGCGGCTTTATCGATGCTTTCTCTGATTTTTATAGTTTTAGGCTTAATTTTTATGGCTCTGGCTACAAGAATTTACAATGCCAATCAACTAATCATCACTGATATTCACATCACCCAAGTGTTGCAAGTTGGGCTTTTCAACAGAAAAGTTTCAGAGCTTACTATGGAGAATGTTGAAGACGTAACTTCCGAGCAAGGTGGCGTCTTTCCGACAATTTTTAATTACGGAACCTTAAAAGTAGAAACTGCGGGTGAGCAGAATAACTTTATTTTTAAATATTGCCCAAACCCGAATGCTTACGCGAAAGCCCTGCAGGACGCTAGAGCTGCGTATTTTGCCAAACACAATAGCAATGGCAACCGCAACCCAACCAACATCTAGTTTTAGTTATCCTGGAATGGATTGTCTCTAGCGGCTTTGAATAATGATTGAACCCCTACGCTTTGGTCTTCAAGCTGCTCAATTTTGCTGATGGTTTCTTGATCTATTTTTGGTCTTTTTATGGTGTTTAGTTCTTCATTAATTTTCTCATCACTAGGTTCTATAGAAGAAAGTCTATTGATTTGGAATACTAAAAGTCCGTAGATACTTATAACCGACACAATAAATACAAAGATCATATGAGGCTTAATGGCCTTTGCAAGCTTCTTAATATATGCTGGTATGCTTTTTAAATCTATCTTCATGGTTTTAAGTAGGCGTTAAGTTTTAATGTGAAGGTCACGTCTGACCCCTTTTCCGTTGGGCTAACCGTTATCTCAGTTACATGTGCTGTTCTGCGGTTTGCTTCAAGTTTTTCGAGGAACCGCAGGAAACCGTAATAGGAAACAGGGTTATCGCCTGATGCAATAGTTATTTCTAGAGAATAAACTCCGCTAATTCCTTCAACAGGTTTAACCTGAGATATATTTGTAGGGGCTGCCTGCGTTTTATTTTGTTCTGAAGATTCGCCGGATTCCTCGGAGGAAGTACTTTGCTTCGCAGGGGCTAGGCCTAGGTTAGAGCTTGCAAAGCTGATTTGCTGGATGCTAATGCCGCTCTCAGCTGCGATTTTATTAATCTCTCTTACCGTTTTTGCTTGATCTTTGTCTTGTGGGACAACCGACTTGGCAATTCCATCAAGTTCAGTGTATTTTTCGATATCTTTCTTTGCTTGCGATAGTGAAACTTTTTGCTGTTCTGCGACTTGGCCTTTAGCTTTAACGCCAACTAATTTGTCGGATTGTTTCTTAAATACGATATTCCCGGCCACAGTAACGCCTATTAATACTAAGCAGAGCAGAACGACAAACCCGGTCATTAGGTAAAAGAATCTCTTAGTGTTCATGGCTGAGCCCCTGATGCTGAAGTATTTTGTATATAGACATAAGGATTGTCTTTAGCAAACAACGCTCTAATTTGAACGCTGCACGGATAGGCGGTTGCTGTGGCTCCTTCAGCTACGCCACAGTTTATAGTTTCTAGATCGGCTTTTTGGAAGATCTTATTATTTGGGTCTTCCAAATTAACCTGCAATTGAGTAGCTGAGTCTATATCCTTTGCGACGGCCTTTAATGTTATGCCCCCTGAGACTTTGTCAATTTTTATCTGCTCCAATGATGTGCCCGCAGGCAGCGTGGCTCCAAGCTGACGAAGAAGTCCAGAGAACAATATCTCGCGTGATAGTACCTGAAGGATTAACTTTGTATTTGCAGATATTTCATCTAGCCGTTTTCTGGTGCCTTCAATATCTTGTTCTTCCAAGCTTTTTTGAGAAGCTGCTACCTCTTTTTGATTTGCTTTAATGGCTTGGTCCATATATATGTACCCACCACCGATGATTACTATCGCTCCGAATATTGTGATTAAGAGAGCCAATCCCCACTTGCGAAGCGCTGCGTTTCTACGTGCATAGACAATATTTTGCTTATAATCAGGAGGAAGAAGATTGATCATCTAGAAAATCTCCTTAGGGTTTATAAAACATAGTCCAGCTACAGTTACATAGACAGATTTCTCGTTTTCATTTGGGGCGTGTAGCCTATGTAGGCTTAAGCCTTGCCACGGCTCACTCATTCTGACCGGGAGCCTCAATACATCAGTCAAATATCCACTGAGACCTGGCATGTTTGAGCCGCCCCCCATAGTTATTATTTGTCCAACTTTTGATTTTGAACCAGACCTTTCTTCGTAATAGCGGATCATTCTGCGAACCTCGCGAACAAGCTGGTCAAGCTCGGGCTTTAGAATCTCGAGTATTTTATCTTGTTTTTTGCTTTTACTAATTCCGTATTTAGTCTTGATAACGTGAGCTTCTTCTTTGCTGACATTTAGATTTTTGGCCAAGATTTCTGTGAATGTGTCGCCACCACTAGGTATGGTGCCGGTTATGACGTTAGTTTTATCACGAATGGTTATATCTGCTGAGATCGATCCGAAATCAATCAGTACAGCTGGTATATCGCTGTGTTCTTCTTTCTGGTCAAATAAGCGTCCAGCAGCACTAATACTGGTATCAAAAATAACTGGCTCTAATCCCAATATCTTCAAAAAGTTTAGATGAGAATCAACGATTTTTTTAGGTATAGCAACGGTCAATATCTCTGTAGTTTTGTCATTTTTTGAAACAACTGAATAGTCTAAATAAAGTTCGCCTATAGGTACGGGGATATTTTGTTCAGCTTCAAGCATGACGGCTTCGTGAAGTTCACTATCCTCAATTGGGGGTAGTACAAAAGTATGAGTAAAAGTTCTGATTGAGGGAATGCCTAGAGCAACGCGTTTTGTTGTTATCTCGCCCACGATGTTTTTTTTGAACAAATTCAGAGTAGCCTGAGCAAGAGACTCATAATCTACGATAACGCCATCTTTAATCGCTGAGCTATCGAAAGCACCTATACCATAGCCTACAACACGGTGCTGATCACCGTGATGTTCTAGCTGCATAACCTTTATGCTGCTGAAGCCAATGTCCAGTCCAAATAGTGGTTTATCTTTGTAAAAATGTGTGTTATCTATGTCCATTTTGCCCACCAAAGTGCCATGTTAACTATATCATATAAGTTGCTTTTAACAGATGGTGATTATGCTGAGACTTAGTCAAAAGATCTTTTATATGAATCAACGACCCAGACTGTATCACCAAAACCGCTAACGCTTGTGCCAAATGTGACTGCTAAACTGTTATTAAGCTCTACAGTTTGTCCAACAAGAGCCCCTATACTACCGGAGTTTCCAGCGACCACCTTAGACCATCGGGCATAAAATTCCGTATTAAAACCACTGCCTGTGTTATTTATGTTTATAGTTGGCATTGACTGACTGTTGTAAAGATTTGTTCCAGTAACATTTGCGTCGGGGTTTCCTGTGGCGTTGGCGTAGGTAATTATGCGGAAGCCCGTAAGATTTAAATTAGTATTAAGGCTCGCAGCGTTAGATAGGGTAAAGCCCGTGCTTCCATCTATCATTATGACCGGTGGTTCTGTTAAGCCCGACCTAACATTTAATGATGACAAGTTTCTGACATTTAAATTGCCTGTTATCCATACATTACCCTCAACAGTTACAAAGCAAAGGTTTGAAACAGTTACATCGCCGGTTATTTTGGTGTTTGCAGGCCAGGTTTTAAAACCAAAAGAACAACCAGCCTGCGCGCCAGTAATCTCGTTTGTCACTGCAGCTTTTTGTCCCGCTCTATCATAGCTCGGCAGCGAAACAGCAGGCACGGAGCTACCAGTAACTAATCCACCGTTAGACATTCCAGCACCATTTGTCTGGTTTGTTGCCTCCACATCACCATAGATCCTAGAAGAATGATTGAGGGTTATGGGTTGTCCATTTTCCCCAGATGCACAAACTCTAGGGTAGGTGGCTCCAGGACTTGACCCCGCGGGGCAGGATTGGTGTGCTACTTTAACATCAACCGGTAGGAAACTAAGTCCGATTTGCGAAGTGTTGCTCATGGTCAAAGTACCATTAACATAAACGCTACCATTCACAATTCTGGAGCTGTTTCTCATAATCAGTCCACCGACACCACTAACTATGCTATATTCACCAGAAACAACGCCCCTAATGCCCATGTCGATGCTAATTGAGCTTTCAGGGGTAGCTGAGCTACCTCTATAGGTCTTTCCGGTTGATGTTACAGTTTTGTTGGTCGAGTCCACATCTGTAACACTTACTTGGTAGGTGGTTCGGATGGTGCCGTCGTTATGCAGATCAAGCTCCGTAGCTGTTCCCGTCCAGCTGCCATTTTCATTTATTTCTTCCATAGCATAGTCAAGTCCTGCGTCAGCTGCAAACTGCGCGTGGGTACGGTACTGGTCTTTTCGTGCTATCTGGAATCCTGTAACGGCAAATTGCATATATGCCGCTGCCACCAGAAGGAAAAAAGGCATTATTATCAAGATAGAAATTAGCACTGAGCCTTTTTGATTTATATCAACTCTCTTCATTAGAATGTGTTCCTTAAGGTTATTCTTATGCTGTTGTCGAATGTTATTGGATTACCAAAAGTATCCTTTGATAACGTCAAATCTATTTTAATCGATCGTGCTAACGCTGTGTTAGCAGTTGTGGCATTATCCTGGTCATAAAGAGTGAATGACATTGTTTCAAGATTTTCTACAAGCTTTCTGTCGGCGGGGCAGGATGAAGTCGCGACGCTCTCTGGACAGGATGTCTTTAGACTGTTGCCGGTTGCGCTAGGATGAGCCAATGTACGTTTATAAAGTGCAGTACCTTGCTTAAAGTACACGAATTCGTTCATGTAGGGGCTGCCTGTGGATGTATCAATAATGTAATTGTTTGAAGAATCTACTGCTGGTACGGCTGTAATGATTACAAAATTAACGTTACCTGTATTCCAGCCTGCTCCTGGGCCATTAGGGTCGGTTATGGTGTTTGTCTGTCTTACACCTGCGCCGTATCTGAGTTCCTCAACCATTGTCCTAAGCAGAATCTGTGAGCCGCTGGTCATCTCGATAGAAGTATTTATGCGTGTATTTGTGACGAGAAAGTTAGTAAAAATAGCCATGAAGCCGATGGATAGGATAGCCATCAATCCAATAGTCATATTAAGTTCCACAATCGTAAAACCCCCTTCTGAACTTCGCACCGGCTTCATCCTGTTTTCGAACAGAGTTCGAAATACCGATGAAGCCTTTTGACGCAACGCTTTGTCGGAAACGCTCCCTCGCTCATTCAACGTATTTTTTATACGACTCATTCGCTCTTCGCTACCTCCTAGCGTTGCATTCAAATGCGAAGCCCAGATTTTTAAGAAGAAAATCCAAACTGACCTAAAGTGCAAAATGCTCAAGGCTCCTGAATTAACGAACTTTGACCGGAATCCGTTCTGTACGTGAGTGTTAGGTGTGACCAAGCGTTTTGCACTTGAGTGCAATGTTAGGAGGCCATGAAACGCGGAGTAAGACGTACGAATGGTACGACGCACGAGCATTGGAATGGCCGACAAAGCAGTGCTCCAAGAGTCTTGGTAGAGTGACCGGCTTTGCCGGGCAGCAGACCAAGACGGTGCAGAAGGCTTGCTAGTATTGGCCGACACCGAGCTCTCCTATGAATGTTGTATAACTATAAGTCTTAGCCGTACCTTGGTCATTGTATGTGACGTTTATAGCTACGCGTTTAATAGATGTGGATTCACTGCTTATTACCACGCTTCCACTTTTGGGGGCCCTAAGTTCTGCTGGTAGTTCAGCCGTCACATCAATAGTGCCGTTGGATAGGCTGAGATATCCTGCGCTTCTTAGTTCTTCTACTTTATTTTCAACGAAAGAATTGGTTGTGGCTACGTCTTTTGATCGCTCTGCTAAGTAGCTATTGTTAGAGATCAGATTAGCTACAGCCCCAAAAAAAAGCGCCCCAATTACAATAGCTGTAATTAGTTCGACTAACGTAAATCCAGACTCGGAATTCTTTAGGTTCAATTAAACACCCTTATGGTTACTTAGATTGATTATAAAAAACCCTGGCGGTTTAGGCCAGGGTTTTAAATTACGACAGAAGGAGACTAGTTATTAGAACCGTTCTTCGCAAATGTTCCACCAGATTCTAGTGTCGCTGTTAGCGTAAAGCCTAGACAGTCACCACCAGTTGTTGTGTTGTCACATCCAGCCGGTGTTACGGCATATGAGTAAGAGTTAGCTGCAGGAGCGCCTACTAAAGTAGCACCACTTCCTTTAGGATCAGTCAAAGCATCGTCGCTTAGACCTTTCAAACTGTTAGTTCTAAAGGTAGAACTGTTCATATCCGTTAGAGTTGGGTATTTGCCATTTTCAGCAAAATAAACCTCAACTTGACTATACATAGAGTTGATATCACTCTTTCGGTCAGCGTCTCGACCTTTCTTCTGCACACCTGTAAATGTTGTTATAACTATTGCCGCTAAGATACCTATAACGACGATAACGATTAGTAGCTCCACGATAGTAAAACCGCTTTGCTTTTTCTTTAGTGAGATCATGAGGACCCACCCTCCTTTGTTTACTTGTTGTTAATTTAAGTTTTTACTCTGATCTTACTGTTAAGCTGAGCTATAAAGTAAGCATCTGGCCTAAATTATTAAACATAAGAGGGTTCAAGGTCAACCCCTTTTTGAAAACCTTTACACACCTTATTCACCGACGTTTTGACTCAAGGAGGCTATAGGGCCCATAACACTAGCTGCTATAACACCTACCATCGCACCCAAAACAATAATCATAATTGGCTCAATCAGCGAACTCAATCCATCTATTACCGCGTCAACCTCTTCTTCATAGAAATCAGCTACCTTAATTAATATAGTGTCAATCTGACCGGTCTCTTCACCGACAGCCAACATTTGGCTAACAATAGGGGGGAAGATAGCGCTCTTTGAGAGAGGCTCACTCAGCTGCTTTCCATTCCTAACTTCAGCCGCTGCAGCTTTTAACTCTGCCTCTATTACTTTATTGCCGATAACATTGCCTGTTACCTCCAGCGCATCTAAAACGGCCACACCGGCGGACATTAAGGATGCAAATGTCCTGGCAAAACGTGCTAACGCTATTTTGACAATGATTGTTTTAATAATCGGTATTTTCAGTAAAAGTTTGTGGAATTGATATTTTCCTTTAGGCGTCTTGATGTAGCGTCGTAGCAAAGTTATGCCTCCGACCAGTAAAATGACAATAATAATGGCGTTAGAGCGCATAAAATCACTGATGCTTAACATGGCTTCGGTGTAAACTGGCAGTTTAGCGTCGGGTCCGCCCAGGTCCTTAATAATTGCACCGATCTTAGGAATCACAAAAATCATAATTCCGAAAAACGCGATGATAGTTATGCCAAAAATCACCGTAGGGTAGGCCATAGCACTCTTAATTTTTTTACGCATGGAAGCATCTTTTTCCACCTGAGCGGCTAAACGCTTCAAGATATCGTCTAAAATTCCTCCAGATTCGCCTGCTCGCACCATGCTTACGTATATTTCATTGAAAGCGTCTGGATGTTTACCAAGGGCATCCGCAAAAGACAGCCCACCCTCTACATCCTTAGCAACAGCACCGATTACAGTGTTGAAATATTTGTTACTCGTTTGCATCTGCATGGTTGCAAGAGATCTATTAAGGGGTACTCCCGCGGAGATCATGGTTGAGAGCTGACGAGTAAAAACAACCAAGTCTTTTATCTTTACTTTGCCATGTTTTAGTTTGGCAATGCGTGATTTACCGCCGACTGTCTTTATGGAAATTGGGTGGATGTTTTGGTGTGCAAGGGTTGAGATAGCGGCAGCTTTAGACGAGGCTTCGACTGTCCCGTTGATTTTTTTGCCGTCTTTTGTGGCTGTGTATTCAAATCTCATTTTTCGGTTGTTACTCTTAGTATTTCCTCAACGCTGGTTTGGCCGCGCAAAGCTTTTATAAAGCCATCAATCTGCATTGTTACCATGCCATCCTTTATGGCTTGGTTCTGAATTTCTTCGCTGGTACCGTTGGCAACAATAAGTTTTTGTACTTCGGTAGAATTTGGCAAAACTTCATATATACCCAACCGACCTTTGTAGCCAGTATGGCCGCAGGATTCACAACCATCTTTTTTGGCGCGCCATATCTTTAGAATTTTTGTAGGGCTTGTAGATAGTTCACCCGTAGAGGCCTTAGCTGTTTTAGTAGCTACAGCTTTGCCGATGCCTCCATCTAGAGCGTCTTTTTCTCTTTCATGTATAAACTTCATCTGTTCCGGATTGTCGGTGTGAAATATTGCATCAATCTCTTTGATACTGGCATCATCTGGGGTGAATGTTTCACGGCAATCTACACACAGCCGCCTGACAAGTCTTTGACCGACCACCGCTCTTACTGTGCTGGCTATTAAGAATGGCTCGATACCCATATCTAAAAGCCTAGGCAGGCAAGTGGCTGCGTTATTAGTGTGAAGGGTGGCGAACACCAAATGGCCCGTTAGGGCAGCCTGAACGCCTAAACCAGCCGTTTCTGTATCGCGGATTTCACCAACCATTATTATGTTTGGATCTTGACGCAGGAGGGCTCGAAGGCCTGCAGCAAACGTCATGCCAGCCTTTGGATTTACCTGCGTTTGATTAGCCCCAGGGATTTTATATTCTACTGGATCTTCGATGGTGGAAATATTAACAGTCGGCTTGTTTAAAAGAGTTAAAATGCTGAAAAGGCTAGTTGATTTACCGGAGCCAGTTGGTCCTGTGACTAGAATCATGCCATGTGGCTGAGTGATAGCACTGTTTATAATTTTTAGAGAGTTTCCCCAGTAACCTAATTCCTCTAGAGTTGCAGGCTTACTTGATTCACTCAAAAGCTGCCAACCTGTATTTTGAATCTACCGTCTTGAGGCGCGCGGCGCTCGTCGATCTTTAAGTTGCTCAAAATTTTAATACGGCTGACGAGTGGGCCGAGAATTTTCTTTGGCAATTTGTTCGCCTCTTTCAAAACTCCATCAACTCGGTAACGAACCAAGACATGGCCTTCTCTTGGCTCTATATGAATATCACTAGCGCTGGACTTAACCGCATATTCAATTATCAAATTAACAGTCTGAGCGATGGGCGAATCTTCTGCCAAATCTTCTTCGGTTACATCCTCGGCCTCCTCCGCCTCTTCCTCTTCTGTGGTCAGAACTTTTGTTAGCTCAGTGCCTACGTTACCTCTGTATTGATCTAACACAGCCTCTATATTTGTGGTTGTGGCAATATGGACTTTAATATCTGTGCCGAGCTGCTTTTGCAAAAAGCTTAGCGCTTGAATATCATCAGGATCCTCCATAGCCAGAAGCTTATGTCCATCGTCCTCAACGCCAAACAAAACTACTTTATATTTGCTGGCAATCCGCTCGGGAATTAAACGTAGGATTTCACGTTTTACTTCCTTGGCATTAAGCTCGACAAACGGTACGTCAATTTCCTTAGCGTAAAGCTTTGTTAAGTCTTTTTCGTTGACTAGGTTGTTATTGATAACAATCTGCTGGAGTGGTAGTTTCTCACTTTTAACTTGCTCACGTAACGGCTCGAACTGTGGCGCAGTAGCCTTGCCCGCGTCAATTAAAAGTTTCTCCACCAACGAGTCTGAAATTCTCATAGTTATGTAACATTATAAAGCTTAAGGCTAAAACCTGAAAGCTATATCTCCAGAGACTCGTGTATACTGAATAATTGAAAACATTGGGGAAAATTAGCAGGAGGAAAAGTGGCAAAATCTGATCAACAAACTAGTGAAAAAGCTGGAAAAACTAAGGCTCTAGGCCTTGCGCTAGAGACTATAGAAAAGCAGTTTGGTAAAGGCTCAATCATGAAGCTGGGAGAGGCCCATAAGACTAATGTAGAGACAATTTCTACAGGCAGTTTGAGCCTAGATCTGGCTTTAGGTGGTGGTATCCCAAAAGGCCGAATTATAGAAGTCTATGGACCTGAAAGCTCGGGTAAGACCACTCTAACCCTCCATGTAATTGCAGAGATACAGAAAAATGGTGGCACGGCGGCATTTATAGATGCTGAGCACGCTCTTGACCCTAGCTACGCCAAAAAAGTTGGCGTTGATACTGATAATCTACTGATCTCTCAGCCGGATAATGGTGAGCAAGCTTTAGAAATCGCTGAAACTTTAGTCCGCTCTAACGCTGTAGATCTAGTCGTAGTTGACTCGGTGGCTGCGCTAGTGCCACGTGCTGAAATAGAAGGTGATATGGGCGACAGCCACATGGGCTTGCAGGCACGGCTGATGAGTCAGGCTCTGCGTAAGTTAACAGGAATTATTAATCGCTCAAATACCACTGTTATTTTCATCAACCAAATTCGCATGAAGATTGGTGTAATGTTTGGTAATCCGGAAACCACGACTGGCGGTAATGCGTTGAAGTTTTACTCCAGCGTAAGAATGGATATTCGCCGAATCTCTCAGATCAAACAAGGCGACGACATCATTGGCAACCGCACAAAAGTAAAGGTAGTTAAGAACAAAATTGCGCCGCCATTTAGAATCGCTGAATTTGACATTATGTATAACCAGGGCATTAGCCGAAGTGGCGATGTGATTGACCTAGCAGTCGAAAAAGAATTGGTAGAAAAAAGTGGTGCCTGGTTCTCATATAAAGATGAAAAAATCGCCCAAGGCCGCGAAGCTGCCAAAAAATACTTAGAAGAAAATCCGAAAGTTATGGACGAATTGACTAAGAAGATTCGTGAACTTTCAAACAAGGACTAATCTTGCATCATCCGTTGTTACAGATTGTTGATGAGAACGACAATCCTATAGGGGCTGCCACTAAAGAAGAAGCCATATCTGGTAGTAATTTTCATAGAATATCTAGAATTATGCTTGAAAATCCAGATGGCAAAATATTGCTTCAAAAACGTACGATGAATGTTGTTTTCCCTGGGCTGTGGGATCATTCAGCAGCAGGCCATGTGGACGAAGGGGAAGATTATTTGACTGCCGCAAAGAGGGAAATGTTTGAAGAAATTGGTGTGAAAACTGATTTAGAGGAAGTAGCTTATTACAAACACGAAGAAAAAGTAGATGGATACGTCCTTAGAAGATTTAACAAGCTGTATAAAGGAACAATAGATTTCACGCCAAATAATCTAAACAAAGACGAAGTTAGCGAAGTTAAATGGTTTAGCCTGGAAGAGATTAAGGATATGATAAAAAACCGACCAAATGAAATGACTAAAGGCTTAAAATACGTAATAGGAAGACATTATTTGTGAAAATTACAGATATAAAACAGCAGGTTAAGCGTAAAGATCGATATTCAATATTTATCGATGGGAAATATTCTTTCGCCCTGTCTGAGGGTAAGCTGCTTGAACTGGGGTTAGCGATTGGACAAGAGTTTGATAAAACCCAGCTAGAAACTGCCAAGGATGAAGCCCATCTAGACAAAGCGGTTTATAGTGTCATGGATTTAATTTCTAGAAGACCCAGAAGTGGGTGGGAAATCAAAGACTACTTGAAACGGAAGGGCTACGAGGCTAGCGAAATTGAGCAGGTTGTAAAATTACTGAGTGAAAAAGGCTACGTAAATGATCTTGATTTTGCCAGACGTTGGGTGGAAAGTCGCCGTCTGCTAAAATCCACCAGCAAGCGAAAACTAAGACTAGAGCTAATGCAAAAACGTGTTTCCGAAGAGGCAATTACCAAAGTTCTAGAGGATGATGAGACGGATGAAGCGGAAGTCCTGGAAGAGCTAATTGCCAAAAAACGCTCACAAACCCGCTACCAAGACCGCGAAAAATTAATAGCCTATTTACTGCGCCAAGGCTTTAACTACAGCGATATAAAAAGTGTGATTGGTTTTACTGATTAGCAGTAGCCGGAGCACCTGCACCGGAAGGTACTGTCTCAGTTGGGTCTTCAATAATTATGGTTCGGTTGGTGATTTCAACTATTTGCGTCCGGTCAATGCTCAAGCTGCCGGTCGAAAAACTTTTTACTATTGATTGAGACACATATATCTTCTTGACCAAAAAACTATCTGTCTCAACAGCAAATTCAGAGACTTTACCGTATTGCTTGCCGCTCTGAGCAGCCACATATTTTCCGTTTAGCTCAAACCCGATTTCTAGAACTGGCTTTAGTCGAATAAGTTCATTTTCTTCGCTCAAAACTTCGTGATCATTTACTGCTAATCCCTGGGGCACTAGGTCGCGTACATCGCCAGAGAGTAGGACTAGGCGTTTTTTGGTGAATTGATCTTGGACGTACCAGCCCTCAACTTTTAAATTGTTTGGATTAATTATCATGCTCACGGCAGTACCAACAGGCGATCCGGTCCGCAGTGACATTACAGAAATATTTACTAGGTCTTTCCCAAGCTTAAGCATAACTGGATCTATTATACCTGCATATTATAGACAAATCATGATCTATAATAGTTGGGATGAACAGGCAGATTGAGGTCACATGTGTGAGCGCTGATGAGACAAAAAAAGTTGGCCAGAAAATCGGCGAATTAGTAAATGCAGGGCAAGTTATTGAGCTAGTTGGCGATGTTGGTTCAGGCAAAACAACTTTTACGAAAGGGGTGGCCAAAGGCTTAGAGATCACTGAAGAAATCACAAGCCCGACATTTAACATAAAAAATGAATACGTTGGTCGGCTAAGGCTAAATCATCTGGATCTCTACAGGCTTGATCAGCCAGGATTGGTTGAAAATGAAATTAATGAACTCCAAGATGAAAAAGACTCAGTTACCGTGATCGAATGGGCTGGAAGTGTGCAGGACGTCCTCTCGAGCGACAGGATAATTATAGAGTTCAAAACAACAGGCGAAAATACTCGAAAACTAAAAATAAGCTTGCCCGATAATCTGGAGCTCAAGAAATGATGATACTAACAATACGGACTGACAAACCAGAAGCAGAAATTGGGCTTTTTGACGACAATAAGAAGTTAGATTATTTGATCTGGGAAGCACATAGAAATTTATCGACCGATATTCATAAAAAAATCAAAGAAATTTTAGAAAAGAATAATAAGTCTTACAAAGAACTAAGGGGCATAGCGCTATATTCAGGTCCTGGTAGCTTTACGGGTCTTAGAATAGGTGCAGCTGTAGCTAATACCATGACTGACGCATTGAATATATCTATAGTCGGGGGAGGCGGACTTGACTGGATTGAAACTTCAATCGATAAAATCCAATCTGGCAGCTCAGACAAAATAGTAGTTCCAAACTACGGGGCATCCGCAAATACCACAAAACCAAAAAAGTAGTTGTGATCTAAGTCCAACCGGCGCTATAATCAAATATGAAGATTGGGAGACAGTCTTTAACAGTATTTAAGTAAAATTCTAAACTACATCGATATTTACAGTTCTAGGGAAATTCTCGTTTTATCCAAAAAGCTAATGAAGTGATAGTGATCGCTAAGTAAGATAAGTCGAAATCAGAGTTTCTCTATCTGGAAACGATAGAAAGGACATGGTTATGGAACCAATATCTATATTATTGGCCCTTGCTGGTATTGGAGCGGGCTTTGGAGGCAGCACTTACCTGACAAAGAAGAAGTTAGGCACAGCAGAAGAAAAGGCTAACAAAGAATTAAAAAAGGCAAAAGCCGAGGCCGAGAAACTAGTCGAGGCAGCTAAAAAAGAAGCGAATGAACTAGAGGACGCGACGCGCAAAGAGGATCAAGCAAGACGCAAAGAATTTAAAGACATCGAGAAAAGACTACTTGATCGCGAGGAAGCTCTTGATAAAAAACTAGACAATCTAGATAAAAGAACGGAAGCACTACGCAAAGGTGAAGACGAAGTTGAAGCTCTTAAAAACGAAATTCGTGACATTAGGAAGAAACAACAAGATAAATTAGAAAAAATCGCTAAGTTAACAAAAGCTGATGCCGCTGAAAAGCTGATGGCCATGACTGAGCGTGACATAAAGGACGATCTAAAAGGCTTAATTACAAAACTTCAAAATGACGCGAGGGAAAATGCTGAAGAAAAGGCCGGCGTAATTCTTGTTCAGACAATGGAGCGTATGGCCAGCGAAGTAACCGCTGAGCGAACGGTCACAAGCGTGAAGCTTGAAGATGAAGAGATGAAGGGACGTATTATCGGCAAGGAAGGTCGTAATATCCAGGCGCTTCAACGTGCTACAGGCGTCGATATTATGGTGGATGATACCCCAGGGTTTATTATCCTGAGCTCTTTTGACCCAGTAAGACGTGAGATTGCACGCGTGGCTCTAGAGATGCTTCTAAAGGACGGTCGTGTTCATCCAGGACGCATTGAAGAAGTCGTGGAGAAAGCTCAAAAGCAAGTTCATAAAGATGTGGTGCGAGCTGGTGAAGATGCTGCTCGCGAAGTTGGCATCATCGGTATTCCAAAAGAAATTTTGCAGTACCTAGGTGAGTTAAAATATCGAACAAGCTATGGTCAAAACGTTCTAAAGCACAGCACAGAGATGGCGCATATGGCTGGAGTATTGGCTGAGCAAATTGGTGCTGATGTAAAAACTTCTAAATACGCTGCTTTGATCCATGATATGGGTAAAGCACTAACCCATAAAATAGAGGGTAAGCACCATCACATAACAGGTGAGATTGCTCGTAAATATGGGGTTGATGAAAAGATTGCTCATGCTGCTGAGGCACACCATGATGACATGGAAGCCACAACTCCAGAAGCTTTAGTCGTTAGAGTAGTAGATGCTATCAGCGCCGCCCGACCTGGTGCTAGGAACATAAGCCAAGAAAACTTTGTTGAGCGAATGAAAGAGCTAGAAAACGTAGCCACCGGATTTAAGGGTGTGGACAAAGCCTACGCAATTAGCGCTGGCCGCGAAGTTCGCGTATTTGTAAAACCTACTGATCTTGATGATCTAGGATCCATCAAGTTAGCTCGTGATGTAGCGAATAAGATTGAATCCACTATGCAGTATCCAGGCACGATCAAAGTGAATGTCATTCGAGAAACTCGCGCCATCGAATTCGCCAAGTAGTAGAATAAAAACATGAAGTTTTTGATTTTGCATGGTACTAGGTCTAGCGGTAAGGGGAATTGGTTTCCTTGGCTGAAAGCAGAGCTGGAGGCTTTAGGGCATGAAGTGTGGGCACCGGATTTGCCAGGGGCAGACAGGCCCAACCCAGCAAGATACAATGAGTTTTTATTAGGCCAAAAGTGGGACTTTAATGACTGTGTGATTATTGGTCACTCGTCTGGGTCAGTTGCTATTTTAAGCCTTTTAGAGGCTTTACCCGAAGATGTGAAAATTAATACCGCTGTTTTGGTGGGCGCCTTTAATGAAGGTATGTTAAAAAGTCATAGATGGGAAGCACTGAAGGATTTATTTGAGAAAACTTTTGATTACGAGCTGATCAAGCAGAAATCTGGTAAGTTCGTTTTTGTCCACTCAAAGGATGACCCTAACTGTCCAATTGAGCAAGCAGAAGAACTGTGTCAAAAGCTAGAAGGGGAAATGATTCGTTTTGATGGAATGGGGCATTTTATAATCAAACATGATCCAAGGTTTGATAAATTCCCAGAACTACTTGAAATAATCAAAACCAAGATTATTTAGGAAAAAATGACCACCCCTGTTATAATCAATCTGTTTCGTGGCTGACGCACAAAGTTTGTACTGTTTTATCACTACGACACTTCGTTCGAGGCTACGAAAAGCCAAATCGTTGGCTTTTCGGGGTGTGGCGCAGTTGATAGCGCGCTCGGTTTGGGACCGAGAGGTCGCCGGTTTGAGTCCGGCCACCCCGACCAGTATATTTTCTGAAGTACTTCTGTTATTGGTACAATAGTTATTATGTTTCCAGTCCTGTTATTAAGTTGGTGGTATGGTCGTGGTTGGTTTTGGGTAGCTGATAGTGTAAATCAAAAACTAGTTGCGATCAACGAAGCGTTCTCGGTTGGAATATTACTTAAAACTCTTTTTGCGCCGTGGAAACAGATACAATCACCTACGTCTTTCCGCAATTTTCTTCAATCCAGCATAGATAATTTTATCTCTAGATTCATTGGTGCGACTGTGCGAATCGGGATGTTGATAGGGGCTCTATTTTCATTCACGGTCGTAATAGTAGGCGGGTTTGTAGCTATAATTCTCTGGCCAATAATTCCATTGCTGGTGGTAATCTTGCCAATAATTTCACTTCAGGCAGGTGGCTTATGAAAACTGAAACCACTCTTCGTATAAATAGTCCGCGAGCTTTAAAATCTCGCTACGCTAAATCATTAAGATCAAAAAATTCTAAATATGTATTCTATATAGTTTTAATTCTTTCTGTTTTTGGAGGAGGGTATCTAGCGGCCTTTGCCGGCAGTAGTTTGTGGGGCTTTGCATTAATCCCTGGCGTTTTAGCCTTTGTGATCTATCTGTGGGATGAAGGTGAGCTAAAGAGTCTGCATGAAAACATTGACAACAGAGCTATAGATGGTCAATTGAGCCCGTTGATTTTGGCTAATCTAAAGACCGATAGCCCATCAGCGTATGAGATCTGGCAGGCGGTAGCAGACACAAATGATAGATGGTTCTTCCAGAATCGCTATATGCTACACCACTCTATCTTTGAAGAATTTTTGAACAAGCAAGCTGGTTCAGCCGAGTCAATCTGGTCAATCGCTTTTGAACTGCAGAAAAAATATCAGACTGTTGGCCTAACACCATCAGTATTGATAGTGGCATTATTAAAATCAATCAAAGATGTAGAAAAAATGCTCAGACGAGCTAAGCTGGAACTAAGCGAGATAGAGCAGGGCATAGAGTGGCTTAACGATATAGAAGCTAAGAGGCGTTTAGCGAAGGAGAAGCAGCATTTTGGTGGCTGGGCTCGGGATTGGGCATATGGCTATACACCGCTTCTAAGATACTTGGGTCATAACATCAGTGAAGAAGTTCAATATCACGGATTTTTTGTAGATACTGCTCTGCATAGTCAGGTTGTTGACCAGATGATTAAAGCAATGGGTAGTGGCACAAGCTCCATGACTCTAGTGGGAGATATTGGTTCTGGCAAAACGACTAGCGTGTACGCCTTTGCAGAAAGATTGCTGAAGGACAGATCAGTCCCTAAGGCTGTTAAGCACTCGCAGGTTGTGTCCTTGGATGCGCCCACACTTCTCTCCCAGACTAGAAGTATCGGTGAGCTTGAAGGATTGGTGATGAGGCTATTGAACGAGGCTAGAAGAGCCAAGAACATAATCCTTTTCTTTGACGATGCCCAAGTCTTTTTTGGTCAAGGTACTGGTGGGGTTGATCTTAGTAACGTGATACAGCCAGCCCTGGAGGCCGGATCGGTTAGATTGATCTTTGCGCTCACTCCTAAAGAATGGCAAAATGTTGGCTCTAAGAATCCAGCAATTGCCAGCAGGTTACAGCCCATGCAGGTTACGCCAGCTGGGGAGCAAGAGACCATCCATGTGCTGCGAGATCAAGTGCTATTCATTGAGTATCAGAAAAAAGTTCTCTACACTCAACAGGCTCTGAAAGAAGCTTACAGACTTGGCAGTAGATATGTCGACAATCAGGTTATGCCTGGCGCGGCGCTCAGTGTGTTAGAAGCTGCGGCCCCGGTAGCCAAGGATGGCTACATTACGGCAGAGGTGGTGCAGCAAAGTATAGAATCTTCGATTGGTGTGAAGATCCAACAATCTAAAGGCGATGAGTCACAAAAACTTCTAACGCTAGAAGACGATCTACATAAATATGTTATAAACCAAAAACAAGCTGTTAGTGTGATAGCTAATGCTCTGCGGAGATCTAGGAGTGGTGTGGGTAATCCAGACAGGCCAGTCGGCACATTCTTGTTCCTGGGCCCTACAGGAGTTGGCAAAACAGAACTTTCCAAAGCTTTAGCCAGAGTATATTTTGGCAGCGAGAAAGCCATGGTAAGGGTGGATATGAACCAGTTCGTTGATCCACAGGATGTTTCAAGGTTAATTACACCGATGTTAGGCGAGCAGCTAGGGCTTTTGGGCCAAGTTAGGAAACAGCCGTTTAGCGTGGTGTTGCTTGATGAAATAGAAAAAGCTCATCCAAGTGTTATAAACCTGCTGCTACAAACTCTAGATGAGGGCGTGATGCGCGATGTAGACAACAAGCCAGTTTCATTTAAAGACGCGATTATTATCGCTACCTCTAACGCTGGGGCAGACGAAATACGTAAACTGATTTCTGGTGGTGAAGATCCATCAAAGCTTCAGACTCATTTAGTAGACACCATTATCGAGCGTCAGATTTTTGCTCCAGAATTTGTAAACCGTTTTGATGAGGTGGTTGTCTTTAGGTCGCTAACCCAAGATGAATTGGTCCAGGTGATCGACCTGATAATAGCGGGCATAAATAAGACTTTGGATAAGCAAAAAGTCCAAGTAGAGCTAACGGCTGAAGCGAAAAGGTGGTTGGTCGATAAGGGCTATGATGCTAAATTAGGCGCTCGCCCGATGCGCAGGGTGGTTCAAAAATATGTTGAAAACATTTTGGCTAAACGTATCCTGGAGCAAACAGCAGACAGTGGTAGCGTGATAAAACTTGATGTTCCTGATTTTGAACAACAAGAAGAAGTATAGATGGCTATATTTTTATCCCTCATATTAATATTAGTTTTACTTATCGCCTCCGAGTATTATTGGCGTCGCGGCAAGCTAGAGCCTGAAACTGCTCGCAAACTCATACACGTGCTGGTCGGGACTTTTATTGCTTTTTGGCCACTTTATATGAGCTGGCGAACCATTCAGATTTTAAGTGTAGTACTTTTTGTGGGGGTATTTATCTCATACAGGCTTGGTGTTTTCGGTGCAATCCATAAAGTAAAAAGAAAAACTAGCGGCGAGCTATGGTATCCGGTAGGCATTGGCTTGGCTGCGTCATTAACTACCCAGCCCTGGATATTTACGATTGCGATCTTACATATGTCGATAGCGGATGGGGTAGCGGCTATTGTAGGCATGAAATGGGGCATAATTCATTACAAGATTGGCCAGCACACCAGATCAATTTTAGGATCATTGGCATTTCTGATTGTATCTTTTGGTCTATGTATTTTTGCTTTTGTGGTTTTGAGAAAAGAGCTCCCGGGGGTTTCCCTAGCAGTTTTTGTTTTTACGTCTTTTTTAGCCACGGCTGTTGAGAGTGTTTCTCGGCGCGGACTAGACAACGTACTGATACCACTGGCTGTTATATTTGCACTAGGCTTGCCAACCGCTACATTGACTATTGGAATGTGATAAATAATTTTGGGGTGGCTGATGGGAATTGAACCCACGACCTCCGGAACCACAACCCGGCGCTCTAACCAACTGAGCTACAGCCACCAAAACAGGGGTCATTATATATTAATTTTGGTATTCTGGGAAGTTAATCAAATTTTCTATTGAACTAACTTGATCCAAGATGTC
The DNA here is from genome assembly GCA_016219345.1 of Candidatus Saccharimonadota bacterium. GTDB lineage: Bacteria > Patescibacteriota > Saccharimonadia > Saccharimonadales > 2-12-FULL-41-12 > JACRNE01. Next base: position 30,148 of record JACRNE010000001.1, read on the forward strand.
TTTCGGTAGGTAGCGATTTTTCGGGTCATTAACTAATTTTTTGGCTTCTTCCAAAGACAGAAATTTTACTTCGATTTTCTCACCAGAATCTAGCTTTTGGTCGACTTGAGATTCAAAGTCAGTTGCTAAAAACAGATATACAAACCACTCAATTTTCGCATAAGGCTGCTCAACTTTTATGAGTCGCCAATTTTTAAAACTCAGGCCCGTCTCTTCTAGAAGTTCGCGTTTTGCAGCTTCAAGTTCTGTCTCCGACTCATCATCGTGTCGTCCACCAGGGATATCATAGTAGGCTCTATGATTTGGCTGCTCTTCCTCTGTAATTACGATCTTATTATCTTTTATGGCGATAACTTTTATCGTGTCTGGACGCTTTAGCATCTCAAATGTTTCTTTGCTCCCGTCAAACATTTCTTGCTCCCACTGATAGACATCAAAAATCTGGCCCTTGAAAACCAACTGAGCTTCTTTGGGGAGTAATCTAGAATTTTTTGGAGTTATTGTCCGCATATATTTATTTTAAAACAAAGTTTTTATTTTATTACGATTTGCCAGAATAATAATGCTTCCGTCGAATAGGGCGAAATAAAGAGGGAACAGTATGTAGGAGATTGATTTATCAGGACTGGCAATAATCCCCAATACGCTAGCAAGAAAAAAGAGATACCAATGATATGCTTGTTCATTCTCGGGCTTTTTAAGCACTCGACCATATGTCGGTATTCCTCCTATAAAATGTGCCAGTAAACCAATGGCAAGATTCAACAATGCCAAATCATAGGTCAGCCAAATCAATCCACTAAATCCTAAGAGCCCTAGACTAATTTTCTCAATTATTCCAAATTCTCTAGAACCCTTGCTATAGCTAACAACAAACATTAAAAAGTTACCTATCAACAATGTTCCTGCCAAAATTATTGAGGCAGCACTGCCATTACTTAGAATTACTCCAATAAAGCTATTGATGCCTAGCAAAAACCATATAGCCCTGCTAAAGAAACTAGGTTTGTACTCGGATCGGTACATCTGATAAAGACCAGACGCATAGGTCGCTATGCCGAATGTAACTATCAGAAAAAAGAGCAAATTCTCCATTATGGTTCTAGAAAAATTTCAGCACCTATTAGTGCTAAAACAGCCAATGATGCATAGATCCAAAAGGAGGTTTCGCTTGCTTGATTTAATTTCTCTGTCATCTAGATAGATTTTATCGCATCAGGGAGTTGAGAGAAATACTGCACCTTGTGTTTTAAGGGGTTAAATTCTTCGGAAGAATAATGGACAAAATGCATATTGGCGTTGTAAGCAGCCATCAGATCTGACTCCATGTCGCCTATGTAAACTGTATTTTCAGGCTGTACGAATAATTTCTCGCAGGCTATCAGTAGAGGCTCGGGGTGTGGCTTGTGATTTGAGCTATCATTATATTTAACAATGACTTCAAAGTAATTACGAAAATCTTTTATCTTAAAAATCTCATCAACTCCCATTGCCTCTCTGCTCGTAACTACCCCTAGCTTATAGTGTTTTTTTAGCTGCTCTAGGACTTCAATTAAACCATCTGGAAATTTATATAGATGCTTAATATCATCTCGAAAATCACCGTCTTCAACCATCTTAAATATTTTGTCTATCGCATCACGCGAGGTTATGTTTTTACGAGCTAGGACCTCCGTAATTATCTGTTGAATCGGTGTGCTAGCATCTTCCAATAAGTCGTCGTCAATTTCAGAGTAGCCAGCTTTTTCAAACAATAATTTCTTAAAAACAGGCCTGGACCGACTGGAATCAACAAGTACACCGTCCATATCAAACAAAATTGCTTCAATCATATTTTTGGTACCCCGGGAGGGACTCGAACCCCCGACCTTGACGTTAGAACCGTCTTGCTCTAATCCACTGAGCTACCGGGGCATAAAACCATGCTATGGTTTTGTGCATCCACAAACGAAGTGTCGTCAATCAAAATTGTAACAACTCTTATGCGCTAGCTACAAACATCTTGGTGCGGGATGGGGGAATCGAACCCCCGTCCTGAGTTTGGAAAACTCATATACTAGCCGTTGTACGAATCCCGCAGAAATAAGCTATGTTATGGGTATCGATTATAACAGATTGGGAGTTGCGTAGACTATGAAAAAGAGTGATACAATTCAGTCAAAGGAACAAAAATGATACTTTCAGCCAAAAATCTGGTCACAAGAGTAGGAAAAGACCTAGGGCTGAGTGAAGACGACATTGAATATCTGCTGAAGATTGATAAAGAACATGTTTTTGAGATTGATCTAGGCAATGGAAGGACCCATAAGGCATATAGAGTTCAGCACAATAACTTAAGAGGCCCATACAAAGGTGGAATCAGACTACACCCAGCTGTAGATTTGGATGAAGTAAGAGCTTTGTCAATCCTAATGACCCTAAAGACTGCCGCCATAGGACTCCCCCTTGGCGGTGGAAAAGGGGGTGTAGCGATTGACCCGAGAGATTTGTCCGAAGAGGATCTAGAACGCCTATCTCGTGCTTATGTAGAGCATATGCATCCTCATATTGGTCCGGATACAGATATACCAGCGCCTGACGTTAATACAAATGCGAAAATAATTGATTGGATGGTCGAAGAATACGAAAATATTACAGGCGATAATAGCAAAGCTAGCTTTACCGGAAAGTCGATAGAAAACGGTGGCAGCCTTGGGCGTGAAGCGGCTACAGGCCGAGGCGGGATGCTCGCTCTGGCTGAATATTTAAGACTTGTCGGTAAAGATCCAAAAGAATTGACAATTGCTGTTCAAGGAGTGGGGAATGTTGGATTCTTCTTCACCAAATACGCTCAGGAAGAGTTAGGCTCAAGGGTCGTTGCAATATCAGATTCGCAGCGTACGTTGCTGGTTAAAGATTTCCAAAACAACAAAACATTTCTAAGTGTAGAGGGATTTGATAAGTCCAAAAGAGGCTTGATAGATGATCTTGCGGATGAGCACGTAGAGTTCTTGGACAGAGACGCAATTTTAAACCAGCCTGTTGATGTGTTGGTGCTTGCTGCTCTTGGGGACGTGGTTGTTAAGGATAATGCTTTTGATATCAAAGCGTCGATTATTCTTGAGCTGGCCAATGGCCCAGTAGATGATTTTGCTTTCAAGGCTCTAAAAGATGATAAGGTTATAATTCCGGATATCATCGCCAATTCAGGTGGTGTGATAGTGAGCTATCTAGAATGGTTGCAAAATCGAGCTGGTGAGAAGTGGTCGGCCCAGGAAGTAGATGAAAATCTAAAGATCTATATGAGCAAAGCCGTAAGATCAATGTATGACTACGCTAAGCAAAAAGACATTCCACTAAAAGAGGCGGCTCTAGCCCTGGCAATAACTAGGCTACTAGAATCTAGAAAATCCTAAAGTCTAGAGGGTGAGCAGACCCAAAAATTATTTAGGATATTTTTAGATTATTTATTCATCTAAAAATATATCAATGGAAAGGGAGGATCCGAGCGAAGCGAGCTAAGGAGGGAAAAACCTGTTTGGGTTTGCCCTCCTTAAGTTCTAGATATCGTGGAGGATCTCGATTTTAGCACCGAGTCCGTTCAACCGTTCTGCTAGGTATTCGTAACCACGGTTAATTGAGTAAACATTACGCAAAATAGAAATTCCATCAGCTGCTAACATTCCAATTAGCAGTAGCACAGCTGGACGCAGAGCGGGTGGGCAGACAACATCAGCTACACTCCATTTAGTTGGACCATCTATGTAAGCTCTGTGAGGATCGGCCAATGTTACGTTAACTCCAAGCTTTCGCAGCTCTGTGTAGTAGAGAGCACGTTCTTCGTAGACCCAGTCGTGGATCAGGGTGCGTCCTTTTGCCACCGCTGCAATGGGCACAAAATATGGTAGGTTATCTATGTTAAGACCCGGGTAAGGACGTCCGTAAATTTTTTCTTCAAGCGCTACCAGGCTACCATTGTGTTTGTGGACGGTTATGTCAGCTAAAATACTGTGCCCGTTCGACGCTTTGTAATGATCGCCAATATCTATCTTAAGACCCATTTTGCTTAGTTTAAGAATCTCTAGCTCCAAAAATTCTATTGGTGTTCGGGTGATTGTGATTTTTGAGTTTGTTGCCGCCGCTGCCGCAATGAAAGTCATTGATTCTATAGGGTCTTCGGTAGGATAGTAGGTAATATTTTTTCGGGCTTCTTTAACGCCACGTATTTTAAGTGTGCTTGTACCGATTCCTTCAATCTTCACGCCCAGTTTTTTCAAGAAAAAGCATAAATCCTGCACCTGGTAATTCGCGCTCGCCATCTTGATAGTGACTTCTTTTTCCTGGTAAGCAGCGGCCATAATAGCGTTTTCTGTTGTGGTGTCTCCGGATTCATACATAACGACATATTCAGGTGATTTTTTATTAACTTTAACGTGGTAACTACCGGACTTAGTAATGACCTGGACACCAAATTCTTCCAGGGCATAAAGATGCGGCTGAACAGTTCTAGTACCAAGCTTACAGCCGCCGGCATAAGGAATTTGAAACTCTTTTACCAAGTGCATGAGAGGGCCAAGCATCATAATTACACTGCGTGTTTTCCGCGCAGCCACTTTATCCATTTTTTCGACATTGAGCTTTTCGGGTGGGCGAATCTCTAGATCATTTCCAGCCATCCAGCGAACTTTTACCCCCATGCTAACGAGGACTTCTACAAGCCGATTTACTTCTTCAATCCTAGGCATGTGTTTAAGTCGAGTAGTTCCCTTATTAAGTAGCGCAGCAAAAAGTAGGCAAACCGCTGAGTTTTTAGCTACGCGAGTTTGGATAGTGCCTGATAGCTCCTTGCCACCTTCAATCTTCAGGTTCACGGCATCACCGCCAAGACTGATTATTTGCTTGTTTAATACATCACTAATTCTTCCTAGGGTGTCTAGGCTGAGGTTCTGTCGGCCTTTTTCGATCCTATTAACTGCACTTTGGCTGGTGCCTAGCCTTCTAGCGAATTCAGCCTGAGTGAGACCTCTTTCTTGTCTGATCTGATAAATAAGGCTGCCGATTTTTTCATTAGTCGTATTCATAGCAATATAAATTTATCACATATGGTATGTCCTCTCAATAATATTTATGTTTAAGTTTCACGGCTGCTGATAGGTTTTGTAGTGAAATATATTTTATCCTTTGGCTAAAGCTGTTTCGGAGTTTATAATTTACAGGTAAATAGGGGATAGTAAAAATGCATGATAAAGCGGTGGATAAACTAATCGCTGGTGAGTATGAGCGTCAACGTGAAGGCTTGGAGTTGATTCCTAGTGAGAACTATGTGAGCAGGGACGTATTAACAGCAAATGGCAGCATATTTACAAACAAATATTCAGAAGGTTATCCCGGAAAGCGATATTACGGTGGTCAAGATTTTACTGATCAAGTAGAACAGTTGGCGATTGATCGAGCCAAAGATTTATTTAGTGCGGATCATGCTAACGTTCAGCCACATTCAGGTGCTCCGGCAAACATCGCAGTTTATCAGGCCTGGCTAGAGCCTGGCGACACAGTGCTTGGTATGCGCTTGGATCACGGGGGGCATTTGACCCATGGACATCCTGTTACTACGTCTGCGAAAATTTATAACTTCGTTCGTTACGGTATAAAAGATCTTGAAACAGGCGAGATAGATTATGAAGAAATGCTAGCAGTTGCCAAAAAGGAAAAACCAAAAATAATTTTGGCAGGTTTTTCCGGTTACCCAAGAAGCCTGGATTATGAAAAGTTCGCTGAAATAGGCAAAGAAGTCAATGCGGTGCTAATGGCTGACATGGCTCATATCGCAGGGCTGATTGCCGGCAAGGCGTTACCAAACCCGTTTGATTATGGTTTTCATATCATAACTACAACTACTCACAAGACTCTTCGTGGTCCGAGGGGTGGGATGATTCTTAGCAAAGGTAGGGTTAGTAATCCTTTGAAAGCTCCCGAAAAAACCGTTGAAAATCTACCAACTATAATTGATCGCGAAGTCTTTCCTGGGTTCCAGGGTGGTCCGCATATGCACACCATAGCAGCCAAGGCAGTCGCATTCGGCGAAGCCCAAAAGCCTGAGTTCCAAGAGTATGCACAGCAGGTTCTTAAAAATGCAAAAAGATTAGCAGACGAGCTAATGAAGCGTGGTTTCAAGCTAATTACAAACGGCACAGACAACCATATGATTCAGATGGATATGATGACCTCTCGTAAAATAGATGGTCGAGTTACCCAGGATGTTCTTGATGAAATTGGACTAAGCGCAAACTGTAATTCTATACCTGATGACACTTTGCCGCCATTTAGACCGTCAGGACTGCGCCTGGGAACACCGGCTATAACTACTAGGGGCTTAAAAGAAGACGATATGGCAACAGTTGCAGAATTCATGGATAAAGCCATAGCCTCAAAAGATGATCCGAAGAAACTTGAATCACTCAAGAATGAAGTCAAAGAATTCGCGCTAGGATTCCCACTACCCAGCGATAGGTAATTAAATTAGTTCGGGTTCTTGCTGGAGGGTGACTCCGAATCTTTCTTCTACACGCTTGATTATCGCATCGCGAAAAGCTAATAGGGACGCTGTGTTTGGGGCTTTCTCGTTTACTAGCACCAAAGGTTGATTGTCCCAGATGGCCATACCGGTGTTTGGCTCATGGTAGCCTTTAAGCCCTAGGTTTTCTAGCATCCAGGCAGCGGAGAGTTTGTAGTGTTCGCTATCGACTTGCCAGCGCGGAATACCGGGATATTTAGCCACAACCGAATCAAGCTGAAAACTATCTATGATTGGGTTTGCAAAAAACGATCCACAGTTCGCCACCTTTTTAGGATCTGGTAGTTTGCTGTTTCGGATCGCTATAACTGCGTCACGAATTACCTTTGGGGTATATTTGGTAATTTTATTTTCGTTTAAATAAGCCTCCAACGATGCATAAAACGGGGGCATAGGTGGATCATGCGAAAGGGCGATGGTAATGGACGTTATAAAAAATCTGCCCTTATCAGTTGTGTTGAAACGACTTTTCCGATAAGAAAATCCACACTCAGCTTTTGGTATAACTACCATTTGCTTGGTTTCTTTGTCATATGCTTGCACGCATACAATTACATTCGACAACTCCTGCCCATAAGCGCCAACATTTTGCACGGGGGTTGCACCTGTAGTACCAGGGATTAAAGAAAGATGTTCCACGCCTGAAAAGGACCACCAAGGCGCATGGTCGAATATTTACCGAGAGCAACATCCTTTTTAGGAGTTTTCATATAGACCTTAGTATACTCTAATGCTTAAAAATATGGGCTTGCATATAAAAAATCCTGGAGTTACCATGAGTACATGACACAGGGAGATAGTCAGCCATATAAGGCTCTCGGCGCAAAGATCAAACACTTAAGGCAGCAATGGCAGCAATCAATTGACGAAGTTTCTACAACCCTTGAGATTGACAGGAAAACACTACGCGAGATTGAGTCTGGTAAAGTTGTACCCACAGATAATCTTTTGGACATGTTAATCAGCCACTTTTTGCTAACGGAAGAGCAGGCGGAAGATCTGCGCTCTTTGGCATTGCTTCCATCTGAGCAGGTTGGCGAAGCAATGCTAGGCGGGCTTGAGGACATGCTAATGAAGCAGATTGTTATGTACATGCCTGTAGATAATAGGATTGTTTACACAGATAGCATGAATGCGACTGTTAATAAGCACGGTGTCGTACTGCAGTTTATGCAGTCTACGGGCAAAGATAGCAAATCCATCCCGGTTAGCCAGGTTGGAATGAGCCGCGAACATGCAGAACGAATGATTGAAGTGATTAAATCTACTCTAGATCATCATGATAAATCCGGTGATAAGAAGCTGCTTTCACCACCAAAATCCAAAGATCAATAGTATAAGCAATTTGAAAATACTGATTTAACAGATAAGATATAATAGTCTTTCAATTTGCCCGAGTAGCTCAGTGGATTAGAGCATCTGTCTTCGGAACAGAGGGTCGGGGGTTCGAATCCCTCCTCGGGTACCAAGCTAGGTTTTATTGAGTTGAGTAAAATTATAAAGTCATTCCAAGATTTACATAATCAAATAGATAATATTGTTGTACCTGCAGATATTCACAAAAGCTATGATCTTACCCGAATAAAAAAAGCTTTAGATAAACTTGGCAATCCGCAAGATAATTATCAGGTTGTTCATGTGGCTGGCACGTCTGGGAAAACATCAACTTCTTATTATGTATCAGAAATTCTGAGGCGCGGTGGCTATAAGGTTGGTCTTAGCGTTTCGCCGCATATTGAGGAAGTTAATGAAAGAGTGCAAATAAACCTAGAGCCTTTAGGCGAAGGAGAGTTTGTCAATAATTTATCAGAATATCTAGAGATTTTAGACAAGAATAAAATCAAACTTACGTATTTTGAATTATTTGTAAGCTTCGGCTTTTGGTACTTTGCCAAGGCGAAAGTGGATGTAGCAGTCTTCGAGGTAGGGTTAGGTGGTTTGCTTGACGGAACGAATGTTGTTAATAGGCCAGACAAAGTGTGCGTAATTACAGATATAGACTTAGACCACACCTCAATTCTAGGCAAAACAATAGAAGAAATCACAGCTCAAAAGGCTGGAATTATTAAAGACGGTAATAACGTCTTTTGTATAAACCAATCAGAAAAAGTTATAAAGATAATAAAGCGAACTTGCCAGGACAAAAAAGCTAAGCTGAAAATTGTTTCTCCATCCGAAACTTTAGGGAATCTTCCATATCTCCAGCAAAGGAACTGGCAGTTAGCTAGAACTGTTTGTGAGCATATATTTACTCAAGATGCTAGGGATTTTATCAGCGAACATGAGCTAGATAAGTCTACTAAAATATCGATCCCAGGTAGGATTGAGAAGCTTGAGCTAGGGGATAAAACTATAATCCTAGACGGTGCGCATAACGCCCAGAAAATGAAAGGTTTAGTAAAGAGCCTTGAGCCAGAATTAGGCGGGGGAAAAGTAACAATTGTTTTGTCTGTCGGGAAAAACAAGTCGGATCAATTGCTTGAAATGGCTCAAGCGCTTGAGCACATTGCAGGCAAGATTATTATTACTTCGTTTGATGAAAAACAAGATTTTGATAGAAAATCTTTGGACCCAGAGTATCTAGCAGAGTATTTTCCAGATCACGATGTGGAGAAGGAAGATAATTTATACCTAGCAATTCAAGATGCTCTAGGCTACAAAAACAAACTAATACTGATAACTGGGTCGCTGTATTTAGTTGGTAGGGCAAAAAAGATGTTGCCTGATTTTATCGATCAATAATTTCTTTTTCAGTAATAATTTTATCTAGTTTTTGATCATGAGTTTCAGCTGGTAATTTATCGACTTCACAAAAACTATAAGACAGTCCAATTACTTGCTTGCATTTGTTTTGGCCAAGTAATCTATCATAGTAGCCGCCGCCATAGCCAAGTCTATTACCCGAACGGTCAAAACCCAATACAGGCACTATTACCAAGTCATAGTTTTCGTCTTTAGGCAGATAAAAAGGTTTTTTAGAGGGTGCGAAAATTATTTCAATTTCAGGATGATTTGCGTGAATCCAATCTATTAAACTAGAAGTATCAACCTCCTTTTTTGAGATGATAGGCTTATAAATATGCAAAATATTTATTTCCTCCCATTCGACAAGCCCTAAAACCCTTTCAATTATTTGACGACTATTTAAATCTACCTCCTTGCTACCAAGAGCCTGCCTATTTTTTAGAAGCTTTTTTCGCAAAATTATTTTTTTGTCACTGATGACCATGTAAGAAAGATAACATAGACGAGAATATATTGATTTATTATCTATGTTATGTTTTAATAAAAATAATTATGAGCGCTAACTATAGTCGTGAAGAATTATTTGAATTGAACTTACCAGGATTTGAGAGAGATGCTACGTTTATGGATGTGGTTGATCCTACTACAGACTGGCAGCCAGCTTTATCTCTTTCTATATACGGGGTTAACCCTGATTCTGGCCAATTAGACATTTTGACGGCTATTCGAACTGAAGGCACTGAAACTCATCCGATGGTTATTAGCACTCCGACAGGAAGGTTTCCTAAGCAATTCGAAGGAGCTCTGATTGCCGATAAGAAAGATCTTGTAACTGAAGCGCCCGAATTTAGAATTGATGAGATAGACCCGACGCAAAATCTAACAATTGCAACATTCGATGCTAAGTCTGAGCCTATACCGGATAGAAATAGAATTCTGCCATATTTAACTCACGAAGTTCTGGCAAGAAAATTAGGGCTTGGCCAACATCTTCAAAAGACAAACGATTCTGAGCCGATTGCCACGGTATCGCTCAGTGAGATGATAGCCGGATTCAGTTATTGTAGGGACGATAAAGAAACAGGTGAGCCCCGCTGGGAGCCTTTGGTCATGTATGCCGCCGCCATACTTGTTAAGAACAGGGCGATTATTCCCAGAGAAACCAAAGCCTATAGGGAAATTGGTTGGACTAAGATCGATGATTTTCTCGTTGGCCATGCACAGAGAAAGGCAAAGGAACTGGTGCCAACCATAGATCCTCAAGACGAAGTGGGTGTATGTGTGCGTGGTTTGTGCCTTGCGTCATCTGGGTCGATAACAAGGAAGCCAAGTATATTTACTCACCTGGGAATTCAGGAAGGTCCCCTAGTACTGGCTAGATCCTAGCCGTTGATCTCAGTAAGCAAATCATCTTTTTCCAGCAGGCCCTTATCGAATAGAAATATACTTGAACAGCAAGAACCTTTTTTAGCTGATTCCAAAAGATCTGAAGGTTTGTCGGACCATCTTTGTTCGATGTAGGTGGTATTTTCCGTTTTTGCTTTTTTTACATCAGGTTTGGTTTTTTGGTCTAATATCATTTCAATATCCATCATGACGATATCGTAGTTTGCTCTTTTCTGAAACATAGCTCCAATGAATCGAATTGGTATAGCAGAGCAGCTTAATTTCTCCTGGCAGACGCGCAATGCCGCCTGTTCTGGTAGCTCGCCAGGTTTAGTGCTTACTGCAGGCAATCCCCAGCTTCCAGGAAACTCAGAATCGTTTTGAGGCCTTTTTACAATAAGAAACTTATCTTGTGCATCTTTCAAAACTACGGACACAACATATTTGGTCGGTTTGTTAGGCATATAGCTTAGCCTTAATATTTTTCTTCGAGTTTTTCATTGTCTATTCATGATACTAAAGTTTTTAGCAGCAGATTGCAATAACAGAGGTAATCTGCTAATATAACCTAGTTTCGGGCCAGTAGCTCAGCTGGTTAGAGCACCTGCCTCTTAAGCAGGGTGTCGAGGGTTCGAGTCCCTCCTGGCCCTCCAAAAATAGAACCGTCCTTTGCGGCGGTCTTGTTTTTCGACTCACCTTTACAGGCTAAATCTTTCGGTGTGAATTTGTTTCTTTGGTACTTTTCTGGCTATTAATTCTTCGCATATTTTATTCATCATTACTGGCGGACCGCAGACATAGAAGTCATAATCAACTAGATTATCTATTTGTTTTTCAATGAAACGGGCTGTTATAAAGGCGGGTTTTTCGTTTGAGCTGGGCTCGCTAAGAGCTTTATAAAATTTCGCTTTACTTGAGCTGATAACCTTAGAATAGGCTATATCTTCATTGGTCCTCGCTCCGTAAAAAAGATAATCAATTTTTTTAGCTTGCAACCAGCGGATAAAAGGAGTTATACCAATCCCGCCGGCAATTATTACGCTAGGCTTATGTTTTTTCTCCAACTCTCTTGTGTATATGCCGAATGGACCGTCTATGAATACGACTTCTCCAACCTTTAAATTAGCTAGCGAAGACGAATACGGACCCACTGCTTTTATGGAGAAACTGAGTTCGCCAGATTTTTTATCAAAATGAGAGATTGTGAAAGGATGCGCTTGACCGAAGCGTTTTGCTTGAAAGTAAGCGAACTGTCCTCGTCTTGGTACAATTTTCTCACCAATCGGGATTAGCTGAAAACGTGTCACATTTTTTGCCGGCAGTGAAGTTTTCACAATTTTGTATTTTGATTTTGTAAATCCAGACCAATCAAGCAGCCTTAGTGTCAGTGCTATCCCGTAAGTTATGGCTAAAAAAGATACCCAAAGTCTAATCAGCCCAGGGTCCTTAAGGTCACTCCCAACCTTAAAAGCGTGTAGTAATAGCAGCGGCAAAATGACATAACCAAAAAGATGGAGTCTTTTCCACCATCTCCAAACTAAACGATCACGCAAAATAGCGCTGGCAAACCATATTATGGCGAGCAAGCTAAAGGCAACTTTACCTATCAAAATGCCCTTATCAAGCGTTGTCGACGTACTAAATGAAAGAGGATTTAGCTCATATGATAGAACCATCAAAATGGGATGAAAAAATATGATCAAAAATCCGTATTTACCAACGAATTTATGAATTTTATTAATCCAAAACAAATCATCGGTAAAAAGACGATTTATTTGCCTATCGCCTAAAATAATTTGCCACCAAATAAGCTGTAAACCAACTAAGCCTATAAACTGACCAATATTAAGTCTCGAGGGTTCTGATAATAATGGCAAATAAGCAACCAGGCTTGAAATAATCAAAACGATTAGTAGGATTTTTCTGTAGCCCCAAGACATTAATCTAATTGTAGTTTAGATGCTTGCTTGAACCAAGATGGGCGCATGGTCTGAGATGCCACGCGGAAGAGTCTTTACCTGGTTTACAGTTGCATTTATGGAAGTTGCTAAATCAAAATGACCTCTCAGCAAACGGCTCAGGTAATAAGTTGGCTTATCGCTATGAGACAGTTTATAGCCAGTTTTTTCTATACATACCCGCAACCCTCGCTTAAAGACTGGGTAGTTATAATCACCAACCATAATGACTGGAGAATTATTGTCGCTCAGTGATAAAAGTTTTTCATGAGCAGTTCTGATTTGCTTACGACGAATGTGATTAAGGGCAGTGAGTGGGGTGGCGTGGAAAGAGCCGATTAGGACATCTTGACCAGTTAATTTGTCATAAAGCTTAGTTACCAATAGTCGCTCCTCGGCTGGAGAAAGCAAGCGATCATGGAAAGCTTCTTTTAGCGCGAAGCTTTCGTTTTGAACTACTGAAAAACGCTTGGGACTAAAGTATATCGCTAGACCCAAACGGTTGAATCTAGTCTTATCAGCAAGCATCAGATGTTTGACTGAGTCTGGCATTTTCTCACTGTCGCACTCCTGAACACACAGAACATCTGCTTTATATTCTTCGGCTAACCCGGCAAGCTCGGAGTGGGCTCTGTGATACTTAAGGTTGTAGCTGATTATATTGAGGCTTCGCATGTTTGTTTTAGCAGATTTTGCTAAAGCTAAGTTTACTAAAATAATAGGATTTTTACCAGCCAGCCTTTAGAGGTATTATTATCTAGATGCATAAAATTGGTGTTTTTGATTCTGGAGTAGGGGGCAAATCCGTTGTTGCTGCGATTAAACAGGCTGTTCCAGATCTTGAAATAGTCTATGCAGAAGATCCAGACAATGTACCCTACGGCGACAAAACACCTGAGCGTTTAATTGAGCTAGTAATTCCAAAGCTAAAAGAACTTGAAAGCCAAGGCTGCGAGGTGATTGTGGTGGCATGTAACACTGTTACGACAACTATTATCAAGGAGGTTAGGCGGCAGATTAAAGTGCCAATTGTGGCCATAGAACCTATGGTCAAGCCGGCTTGTGAGTTAACAAAATCAAACATAGTAGCTATGTGCGCTACCCCAGTGACTTTAAAAAGTCCAAGATATAAAGAACTTTTAAAAACAAATGCTAAAAACGTGAAGGTTATTGAGCCAGACTGTAGTGATTGGTCCTGCATGATCGAAAACAATGAACACAACAGCGACATAATTGAAGACAGAATCGTCGAGGCCTGTGAAAAAGGTGCAGATGTGATAGTGCTAGGATGTACGCATTATCATTGGATTGAAGAAGAAATTAAACAGATAGCTAATAGATATAACGCTATGGTGATTCAGCCTGAACAGGCGATTATAAATCAGCTTAAGCGAGTGCTTGAACAGCTTTAATGAACTGTTCGGCTCGGTCTTTATAGTTTTTAAATAGACCAAAACTAGCACAGCCTGTTGAAAGTAACACAATGTCTCCGGGTTTAGCGTTTTTGTTAGCCTCATCTACGATTTCCGGCATATTATCGTCACCTAAAACGTAATTTGAAAACCCAATGGCATCTAACTCTGCCTGGATCTTCGGTGCAGTTACACCGATCAAGATAGCTTTTCTAACATTTGATTTCTTAACGGTCAGAGCTAACTCCTTAAAAGAGGCGCCTTTTTCTGATCCGCCAAGTATGACGACCTTTGGCCGGGCGAACGCCTCCATAGCCACTATTGCAGTTTCAGGTGTTGTTCCAAATGAATCGTCGTAATATTTCACGCCATTAAGTTCACGCACCAGCTCTAGACGATGCTCCATGCCAGAAAACGTTGTCAGAACGGATCTGATGGCTTTGACGTCTTGATCAATTTGCCAGAATGCCGTAGTAGCCGCACAGACGTTCTGCCAGTTGTGCTTACCGAGTAGCTTGATCTCATCCACAGAGCAGATGCTCTGACCATCGATGACCACATCGTCATTTTCGATTATTGCACCTGGTGGATGGTAATAAGGTATTTTATGACCTGGGCTAGCAGATGCTATGTCTCTGGAAAATTCATTTTTGGCGTAGTAAATTGCAATATTATCAGGATCTTGGTTTTTAAACAGGGGTTTCTTTGCAGCAAAATACTCTCCTACATCTGTGTGCCAGTCTAGGTGCTCTGGAGCTATCATGACGCAGACTGCTATTTTTGGTGAATACCTTAGATCGATTAATTGGAAGTTAGCTAGTTCTAATACCACCCAGTCAGCGGGTTGGATATCACCTTTTATTAGTTCGAGAGGCGGAGTACCAATGTTGCCACCCAGGTGGACTTTCTTGCCGCTAGCTTCAAGCATTTTTGCGATTAAAGTACTAGTCGTGCCTTTGCCTTTTGTGCCAGTAACGCCAACGATATTTTTGCTAGGACAAATTCTAAAAAATTCGTTAGTTACAGATGTAACTTTGTTTAAAATCCCCTCACCGTTAGCCTTGATTATCGAATTTGGATGGACACTTGGGGAGCGAACTATTAGGTCAAATTCATTTAAATCTTCTAGATAATTATCGCCAAGCTTTTTGCCGACATCATTTGGGAGGTCTAGCGATTCATCGTTGTCGCAAACCGTAATATCATAATCAAGCTTTTTCCAATATTCATATGCAGATTTACCCTGACTACCATAACCTAAAATAGCTAATTTCATAGAGTCATTGTAGCATCCGCTAATTCGCTTAAGTGCTCCGCTAGGCATAGGCGCAGCGCGGACTGAGCCGTATTTAAATACGGTGATGGAGCACTTAAAGCCTATAACAACGCGGAGTGCTAAGAACATATGCAGAGTTGCTTGCTCAGCAAGAAAGCAGGCAGATGTGGCGAATTATGCGGATAGGTGTTTTTTAACTAGATCCACAACTTGACTAGGGGTCATATCAGCCTTCAAAATAACTGCGCTGACCCCCAGCTTCCTGACATCCTCAGGAATTTCTTGTTCACCGACGTTTGTTAAAACTATAACTTTTACGTCTTTGCCCCAGGTAGTCTCGCGCATTTTGGCCAACATAACATCACCCGTCATCTCTGGCATCATAAGATCTAGGAGTACTATGTCGGGGCCCATTTCTTCTATCAGAGAAAGGCCTAACTTGCCGTTCTCAGCAGTTTCAACGTCGTATCCCTCGGATTCAAATTTAATCCGATACATCTGACTGATAACTCTGTCATCTTCAACAATTGCAATCTTAGTCATAACCACTTAATTATAAACCAAAAGCTTTATTTATATTATATTGGGGTTGCATTAGATTCGATCTCCACAAGAAGATCATCCCTGCATATTTCACCGTTAAGGATGCATATCTTCTGTCCCCCGAAAACTTTTTTAATAACCGGTTCAATGTGACTCAAATACTTTGAGTCTTTTATATACACACGGACTCCTTGTAGATCGCTCAGAGATATTCTCTTTGGCTTAAATGGAACGTAGTTAGATAAATTTTTGTAATCTATTAAGGCTTCTAGATTTTCTAGCATTGTATACACTTGAGAACTGGCTTCATATGGGTTTTTTGTGTCTTCTCCTTTAATGCTGGCAGTTCCCGAAATGAATAGCAGACCCCTCCCACCTAAATCTTGAACAGAGGCTCTAGAGAAAAGAGGAGGACTTTTTCCATATCTTTTTGAATACATTTGTGGATCAACCTGCTCAGGGTTAGAAATATAGAAAACTTTATCATTCGAAAGCAAGGCTTCAATTATTAAAGGGCCGCCCCTTTTTGATCCCACTACGGTAGCAGCTGAAGTCTTCGTACCTCCTAGATGATTTACTGAATTAAAGTATTTCATCAAGGCACCTTTACGTCCTTTATTGAACTGTTCATAACGCTGGCTAATAATTTTGCCATTAATCTTTTTTGAATCATTAAACATGCCAGGAATGAAATTCCAAGTTCTGATAATATTTTCTGGCAACTGACTGGACTTTATGAGATCGACCAGTTTTTTATACGAGAGATATGTGAGTTCACGAATTTCATCAGACCCATCGTTTAATAAATGAGCTGCAGGTTTTTTAATGGAGCTTTCTGTGCATATAAATCTAACGAATGTGTAATCTTTAGATGAAGTTTTAATAAGAATAATACGATCATCTCCGGAAATAATCTTATTTCTTGACAGTATATTTTTACGGAGGGTCCATGTCTCCACACTATAATTGCTAAGAGGAGGCATTAATAAATCAGAACCTATAGTTTCAATTTTCTTAATGTCTGTCGCTTTTTTTCTCAAAGAATCATGAAAGCTTGATAAGCGTAAAGTCTTTGTGTAGTTACCCTGCGCCTTAAGTGACCCGGGAGAATAAAAGTTAACTAAAATTGGCGGCTTATCTGTGTAGCGCATATCTGTATTTTTGGTTTTTGTGTTTGATAAACGATATTATTACAATCAGGAAATATTATACGCATATAGATGAATAATAAAAGATCAGATTTATTTGGAGAGTTGGATCTCTTTAAACGAATGGTAGAAAACGTGCCAGCATACGGTAAATTTCTCAGAGCCCAAAAATTTAATTATCACAGAGTTAAAAATATATCAGACCTAAAAAATGTTCCAACTACGGACAAAAAAAATTACATAGATAAATTTGACCTTAAAGAGTTAGCGTGGAATGGATGTTTGTCGGATAGCGACTATATAGTGAATAGCTCAGGGTCAACTGGAAAGCCTTATTTTTGGCCACGTAGCGAAGCTTCAGACAAAGACTCTGCTAAAATGTATGAAATAATTTTCAAAGAGGTTTTCAGTGTAGGCGAGAAACCCATTTTGTTTATTAACTCTTTTGGCCAAGGCAGTTGGATCGCGGGTAACGAAGCCTTTCTCTCCACGATGAACTTGAGCAAAAAAGGTATGCCAATAACGGCGATTAACTCGGGAATTGAACAATCATTGATCATCGATCAATTGATAAGATTGGCCCCTTTTTTCACAAATGTAGTTTTTGCTGGATACCCACCATTTATAAAAGAGACTTTTGAACTTTTAAATCAGCGAAATAAGAATATCTTAAAAAAACATAGTGTTTACGCTGTTGTGGGCGGTGAATCAGTTAGCGAAAGATGGCGCGAAAATACAAAAAATACTTTAAAATATGCCAAAAAAGTTGAAGTCGTGAGCATATATGGGATGTCAGACGGTGGGGGGATATTGGCATTTGAAACACCAGTGACAAAATATATCAGGAAGCAGATTTTTAAGAGTAAAGATTCATTAAGAATCTTCGGAGGAAGGCATAATACGGCACTTTTCCAATACGATCCGATGACCAGGCATTTTACTACAGGCGAACAAGGGCAATTATTGATACACGTAAAGAATGGTCTCCCACTCTTTAATTACGATACTAAAGATAGTGGCGGAATTGTTCAGTTCTCAGAAGGAATTTCCCAGTTTTATGATAATTCTTCGCAAAAAACTGGGCTAAAAAAGTTTGAGAAATATCCTTTCGTCTATCTTCTAGGAAGAAGTGATTACGCCGTGACATTTTACGGACTAAATATTTACCCTGAGCACATTAGGGCAGCCATAGATGAACTGACGGATAAGGATATAACGGGTAGATTTGTGCTCGAAAAGCGTGAAAATAAAGATGCGCAGCCTGAGCTCATAGTAAATTTTGAACTAGCAGAAAATAGGAAAGCTGCCTCTTTGGTGAATAAAAAAAGATTTATTGCGGAGCACATTTTTCAGACTTTACCGAAATATAATTCAGAATATGCTAAACTAGTCCGATCAATTAATAAACGTGCAATGCCAAAGATTAAATTTAAAAAGTTTGGTGAGATTGGTTACAAAGCCGGGAAGAAACATAAATGGGTGAAAAAAGACTAACCACTAGAACAGACGATTCTAGTGTGCCCAACTGGCTTAAAGAGGCCGAAAAAGCATCGGTTATTTCTGATAGTTTTGTCTCCAAAAATATTAAACCGATCATACTGAATATGAATATTAGAAATGCAGACAATGCGCTAAGGGATCTTTGTAGGCAGGTTGAAATAACGCGGTTTATAGATGTTTTTGATGAGCAGCTAGCTGAATTATTTATCAGTGATAACGCGCAACTATACAAAGCTTCACTACAGGTGAAAAGATCATCGGTTAGGGACTATCTGAAGAATTATAAAAAAGGCAAATCCTCATGGCAACTGGGAAGCTGGGTTTATTATCCTTGGAGCGGTACCCTTATTCACATGCTGAGCGAGGACGAGTTCATAAAACTTAGAACTATTAGGAATCAGTTTATTATCACTGCAGATGAGCAGGAAAAGTATGCCTCCTATAGCGTGGGTTGTGCCGGGATGAGTGTGGGTAGTAACGGAGCAGTAGCGATCGCTATAACGGGTGGTTCTCAGCGAATTAAATTAGCCGACGGAGCTGTTTTTAGTGGGTCAAATCTTAACCGCGTGCGCACAGGAGTTAAAAGTGTAGGTTTACCAAAAAGCATAATTATTGGTCGTGAACTTTATGAAATGAACCCATACTTAAGAATAGATGCAATAACAGAGAATTTAAGTGACAAAAATATTACTAGGTTTTTTGACAAGCCCTGGAAGCTAGACGCTGTTGTGGATGAGATTGATGACGTGATTATTAAAATAAAACTCCGTCTAGAAGCTAGAAAAAGAAAAATTCCAGTCATCATGGTTACTGAGCCTGGGGATACCGTGATGTTAGACGTTGAGCGATTTGACAAAGATGATTCGCTACCCCTATTTCATGGTTTGCTCAAGGACGCAGAGAGGATAGCCGAGGCTGGATCATTTAAAAACGAAAGGGAGAGAATAAAGAGCATTGTTAAAATCATAGGCACACGTAACTTGCCTGTTCGTGATCAGCAAGCGGCGCTAAAGGTGGGTAGCGTGATTCCTTCGGCCCCTCAGCTTGGAAGCACTGCTATGATAGCCGGTGGTGTGATTTCATATGCAATTCGACAATTGGCCACAGATGCTCCCTTAAGAAGCGGCAGGCATGCCATAGACTTGAATAAGATTTTTTGGAAACCAAAAGATTATCTACGATATAAAATCAATCACGAGACAAAAACAAGAAATCTAAATAGGGTTATTGGTAACATGTAGGATTGATCCCAGGGGTACTCTACCTGATCTCCCCTCGATCCTACCTGCATAGCCTATTCGAACTAAGATTTGTAATCTCATTTTACTGCCAATTATCTCACCGACCTCTTTGTGGTAATCTGGTGCTTCAACTAATACAGCATTTGTAGAGTGTGCGAGACCAAGTCTCGTTAACTCTAAGCACAATTTCTCGTACTCTAGTCCAGTCTGGAGCCAGTCTTTTTTAGTGTCACCCTTTGTAAAAATTAACCCTAAAGCCGAAGCGCTTTTAATTTTTTTAAACTCTTTTCTTGCATTGATGTTTAAAAAAATTCCCAAACTGACCGATGATTTGACCCAAAGGGCCTCTAATAATGAAGGGGCAAGAGCCAGAGCCGGTATTCCGATATCCTTGGGTCTTAATATCGGATTTATATATTCGTTTAGTTCGTGTCGCAGATCTTTGCTGCTGAATGCTAATTTAACTGCCTTTTCTGAAAGCAAAGATAGTTTATCAATAGTTGATCGGTCTTTGACTAAGATTGTCTTTGGAGAAAAACCTTTCTTAACTGATTGCTGAAGCTTTTTATACATTTCTTGATTGATATTAGCACCATTAAAGACTCTTCGATTTGTTTGTCTTTCCAGAATTGTGTCGATAGCTGTTACTATATTATTTTTCGAGAACTTATATTTTTCGGATAACTTAAATCGTAATATAACACCTTCGCTGTATTGCTCTATGGAGGTCTTAAAGCCTAGGCTCTCGGCTACATATACTATGTTTTGAGCGAAGGCACCCAGGCTTATCCATGTCTGCCTATTCGTGGGATCTGAGTGTTCCAGTTTTTTCGATGGATCTAGTTTTACATCTAGGGTATTTGTGGGCTGGTTGATCTCGATTAACCAGGGTTGTGTGTTATGGACAGATGGAGCTAGATGACCCAAATAGCTAAGTAACTTTAAATTCGGAGTTTCTTTCATAGCAATTTCTGCCAATTCCTCAGCTGATTTTTTAGAAAATGTATTATTCATATTAGTCAATTTTAAATATACTTAATTAAGTATAAACTTCTTATGCTTATCACATCTATATTAACTGCCTCAATAGCTATTAACCTTCTCGTTGCCTTTCTGGTTATTGTTCGTAATCCCAAAAGCGCCACTCATCGTTATTTTTTCGCACTTACCATTGCATTTATATCATTCGGGCTTATTAATTATATCTCTCTAAACCCTGTTTTGCTCAGCCAGATTACTTGGATAAGGTTAGATCTGATCAGCGGTGTTTATCTTTTTCTTCTCTTGTACTTAACTTTTTATGTTTTTCCCGAGCAAAAGCAACATTTACCTAGGTTTGCTAAATTTTTCGTACCCTATTCAGTATTTGTCTCAGCACTAACTTTAACCCCTTTTGTTTTCACACACCTGGAGGTAACAAGTAAGGGCGTACAGCCAATTCCAGGTCCAGGTATTGTCCTGTTTGTGTCCCAGCACATTTTGGCTATTTTAATGACCATCTGGGTAGTAGCCATTAAATACCGTAAAAGCGATGTCGCCCAGAAGAAACAGCTAAAAATAGTTATATCTGGAACTATGATATCCGTAATAACGATAATTCTTTTCAACCTTGTGGCGGTACAGGCTTTTCACAACAACAGCCTAATTCCTTATAGCTCAGTTGGTGTTTTGGCCTTTACTCTTAGCTTCGCATTCTGCTTATTCAGATACAGATTTTTGGACGTTCGTTTGATTGTTGTACGGGCCTTAGCCTACGTCATGTTCATATCATCGCTGAGTATAATTTATGTGGTTACCGTCTTTGTTCTCGCTGATCAGCTTTTAATCACAGAGTCAGTATTTACACAGAGAATTGTTCCAATTATTGCTGCTGTGTTCTTGGTGTTCACAGCTCCATTCTTCAAGAGATTCTTTGATCGCATTACTAACAGATTTTTCTATCGGGATGCATATGAGCCTCAAATATTATTTGATGAGCTAAACAAGGTGTTAATAAGCAATATCGAATTATCAATTCTGCTCAGGCATGCTAGCCAGGTCATACAAAGCCACCTTAAAAGCGATATGTGTGTAGTTGCTGTCAACGAAGGTGATACATTGCCGCTACGGATAGCAGGGACAAAAGATATGCATTTTGATCAAAATGCGTCGTCTGTATTCATGGAGGATATGAAGGCCATATCATCAGACATGATAATTACGGACGAGTTAGATCAGCATAATGCACGGTTAAAAAAGATTCTCCAAGCCGTGAATGTATCAGTGGTTGTAAGGCTTCGTTCTGGCTCAAAAGACTCAAGCATCTTCGCCTTTTTGATGTTAGGGCCGAAGCGTAGTGGAAATCTATACGGTAAATTTGACCTAAAGATCATCAATATCATTGGCGATAGCATGGTTATAGCGATTCAGAATGCGCTTAGG
The DNA here is from genome assembly GCA_016219345.1 of Candidatus Saccharimonadota bacterium. GTDB lineage: Bacteria > Patescibacteriota > Saccharimonadia > Saccharimonadales > 2-12-FULL-41-12 > JACRNE01. The sequence goes on from JACRNE010000001.1 coordinate 52,331, forward strand.
TTTGAGGAGATACAGCAGTTTAACGTTACTTTGCAGGCCAAGGTGAATGAGGCAACTGCTAAGCTCCAAAAAACTAATAAAAAACTACGTGATCTAGATGAAACAAAAGACGAATTCATCAGCATGGCCTCACACCAGCTTAGAACTCCTTTGACCACCGTAAAAGGTTACATGAGCATGGTCTTAGAGGGTGATGCAGGCAAACTAACTAAGCCACAAAAAGAATTGCTTGAGCAGGCGTTCATTAGTTCGCAGCGCATGGTTTATCTAATAGCCGATCTATTGAATGTGTCCAGGCTCAAGACAGGCAAGTTCGTACTTGATCTCCAGCCTACCAACTTAGCAGAGGTTGTAGAAGGGGAGATAACGCAACTTAAGGAAACAGCTAATGCTAAAGGCCTGGGCTTTGAATTTAAGAAGCCAAAGAAATTCCCAGAGCTAATGTTGGATGAGACCAAGATTCGACAAGTGATCATGAATTTCTCAGATAATGCGATTTATTACACGCCATCGGGTGGAAATATAACAATAGAGCTGAAGGAGGACAAAAACAGCGTCTACTTCACGGTAAAAGACACTGGGCTAGGTGTACCTAAAGATGAGAAGTCCCATCTATTCACAAAGTTTTACAGGGCAAAAAATGCCAGAAATGCCCGCCCAGACGGTACCGGTCTAGGACTATTTATGGCCAAAAAAGTGGTAGATGCGCTCGGTGGGAATATTATTTTTGAGAGTGAGGAGGGCAAGGGGAGTACCTTTGGCTTTACCTTCGAAAAACGCAAGCTAAAAGCCGATCATACCGAGAAATAACAACTGGCTATTAGCATAAGAAAAATAGCTATAAACTAGACTTGACAAAAAATAACGCTTGTGCTATAGTTATTCCACTATGTCAGAAGTTTTGAGAACTGTGGTGCAGAATGCCCCTTATGTTGGGGCAGCTGCTGGATATGCCTCTATGCTTGTAGCAGAGCGCAATATCGTAAAGCATGCTGCACAGGAGCGCCAACCCCTAAATGAAATTATTGGCGAAACCATCGAACAGTCTCAAAACCCTTCAATCAAAGACAGAATAAATAAATTTGTAGGCCCCTTAGCGGTTGCAGGCGCAATTGCTGGAGGTATGGTTGGCATGGCTTTTCAAGAAGAAGGAAAGGTTAAAACAAACACCAATCTACAGATGGTAGTCGATAGATCTGGCGGTACAAGAGCAGAAGTATCAGACGGTACCGCAGCTGACAGCGTAAACGAGATTCTAGAGGAGTTTGCTTCTCATAATGAGACATCAGCGGATGTATTTGTTGCTCAAGGAGGAAGGGTCTCAAAGGCAAATTACCAAAAAGTCATCAATGAAGTACGACCGATTGGTGGAGCTCCGATGCAGGATGCGGTTGAACAAGCAATTTCCAATGTGGCAAGTACTAAATTAGAAGGCGATAATACGAAGAACGCAGTGGTTGTCCTTACTAACGGAAATAGTTTTGGTGAGCCAGATTCTGTAATACGTAAAGCCAGAAAAGCTGATGTATCCGTCTTTATAAAAAACATTGACGCTTCTTCTTCTGACTCAAAATCGATGAACAAAATATCAGAAAAAACGGGGGGACAATACATGACAGAATCAGACGATCCAGAGAAGCTGTATGAGCAGGTTAAGGACAAATCCTCAGGCCAAGAGCTAAGGCAGGCTCCAGACAGCAAGCATGACATCCCAGAGAAGGTGCTATCAGTACTCCTAGCAGGAGGTATTTTAGGAGCCGTGGGACGAGCTAGGCGAAAAATGCCACTAACATTTAATGGATCAGACATTAAGTAAGGAGACTAATATGAATACACATGAATCTATAAATCCAGCATCAGCAAACTTTTCACAAGAATTTCGCGACAATTCAATCAAGGAGCTTGATAAGCTGTTAATTGGACAGGACGAAGCAAAGCTTGGCGCTGTTGTGTCGTTAGTAGCTGGTGTTAACACAGTCTATGTTGGTGACCCAGGCGGCGGTAAGACAACCCTAGCTGGCGAAGTCTATAAGATTTTTGAAGATATTGACCCATCTGAGGTCGCAGTAATACCTCCCCAGTCAGACCTCACGCCTCAACAAATGGTTGGAGGCCAAGTTAAATCTGAGAAAAAGACCGGTGATGATACAGAGTCACAGATCACTTTTGTGGAAGGTATAGTCACTCCAGACACTAAAATGATCTGGGCTGATGAGGTGAATCGTATTTCACCGCTAGCAGTAAATGCTATTTTGAGCACTCTTGAATCAAGAAAACTTTCAACCACTACAGGAGAAATTGAGCTATCTAAACTTATATCGTCTGTTGCTACTATGAACCCGGCTGAGCGAGCCCAAAGTAACTTTAAGGTTCCAGACGCAGTAGCTTCTAGACATGCCATAGGTGTTTTGCTAAACGGCAAAGATGAAGATGTAACAACGGAAATATTTGGCGGTTGGAAGCCAGGATCAGTTAGCCCAGTTGCTACTACCGGAGACCTTGCTCAGATAAGGGCTCGATCTGAACAGATTGTAATACCAGACAGCATGCAGGAATATGGCGGCAAGATGGCAATAAATGTCTCAGATTATCTTGCCACGGAAGGTATTATTAACGAATCTCCAAATCGTATCGCAAGACAGATTAGCGAAGTGTCGCGAGCAATCGCTAACTTAGCTGGTGAAGATGCAGTAACTATAGAAAATATAAATCAAGCCACAAGATTTGTGCTTGGCGCTAGAGTGGGAATGCTAGTAGTTGGTGAAAGTGCTGGAAAAACAATTCAAAGTGCCCACGACCGATTACAAGTTGGCCACGAAGGGTAGTAAATATGACTGAATTCAAAGAAACAAGCCGAGCTTTGGCAGATCTACCTGCTGGTAGTTTGATTGGATTTGGTCAACATATAGACCCAAATATTTCTACAAAACCAGGCGTGATGCTAGGTGATCTAGAATTTGATCCAACTAGGCATAATCCAATGGACATAAACCATCTATCGCCCCTTGGTATTGCTACTGATGCGCCTCAAGTACGGCAAACTTTCCCTCACAAGCCACTACATATTGCTTTTACACAGGACAGAACTAGCCGAGCCGGTCTTGATTCTCTAAACGAGATGAAGCAACGCTCTGGCCAGGCTATATATGAGGGCATAGATAGTGCCCTACACGGCGTGGGAGATATGGTTATGGCTAGCTCCGTTGATGGTCAAGATAGGGCGAGATTTATAGATGATTCTGCAAACCAAGGTGGTATATCTTTTGCTATAAGTGATTTTGAAGGAATGGATCTGTCATCAGTAGATTTTGACCAACTTGTTGCTATCAAGGTAAATCATCTGCTAGAGAGGGAAATACCCCAAAATGTCGGATTTATAAGCCTTGGAGGTGCAGTCGAGCTAAATACAGGCGACAAAAGACGACTTGATAGATTCAACGCAAGGCTAGAGGAACATCACCAGGAGATTGTAGAGGAGCTGGAAGGTGCTGGAGCTGAAGTTGTGTCTGTTGTTGTGGATCCCCGCGTGCAAGATGCCTTTGATGCTATACGTGTCGATTCTGGTATCGCAAAAGCACTCGATCGACTTGACAAATAAGCATTAGCGATAATATAGAATACTCTTGACAATAAATCTAGAGACTGCTATAATAACAATCAATCTGAAGTGAGTGGGCTTCGGTTTAGAGGACAACATATATTTAAGGAGTTTTGTATGTCAGATTCAAGCACAATGGAAGCAATAAAGCACCCTATTGTTTTCGCTCTCGAGAATAAGAATAAGGTGATGGCAATCGGCTTTACTGTAGCAGCTCTTGGCGCAGCAGGAATATCTGGTTGCGGGGAAAAAGACGAGCCCTCAGCGGGCGCTAATGCTAACCCGGCGGTAGCTTGCGATGTAGAAGGTTTTGCCAATCATTCATCAGATTCATCTGATTTTGATAACACCGCCTTTCTACCTAAAGCTCCGGAAGGCATCGATGATACTGAAGAGGCAGAGAAATATATCTATGACAACCCTGTTGTAGATATAGATAAATTAGATCCAAATAGCTTAGCTGCGTTGATGTCAGCCGTGACTACACCGGCAAACGATGGTGCTACTACTAAAACATCATATGACTATGTTGAATCCTTTAAATCATCTCTTAGCGCCTATGGCGCAGAAGCTGGTGGACTTGATCGTGCTAAAACAGACTGTGCAGAAACTGCTAACACTCTTATACAAACAGCCGAATTTAATGATTCATGGGCTGAAAAGGGTGAAAAAGTTGTAAGAATATCTGCTGAGCGTAACGAAAATTACGAAGTAGAAGGAATGAAACTAGAAAAACTAGTAGCAACCGATACACTATCTGGTGTAGAAGTAAAAGTTCGTGATACTAGCAAAGATATTGATGGCTTCACACCTGTACTTATATCAGCTGATGGGAATATGTACGTAAAAGGCGTTGTTGTTGAGAAACAAGCCGAGAATGATGAGAAAGAACGAGACGGTAAAAAAGGCGATAACGACCGCAATAATAAAGGTCAAAGCAAGCGCGGTGCCAAAGGCGGCGGCGGTTCAGGCCAAGATGGCGGAACTGGCGGCGGTAAAGGCGGCGGTGAAGGCAATGGCTGTGGTGGAAGCGGTTGCGGTAAAGGCGACAAAGGCGGAAACGATGGCGGCGGTGATGATGGCTGCGGAACAAATTGTGGTGATGATAATCCAAATCCTCCTCAACCACCTAACCCTCCACAACCTCCAAATCCTCCTCAACCACCTAACCCTCCACAACCACCTAACCCTCCACAACCTCCAACCCCAGAGAATCCTAAAGGAGATGACCCAGGTCTTCCTCCAGGTGCACCAAATTAATAAGGCTTTATAAGGAGAATATAAGATGAAATTACGCAAGATTTTAAACAAACTAGCCGCAGCAACAGCAGCAATGACATTTGCTTCAGTTGTGGTTCTATCCGGCGGAGTAGTAACAGCTATTCCTTATCAGGCTGGTGCAAATAACGGAACAAACTATCCAGCATTTAACGTCTTCACTGGTACGCCAAGTGAGGGTGATGAAAGTGACTTCTTCAAAGGCAAGGAAGAGACAAATTCTGGTCCATCAACAAACGTTGTTAATAGCGCTTGTAACGACGGAACAAGATTTACATTACGTGTATATGTACACAATGGTGCAAACCCTGACACAAACCAAGGCGGTTCTGGCCCAGGTGTAGCACATGGTACTAAAGTAAGAGTCCAGCTACCTGGCGCAAATGCAAGCACCTTCACCCCTTCAGCGACTATATCTGCTACAAACGCTACAACTGTTAGCGACAATATGACAATAAACTGTGGTGGCAAAACTGTAAAACTTAGCTATGTTAATGGCTCAGCAAGACAATTCAGCTCACTAAGTGGCACACAGGGTCTAAATGACTCAATAGTTACTAGCGGTGCTGCGATCGGTACCTACTCTCCTAATGGTGACGTTTGGGGATGTTGGGACCAGAGAGTATACGTAACTCTAACTGTATTAGTTAACGATATACCTAACGAAGTTACCTCTCTAGGTGAGTGTAGAGTTCTTGATGTAACTCCTGCTGCTAACCGCACTATAAATGTTAATCTAAATGGTCAAGTTACTAACGCAACAATAGTTGGCTATCATGTTGACTACGGAGATGGAAGTTCGTCTACGCAACAGACTAGTACTCATCAGTACGCTCAGGATGGTACATACATCATAAGAGGAACTGTAACAGTACGTTTCGCTGATGGTACTACAGCCGAAAGAACGGCCACGTCATGCGTAAAACAAGTTACATTTAGGGGAGATCGTCCGCCAGAAGTAGTTCCTCCGACAACTACGCCAACAGAGCTTCCAAAAACAGGTCCTGGTGCAATAGTAGCTACTTTCCTAGCAGTTACTTCAATCAGCTCAGCGGCTTACTACGCAATCGTACGTAAATTCGCAGGAGTCTAACAAATACACACCATCTAGTCCTCGGCATCGTCCGAGGACTAGGCTTGTGGATAAAGGGTGGCCAAACTGGCCGAAATGTGCTAACGTTTAAACAGTTTACGAGCAATGACTGACCGCTCTTCAACTAAAACAAATAATTGAAACAAAAACCTCTCCCTGTCTGTGTAAGGGTAAGGGAGTTTTTTATTTACCTCTGTTATGATAAACTCTAACAGAGTAATTGTCTTCGGTCCCATCGTCTAACGGCTAGGACACCAGGTTTTCATCCTGGCAATAGGGGTTCGATTCCCCTTGGGATCACCATAAAAATCGCTCAGCATTCGCTGGGCTATTTTTATGTTAATTCTCAAGAGAATCGAACGGGAATGCCACATGGCGCATTCCCCGGCACCCGCCTAGGCGGGCGATTCCCCTTGGATTCGTGCATACGGCTCCTTCGCTCGTCGCTGCCCGCCTAGCTAGAAATGAAATCATCTGATTCTGGTTGAGGTGAATCGAATTTATAAACTTAAGAACAACTGCACGGAAAGAGCGAATAGCGGTATAGCAGGTAACATGGCCCACCACTCACTTCCTTTCGTATGAACCGTACCATCAGGAGAAACCCTAAGTTTTAAAGGTTCGCGAAAATAAACAGCAACTCGGTTTGTCTCCGCCTGTTTAACTTTTCCTTCTTTGTCGACGAACTCCACAATAGGGAAATTTGATCTAGAACGAAATGCTCGTCCTCTATCAACAAATTTGCCCTTAGTTTCATACCAGGAGCGGGTGCCCCATCTGAGCCAAAAGAACATGCCAAAAAATACAAGACTAAAGATTAAAAAGAAGAATGCACTAAAAAGATTACTCATAATAATGAAATTATACAGGTTTTGGAGTAGGTTTCTTGCAGAGAAGAAGCATAAGAAGTTAGAATTATACAAATGGGTGGCGAAAAAGAAATACCAATTCAATCATTCAAGCGGACAAAAATCGTGGCAACCCTTGGGCCCGCCACTAACTCCTATGAGTTAATTTTTGATCTTCTGAAGTCAGGCGCAAACGGCATAAGGCTTAATTTTTCTCATGGAACATACGAAGAGCGAGAGGCGCAGATTACTTGGGTTAGAAAAGCTTCAAAAGAGCTAAAAAAACCGGTTGCTATAATCCAAGATTTACAAGGGCCAAAGATTCGGCTAGGTGATTTTGAAGACATAATTAATGTTGCTTCGGGGCAGAGCTTAACTTTTGCTTATCAGTCGGACTACGAAAGATCAGGCCACATACCTTTACAATATGACATCTCAAAAAAAGTTAAGCGTGGTGAAAGACTATTTTTGTTCGATGGCAGAATTAGAACTACTATAACCAGCGTCAGTGAAGGAGTTGTTCATGTCAGGGCTGAAAATGATGGAGTTTTAGTTAAGCGCAAAGGTGTAAATCTGCCTGATACTGACTTTGAAGGTGATGTGATTACCTCCAAAGATAAAGAGGATGTGGCTTTCGGATCAAATAATGATATTGATTATGTTGCGCAGAGCTTTGTCCAGTCAGCGCACGACATAGTTAAATTGCGTCGGATTTTACGTAATTTAGGAAGTAGTGCAAAAATTATTGCCAAGATTGAGACTAGCTCGGCTGCTGAAAATATCGAAGAAATTATCAAAGAAACCGATGTGGTGATGATAGCTCGTGGTGATCTGGCGATGGAGACATCACCAGAGTCTGTGCCAATACTTCAGCGCAAAATCATTGAGCTGTGCAAGAAATATGCAAAGCCTTCTATAGTTGCTACGCAAATGCTTGCTAGCATGACTGACAGGCCAGAACCAACGCGGGCGGAAATATCTGATGTAGCCACATCTGTTATTTTGGGCGCGGATTCCGTGATGCTTAGTGACGAAACTGCAAGCGGCCAGTATCCGATAGAGTCCATAAAGGTCATGAAGAGAGTAGTTAACTACACACAGGAGCATACGCTCGAGCCAATAATGACCAGCTTTGCTAATGTGGACGTTAAATACAGTATTGGCCGGGCAATACCGAAGGCCATAATAGGTCTGGCTAAAGAGGTAAAAGCTGTAGCTATAGTAGCCGAAACAAAATCCGGTGCTACCGCCGTGAATATCTCATCTCACCGGCCAACCGTCCCGATCATTGCTGTAACCTCCTCTCCAAGGGTTGCGCAGCAGCTAGCCATTGTCTATGGCACTAAAAGCTATGTTCAACCAGATGATCGTTTGCAGGCAACAAAATTAACCAATTTGCTGCTCAGGACGAAACTCTTTAAAAAAGGCGACATAGTAATAACCGCCAGCGGCCAACAGCCAGGGGTGGTAGGTACGACCGATACAATAAAAGTAAGAGCTCTGTAAGATTTTGCACAAATCCTATAAAATATATCTAAAGTAAATATAACTATTATTAGGTGGGCATGTTTCATAAAAAAACAATTAAAGATATAGATATCTCTGGCAAAACCGTGCTAGTGCGGGTTGATTACAATGTGCCAATTAAAGATGGTGTAATCACGGACGATTACCGGCTCAAGAAGTCGTTACCAACTCTTGAGTATCTGATTGAGAAGGGTTGCAAGATTATTTTGGTCTCGCACCTGGGTAGACCAAAGGGCAAGATTGATAAAAGCTTAAGCTTAAAGCCTTGTGCGGAACAACTAGAAAAATTGCTAGGTAAAAATGTCCACTTCGCTGAAAGCTGCATTGGTGAAGACGTTAAAAACAAGATTAGGGAACTATCTTCTGGAGAGGTGATTTTGCTAGAAAACATTCGCTTCCATCCAGAGGAAGAATCTAACGATGAAGCCTTCGCTAAAAACCTTGCTTCTTACGCAGAAGTATTTGTGCAAGATGCTTTTGGAGTTGTCCACCATCCGTCGGTATCAGTCTCTGAGCTACCCAAACATCTCCCAGCAGTGGCTGGGCTTCTGGTGGAGAAAGAAGTATCCGCAATAACTGAAATGATGGAAAATCCTCCTAGGCCTCTAATGGCCATAATCGGAGGAGCGAAAATCAGCGACAAACTAGATATAATAAATCGTTTCATAGATGTAGCAGACATAGTTGCTATTGGTGGAGCTATGGCAAACACATTTCTTCTAGCTGAAGGTATAGAGGTGGGCGAGAGTCTAGCTGAGTCTGAGGAAGTTCCAAAGGCTATAGAGATTTTGGGCAAAGCACGAGATAAAGCCAAAAAAGGCAGTTTTGTTTTTTACGTTCCCCAGGACGGTGTAGTTGCCAAGGAAATGGATAGCAAGGCCAAAACCAGAATTGTTGACTGGGGTACTCATGCCATTGCCGAGATAGAAAATTATCCCAAGCACCCCAAACCAGAAGATAGCCTAGTCCAGAAAGATGAAAAGATATTAGATGTAGGACCTTTTTCCGGTGCATTTATAGCAGGCTGCACACAGCTAGCCCGTTCAGTAGTTTGGAATGGCGCTATGGGTGTTACAGAGATTGAGGGGCTGCAAAGCCCTACAGGACCGTTCTCGCATGGCACAGAGTTAATTGTTGAAGCCTTGATGGGCCAGTTTGGCCATAGGCCTAAGAGTTTGATAGGTGGGGGCGACACGGTTGGTTATGTGGAGTCTCGTGGCCTGACAGATAAGTTTGATCATGTTTCGACTGGCGGCGGGGCCAGCATGGATCTTTTAAGCGGTAAAAAACTACCAGGAGTCGAAGCTCTGCAGGACAAATGATAAGATAAGCATAAGGTTTTTTATGAAAAGAACATTAATTGTCGGCAACTGGAAAATGCATCTGAACGTAGCTCAGTCTAGCTTGTTGGTGGCGCGCCTTCATAAGCACATCGATGGACATAGAGATATTGAGGTTGTTTTAGCGCCTAGCATGGTAGCACTTCAGCCCATAAGCACACAGATTGATAGACGGCGATTCCGCCTAGCAGCCCAGGACGCCTATCATAAGGACGAAGGTGCATATACTGGTGAAGTTTCTTTTCATATGCTCAGGGATTTGGTTCACTATGTGATTGTTGGCCACTCAGAGCGACGTATTTTCTTTAACGAGGGTTTGGACGTAGTTCGAGATAAAGTCTCTGCCTGCGTACGCAACGGAATGACGCCTATTCTCTGTGTAGGTGAAACTGCCCAGGAAAGAGCGGGTGGAGAGACTAAGCAAGTTTTACATGACCAAGTTGTATCTGCGTTGAGTAATCTCACGGGCGTTGAGGTAGCTAATATGGTCATAGCCTATGAACCCGTATGGGCTATTAGTACTTTTGGCGGACAGATTGCCAAGCCTTCTGACGTGGTTGGGGAAATGGCATTTATCCGGCATCAAATAACGGAACTTTATGGATCGCACGTATCAAAACATACAAGGATTATTTATGGTGGCAGTGTAGATGATCATTCAGCTAGAGCCTACCTGGAAATTGATGATTGTGATGGTGTATTGCCGGGAAATGCTAGTTTAAATTACCATAAATTTACAGGAATAGTAGATAGTGCCTATAAAATGAACAGGGATAAAAAAGATGACTAAGAAAACCACAAAAAAAGACGATAAAGATGAAGTACCTTCAGCTCCGGCGGTTTTTGATGTTTCCAAGCCAGGTGAGACGGCGGCTCATCCCACATCAAAGCCGGTGATTGTAGGGCATACATCTACATTAAAACAAGATCCTATGGTTGCTCCAGCCTCTGAAATGGAGGAAGCAGAAGACAAAAAAGATAATATAAGTAAAAAAGCAGAATTAGTAGTACAGCCTATCTCCGAAGATCAGTCAGACGAAGAGGAAGCGTCCAAAGAGGAAAAAGATAGCTCAGAAGACGAAGAAGAAAAAGCTGAGCCAGACTCGGATGATAAGCCGGAGCAAGATTCAGAACCAAAAGCAGACGAGAAACCTGATTCATCCGATAGTGGAGAAATTGAAGCACTGGCAAGTGAGGCGGAGTCTAAAAAACAATCCAAAAAAGAGCTTGAAGAAGAAAAAAAAGAAGAAGAAAAAATCAAAGAACTCGCAAATAGTAAAAAATATTTTCTACCGATTCGTGAAGGTGGAAAGAAGCGTTCGGGCGAAATTATGATGATTTGGTTTTTACTGACCTCAATCCTTATTACTGCGGCGGCCTGGTTTGTCATTGATGCGGGTTATTATGATCCTGGGTTTGAGCTACCATATGACTTCATTAAGAACTAAATGTCGATTTTAAGGAAAAAGTACAACGATCTTCTCTGTTAGAATATATAGATGAAGGATCGACTTTTAGAGGGACTGAACAGCGAGCAGAGAAGAGCTGTTGAAACCACAGAGGGACCTCTGTTAATCCAGGCCGGCGCAGGTAGCGGAAAGACAAAAACTCTGACTCATAGAATTGGCTATATTATTGATAATGACCAAGCTGCTCCTAGCCAGATCTTAGCTGTTACTTTTACTAACAAGGCTGCTCGTGAGATGCGTGAAAGGCTTGCTAAGCTACTTCATCATGACCCTTCGGATCGGTCGTTCGTTTTGTTTATGGGTACGTTTCATAGTATTTGTGTAAAACTGCTAAGACGTGACGGGTCATTTGTGGGCGTGCCACAAAATTTTGTAATATTTGATGAAACGGATCGACTAAGTGCTGTTAAGCGGGTGTGTAAAGAGCTAAGTATTGATGAGAAAAAATATCCACCCAGACAAATCGCAAACATAATATCCAGCGCAAAGAACGAACTTATAGATTCAGCGCAATATAAATCATTTGCATCTTCGCCTATCCAGTCAACAGCTGCGGATGTGTTTCCAAAATATGAAAAAGTTTTAAAAGATGCTGGCGCACTGGACTTCGACGATCTAATTGGAAAGACAGTAGAACTCCTAGAAAAACACGAGGTAGTCAGAAAGAAATGGCAAGATCATTTTAAATATATTCTGATCGATGAATACCAAGACACTAATTCAGCCCAGTATAAGCTGATCAAACTCATAGTAAACAAGAACAATAATATAGCGGTTGTCGGTGATGACTGGCAAAGTATTTATTCCTGGAGAGGGGCGGATTTTCGTAATATTTTAAATTTCACACGTGATTATCCTAGCGCAACCGTCATTAAGTTAGAGCAAAATTATCGAAGTACAAAAAATATTTTAGATGCTGCGCATTCAGTCATTAGTAATAATAATGATAGATCAGAAAAAAAGCTTTGGACTGATGAAGGGGAAGGTTCACCCGTCTTGGTTGTGCCGGTTGCAAATGAACGAGCCGAGGCTGAAGTAATAGTTAGGAAAATTCAAGAATCAGTAGATCGGAACCCAGCTACTTATGATGATTTTGCAGTACTTTATCGTACGAACGCGCAGAGCCGATCTATAGAAGAGACTTTTATACGCTATGGTTTGCCATACAAAATTATTGGCGGTGTGCGCTTTTACGATCGCAAAGAAATAAAAGACATCATAGCCTACATACGTTTGATCTATCAGCCAGAAGACCAAATAAGTTTCGAGAGAATAGTGAATGTACCGGCCCGCGGTGTTGGTGCAAAATCTCTTATAAATTTCTTTTCTTGGCAAGCAAAGAACAGCTTCCCCCTTAGTACAGCTTTAGCCAGGGTTGAAGAGTGCGACCTACTAACCCCAAAAGCCAAAAACGCCATACGTGAGCTAAACAATACATTAAATGATCTGCGCGAAATCAGCGAGGGCTCACCCCCTTACGCCTTGATAGATTTTAAGTGTTGCTAAGCAGTATCAAGATCAGGGGCTGGAAGACTTTTTAGAAGAAGTTGCACTAGTTAGCGAAAACGAAAGTTCAGACACAGAAGATAAATCAAAAGGCTCCATTACACTCATGACACTACATTCAGCTAAAGGTCTGGAGTTTAAGACGGTTTTCATGGTTGGGCTGGAGGAAACTATTTTGCCGCACTCAAGAGCTCACTATGATCAAAAAGACATGGAGGAAGAAAGAAGGCTTTGCTATGTCGGCATGACCAGAGCCAGAGAAGTACTATATCTTTTACACGCCAGTTCACGTATTCTTTACGGTGGTGTACAGCATAATCCACCAAGCAGATTTTTATCGGAAATGTCAGACTCCACCAATCTTGTTAGTTCAGCTGAATTTAGTATGGGTGAGTATAATCTTACGCCCCAGCAACAGAAAAATAGCGATGAACCAAGATACGTTCCCGAACTAAGTGAAGGTGATGAAGTAAGCCATCAAATTTTTGGCAAGGGAGTCGTACTAGATTTAGTAGGCGATAACGCAACTATATATTTCAAAGGTAAAGGAACAAAAAAGCTTGATATCTCATTTGCGCCAATTGAAAAACTAGGCTAACGAATGGGTGTATAATTAATACCTTGGACATGAGCTTTGAAGAAAGTAAGCCTAGGCGAATAAAAAGGGCAATATTAGCTCCGAAAAACTACGCTAAGAGAAGTTTTATGAAACGACATCCATTTGTCGTTCCGGTGGTTGTTTTTTTTGTGATGATTAGCCTGTCTTTCACGCTGTTTATTTTTTATGGCGGACAGACCATAGAGGACGGTGACGTTAAGCGAGTGGAAGTATATGTTGATGGACAGTCTAAGACTCTGCCTACCCGCGCAAAAACAGTCGGTGAGCTGCTCAAGCGTCTGGATATAAACCTTTCAGAAGAGGATATTGTGGAGCCTGGAGTTAACAGTCCGATAAACAGCGAAGATTTTCACATAAATGTATATAGGGCTAAACCGGTCACGATAATTGATGAAAATGGCGATAAAGTATCTACTAAAATAGCCGAGAGTTCACCTGTAGCGATTGCTAGGAAAGCCGGCATAAAAGTCTATCAGGAAGATAAGGTTGAGTTTGCTGATCCGAACCAAGCCATCCACGACGGCGTGATAGGGGATCTAATAATAATAGACAGATCCATTCCGGTCACAATTAATCTCTACGGGAATAATGTTCCTACCAGAACACATGCTCCAACAGTCGGGGAATTACTAGAAGAGAAAAATATAAAAAGTCTTGAAGGCGATAATGTATTTCCAGCAAAAGAAACTAAGATAACTCCTGGCATGGTCGTGTTTATAGTCCCTGCAGGAAAAACCATAGATATAAAGGAGGAGGTCATAGAACCGCCTACTGAAACTCAGTATGATGCCACGCTTGATGCAGATACTGTTAAGATCTTAGACCCAGGCCAGCCGGGTAAGCGTGTAGTTGTGTATGAGCTTCAAATGCAGGATGGCAAAGAGGTTTCGAGAAAAGAAATTCAAAGTATTGTCTCAATAAACCCAGTGAAAAAAGTCGTAGTACGTGGCTCAAAGACCGCTGGTTTTGAAGGTGGATTTGCTGCTGCCATGGCTTCACTTAGAAGCTGCGAAGGAGGCTACACAAGTATTAATTACTCGGGCGGGTACTACGGCGCCTACCAGTTTAATGTAGGCACATGGCGCACAAATGCTCCAGCTGGCTATAAAGATGTTAGGCCTGACCAGGCACCACCTGCTGTCCAGGACGAAGCCGCTGCTAATTTATATAGAGCACGAGGTTGGCAGCCGTGGCCTTCATGTAGCAGAAAACTCGGCCTCCAAGACATCTACCGCTAGGGCTTATGAGAGGGGATGATTTCCCCTCTCATCGTTCGCT
>JACRNE010000031.1 GCA_016219345.1 Candidatus Saccharimonadota bacterium
ACATGGAAGAAATAATTAATGCGTGTGCTTTGGCTCGGGCTATTGTAGAAAAACCGGTAGTGATTATTGCTCGGACTATTCCTGGTAAGGGCGTGGACTTTATGGAATATGACTTTAATTGGCACGGCAAACCACCAGATCATGAGCAAGCCAAGATTGCATTGCACGAGCTAAGAACTTTAAAAGGCAAGATAAGAGGCGAACACGAATGAGTTTGTATTTGGTCGATGATGTTTTGGATGAAAAGATTATAAAAGAGCCGATTAGAAAAGGCTTTGGCAAAGGCTTATTAAAAGCCGGTGAGATTGATGAGAATGTTGTGGCGGCATGTGCTGATCTGACAGACAGTACGCAGATGAGCTTATTCAAAGAGGCTTACCCAGATAGATTTATAGAAATCGGTGTAGCTGAACAGAACTTAGTAACTGTCGGTTCTGGTATGGCGGCCATGGGCAAGATACCATTTGTCAGTAGTTACGCGGCATTTAGCCCAGGCAGGAACTGGGAACAAATCCGAACAACGATTTGCTTAAATGATCAGCCGGTAAAAATAGTTGGGTCTCATGCTGGGTTATATACGGGGCCTGACGGTGCAACCCACCAGATGCTAGAAGATATTGCATTGATGAGAGTTCTGCCAAACATGGTGGTAGTTGTACCTGGTGATAGCCTTGAGGCAGAGAAAGCTACTCTAGCATTAGCAAAAGATAAAAGGCCAGGGTATTTACGTGTGGCTCGTGATGCTTCGCCGGTTGTTACAACCAAAGACACTCCCTTTGAGATCGGCAAAGCTTACGTTTACGCAGAGGGTGATGACTTAACCGTTATTTCTACGGGCACAATGACTTATCATGCCATGGTCGCGGCGGAAAAATTATTTAAAGACGGCATAGATGTTGAAGTTGTGCACGTTCCAACCATTAAGCCCCTGGATGCAGACACAATCTTGAAAAGTGTTAAAAAGACAAAGAAAGTGATAACAGTAGAAGAAGCCCAGATTAATGGTGGCCTAGGTGGTGCAGTAGCCGAGCTTTTAGGAGAGGAGTTCCCAGTTAAAATGAAGCGTATGGGTGTAAAGGATAGGTTTGGTGAAACAGGCAAGCCAGAAGAGCTTCTTGAAAAATTCGGCCTAACAGCTAAGCACATACAAATGGCCGCCCACCAAATGGTCGGTTAAAGATCTATATTCGGTGTTACTTTTTTAAGAAAATCGGGACCTAGTATATAGCGGGCAGGTATCTGCCGCCAACGAAATCACCTCCCCCTTCCATCCTGTCGCTTGCCTCATTTCTGACCGATTCAACAGAATTAATTAGCCCTATTCCACCGAATATTAGTAAATGATCAAAGCTGTTTAAAATATGCCTCTTTCTTTGAGGCAAATTCGTGAAAATACTGCAGCCGCTCGTGAGCTTATATATTGAGGCTTTGATTATATTCTATAAAAATAAAAATCAGCGACCTTCTGCTTCTTTGCGCGTTACAATTCCGTCTTCGCACCAGCTATGGTCTGGAATCGTAGTTGAAGCCACCTCACTGGCTATGTCATGCGTGGTAACTAGCTGTTCAGATAGTCGAGAAACATTATGTTCGCGCTCAATGACCCTCAGGCCACTTTCAGAACGTTGTTCTGGAACGTGATGGGTGCCTGCTTTACGTAGTACATGGTGCTTTGTTTGCAGATTGTAATTAACGGTACGTTTATCAAGAGCGTTTCCTAAACACGTAATGTTAGTTCTCGATGTATATTTGAGCCGGCGTTCATTCGGATCTACTGCACCACAACCTGACTCGTCCCAGCCACTGAATCCCCAGCCGGTACCCTCAGTATCCCTGCTTTTGTAATAGGCTTTTTTTGGCGGATATACAATCTCAACCGCATTTTTACCTAGTGAATGTACAACAGGTCTCGATTCGTCCTGACAATCCTTTTTCTTTTGGATAATCTCAGCTTTTTCTTTTTGAGCCATTTGCTTACGCATTTTTTGCACCTTGGCCTTAGAGGCTTGAATCCTAGCGTTTCTTTCAGCAATCTGTTGGGATGCTTGTGCGGACTTTTGCCCCGCCTCTTTAGAATTTTCAGCTTTTTCACCACAGCCTGCGAAACCTATGAATATTAGGCCCGTGGCGATATGTTTATTTGAAATACGTTCTAACATCCGTGTCTCCTTGACATTAATATCAAACTATTATAATAAATGCAATTTGTAAAAGCAAGCATAAGAAGTTAAGATATAACGGAATTTAGCAAGGAAAAAATATGGGTCTTACATTAAGACAAATTCGTGAAAATACTGCTGCAGCACGTGAGCTTATGGCGAGATCTAGGGCTGAGAAATTTGGGGTTGGTGCTTTTAACCTGGATAACCAAGAAACACTAAAAGCTGTTGCTAGAGCTGCCGTGGCTAAGAAAGCGCCTGTCTTAGTAGAGGTAAGTTCTGGAGAGGTAGAAGCTATTGGACTAGAGAATATCAGAGATTTAGTTGATAACTACAAGTATGAGCTAGGACTGGAAATATATGTGAACCTGGATCACAGCCCAAGTGTAGAGGAGGCAAAAGCAGGCATAGAGGCGGGCTTTGAATTTATTCATATTGACATATCCCAGGCTGACCATGAAGCTTCCGAGGAAGAAATAATAGCCAAAACAAGGGAAGTTGTAGAGTACGCTAAACTTACCGGAGCTTTGGTGGAGAGCGAGCCGCATTATTTTGGTGGAAGCTCAAATGTGCATAAAGAAAAAATTGATTATGATGAGATCAAAAAGACTTTCACAACCCCGGAGGGAGCTAAAGCTTTCGTCGACGCTACTGGAATTGATACTTTCGCTGCGGCTATTGGTAATCTGCATGGTTCATACCCAGTGCCAAAAGTGCTTGACCTCGAGCTACTAGAGCAAATTAGAAGGGCGATAGATTGCAATATTAGTTTGCACGGTGGCAGTGGTACGCCACTTCACTACTTTAGCGATGCAGTCAAAATAGGCGTTAGTAAGATTAATATTAATTCTGATATGCGCATAGCATTCAGGAACACTCTTGAAAAAGTGTTAAAGGAAAACTCTGATGAGTATGCAGTAGTTAAGCTGATGGACGAAGTTATAGCTGCTGTTCAAGGGGTCGTAGAGAGTAAGATTGATGCCTTTGGAAGTGCTGGAAAAGCGGTCCTTTGAATATCTAAACCGGGTTGCATTTAACAGCGGTGTTTGACAGAATATAAGCATAAGAATCTAATTGCAGTAAAGGTGGGGGAAATACAAAATGAGTCAGTTTGATGTTCTGTGCATCGGAGATGTTGTGACAGATGCTTTTATAAAGTTGCTTGACGACCAGGCGGAAGTGCAGCAGACAGAGCACGGGCCATTACTAGCTATGCCTTTTGCTACAAAAATCCCCTTTGATCACACTGAAGTTCTAAACGCTGTTGGTAACTCTGCTAACGCTGCCGTAAACTTCGCCAAGCTTGGGCTTAAAACTGCATTGGTCGCCAATGTAGGTGGTGATTCGCCAGGGCGAGATATCATTTCCACCTTAGATAAGGCGGATGTTGAGACTAAGTACATCCGGATTAATTCAAAGAAAAACAGTAACTACCACTATGTGCTCTGGTATAAAGAAGAGCGAACTATTCTGATTAAGCACGAGGAATATGATTACCATTGGCCGCATATTCCTTCCAAGGAAACACCAAAATGGGTTTATTTTAGCTCCATTAGCGAGAATGCCCTGGATTTTCATGATGATGTTGTTGAGTGGCTCAATAAAAATCCTGAAGTTAAATTGGCTTTCCAGCCAGGTACTTTCCAGATGCGCGCTGGTGTCGAAAGACTAAAACACGTTTATGAAAGGTCAGAAATAGTTGCTGTTAATCGTGAAGAGGCGGCGTTTATAACCGGCGGAAATGTAGATGATATTAATGATTTGTTTGAAAAACTTCATAATCTTGGGCCTAAAATTGTAATGATAAGCGACGGGCCTAACGGTAGCTACGCCAGTGATGGTACTGATAAATTTAAAATGCCAATATATCCAGACCCTAAACCGCCTTATGAGCGAACGGGTGCTGGTGATGCCTTTACCTCTACATTCGTAGCTTCCATAATGCACGGTAACACTATTGACGGTGCTTTGCAGTGGGCTCCTATTAGCTCAATGAATGTAGTTCAGCATGTTGGTGCGCAGGCAGGTTTGCTAACTGAGAAGGAATTGGCTGTTCTGCTTCAAAAGGCACCTGACTGGTATAAGCCTGAGCGTCTATAGGATCGGCCAGATAGCTTATGGCGCGATTAATATCAGAAATACTAAAAGAGAAAGAGCCTGACTTTAGTTATAGATTAGCCCATTTCGAAAAATTGGCTGGCTCGCCCTCTATTGATATTCGATTAATAAGCGAAATGACTACACGTTTTCAGCGAATGGCAAAAAGCCTTGGACTAGATGAGATAGACACTACCGCTAGAGAACTCTTCTTTGCGTTAAACAAGAAAGCAATCGAGGATTCAAAAGCACTAGCCAAAAAAATAGGTGTTCATGAAAATGACGATTCAAGATTGATGACAGAAAAATGCGTCAAATACATATCAAATAAAATTTCTAAAACTAAGATTTGGAGTGTCAAATCTAGCACGCTAAAAAGGGACTTAAAAACTAATCCCCCTAAAAAGCTATTAAAGGTTTTTGGTCTGCGTTCGATAGACTCTGCGCTTAAAAGAGTGCCTTTGGGCGAGATTTTAATATTCGCCAGATTGCTTGAGTCAAAAACTTGGCAGAGTAATTATGTAAATAGCGCAAGAAAAATAACTAATTCTGATTTTGATCTACAGCCGATAGACATAAATATTTTATCGGAGTCCAGACAAAAAAAGCTGAAAGGCGCGGGCATAAAATTAAACCAACTGGTTAGAAGTGACCAAGAAACCGGCAGCTTGGTGCTTTCAGTTGCGCCGAAAAGATTTGATGGAGATATCTTATATATTGTTAATTCGTTGATTGAAAATATAAATAAAATAAAAATTCATTCTCTGTACTTAAGGCACAAAAGCATACAGTCTGATTTTTTTAATGTTATTTACAACTCTAGGTTGCACGGGGTTAACAGGGAGGCCGGACGCCATCTTGATGTTGGATGGGACGCTTATACAAGGTCTAAGAGATTAAATGAGGAAAAATTAGACGAGTTTGATTTTGATATAGAGCAGGAACACGAAACCCTAGATCATAATGATGTTTTGGATGATAGTTTCTGGAATAATCAATATTTACTTAAAAGTGATGATGATCTGATAATATCCTGCAATTTATCTGATGTAATCATAAATGCTGTCAATGGGCTCGAGCCAGAGGATTCAATAATACATCATGGTCAGTCAGAGCTTAGGTCGGAGCTATATTCCAGATATTTGATGCATGATGGGGTTTTAGAATATCTGGCATCATCAAGTGTGGGGGCGAGAAATTATGAATAAATCAGACGATCGAAAGATACAGTATTCTATTTGTGTGTCTGGTGCGGCGGCTGGTCATACTATTGAAACTTCATCCAGGCTTGCATACGAACTAGGCAAAAATATTGCTGAGGCTGGTCATATTCTTACCACCGGAGCTACAGTAGGGTTGCCTTATCATGCTGCGGTGGGAGCTAAGGAAAATGGCGGCACAGTTATTGGTTTTTCACCCGCTACGTCATTGCGTGAGCATGTCAGGAAATATAGACTTCCGTATGATTGTTTTGACTTCATAAACTTTACGGGCATGAATTATGTTGGCAGAGACTTATATCTAGTCCAGTCAAGTGATGCGGTGATTACTGTAGGAGGAAGATTTGGCAGTCTTCATGAATTTACCTCCGCAATAGAGGCCGGCAAACCATGCGGAATCCTAATCGGCAGTGGTGGCACAGCGGATCTAATACCGGCTTTAATGCAAGCACTAGAACCACCGGCTGATGAGATGGTGATCTATGACGACAATCCGGACAGGCTTGTTAGCAAGATAATCGGAATAGTTGATGTAGACTATGAAGATATTAAAAATGAACTTAGAGATCATGATCAAAGCTGGTTTTTGAAAAGAGCAAAAGATCCTAAAAAAAGAAGTTCTTGAGCCTTAGACGGTTCAATACTGGTAAGATAAATTGATGGCGAGTTTTAAATTAAAGTCAGATTTTAAACCTATGGGTGATCAGCCTGAGGCTATATCAAAATTGACTGAAGGCATTAATAAAGGGCTTAAAGCCCAGACTTTACTAGGGGCTACTGGGTCGGGAAAAACTTTCACGATGGCTAATATAGTTTCAAAAATACAAAAGCCAACGCTAGTTTTATGTCATAACAAAACCCTAGCCGCGCAACTATACTCTGAGTTTAAAAATTTTTTCCCCCACAATGCAGTGCACTACTTTGTTAGTTACTTTGATTATTATCAACCAGAGGCTTATATAGCTCGCAGCGACACTTATATAGAAAAAGACTCCCAGATAAACGAAGAAATTGACAGGTTACGCCACGCGGCAACCTCCTCTCTTTTAAGTCGTGAGGATGTTTTGATTGTCGCGAGCGTTAGCTGTATTTACGGTATAGGTTCTGTTGAAGATTATGGAGAAATGGCAGTTTCAATTAAAAAAGGTGAGATCAGAAAAAGAGATAAGCTGCTCCGACATCTGACGGATATCCAATACCAGAGAAATGATATAGATTTTCACCGTGGGAGCTTCAGGGTTCGGGGTGATGTAGTGGATATTTTTCCGGCCGGAGAAGAAATAGCTTACAGGGTAGAGTTTTTTGGCGACGAAATAGAGAATATTACAAAAGTTAATCCCTTAACAGGCGAAGTAGTTCAAAAACTTGATGACCTTAAAGTTTATCCGGGGAGTCACTACGTGACACCTAACGAAAAGCTCAAAGTTGCGTTGGTACACATAAAGGCTGAGCTGGATGAACGATTGTCTAAATTCAAAAAAGAAGGAAAGTTACTTGAAGCACAGCGTTTAGAGCAAAGAACCAACTTTGATATTGAGATGCTCGAGGAAACAGGGTTTGTAAAAGGTATAGAAAATTACAGCAGATATTTAACAGATCGTGAACCAGGCGAACAGCCTGCCACGCTTCTAGATTACTTCCCAGATGATTATTTAATGTTTATCGATGAATCGCACATGACGATTCCACAGGTAAGAGGTATGTATAACGGCGATCGTGCCCGAAAAGAAGTTTTAGTTGAGCATGGTTTTAGGTTGCCGAGCGCGCTGGATAATAGGCCATTAACTTTCTCGGAATTTGAAAAACACATAAATAAAGTAGTCTACGTCAGCGCAACCCCTGCTGAGTATGAGTTAACGCATAGTCCTGAGCCAATCCAGCAAATCATCCGACCGACCGGCTTGGTGGATCCTGTAATCGAGGTACGTCCCGTCAAGAATCAAGTCGATGATCTTATCGATGAAATCAGAAAAACGGTTGATAAGCGTCACAGAGTTCTTGTAACGACTCTAACAAAAAGAATGTCAGAGGATCTAACAGAATATTTACAGGAACTAAACATGAAAGTAGCGTACCTCCACAGCGAGGTAGACACTCTGGATAGAACCGATATACTGCGAGATTTAAGATTAGGGGTTTATGATGTTGTTGTCGGCATTAATCTACTTCGCGAAGGATTAGACCTGCCAGAAGTTAGCTTAGTTGCCATATTAGATGCGGACAAGGAAGGTTTCCTACGCAGTGAGCAAGCACTAATACAGACTATCGGTAGGGCTGCACGGCATCAAGAGGGACGAGTCATAATGTATGCAGACCGCGAAACTGGCAGCATGAAGCGTGCTATTGGAGAGACCAACCGACGTCGTAAAATCCAGCAGGAATACAACAAAAAACATAACATTACACCTACAAGTATTGCTAAAAACATTGATAAAGGCATGCGTCCAGACCTACCAGACAGTGAAAAGCCAAAACTAGATCTGAAGAAAGTGCCAAAGGATGAATACAAGCATTTAATACGTGATCTAACTAGACAAATGGACATGGCCAGTGCAAATCTGCAGTTCGAGCGCGCCGCCGAACTTCGCGACATGATCAAAGAAGTCGAATCCAAAATCTAAGCTACTTTTGCTAAAACTCGTCCAACGTTATTTGCGGTCTCTTCTGGCTGCTTTTGTGGACCAAAATGACCGGTATCTTCAATAATCTCACAATGATCAACGTAGTGGGTTATTCCATCGAATGATGGCTTTGCTCGCACTAGTCTGTCGCTTCCGCCCAGAAGAACTGCCGTACCAACCCCCATTTTGCCTAGGCGGAATACATCCTGCCTCAAATCAGATGTGTGGCAGGTTACAATCTCGCCAACTGTTTGTATAACATTTCCAAATAAATGTTTACCCATGTTAATTCCGGTTAAGAGGTTGCGATGATCCTTAAACTCACCTTTCAAAATTCCAGGAAGAATCTCGGCAAGAGTACATGGTCCTATTCGTTTTATGTACCTTGCGAAATCTGGATTTTCTTCAAAACCAATGGGGTTTAAGAAAGTCAGGCTTCTTACCTCAGAGGGGTAATTACTAGCGCGCCTAGTACCAGCCGCTGCTGCCATTGAATGAAGAATGCCATTAAACTCTGATAGATTTATCTTATCTCCATTCGGTAGTTCATTGAGCACTCCGCTATCGGCGACATCCTGGGCTATGGCACCTATACTATCCTCATGAATTTGCTGTGGATCAAGCTTTTGGCTTGAAGATCGCGCTGGAGCAAAACTTATAGTAAAACGTCCTTCCCGGGAGGCCATACTCTGCTCGAAACTTCTATATGACCCTTTGATGCCACCAAATCCGGGAACAACTATATGTATAAAATTAGAGTTAAGATCGACGGGCATGCTACCAGAATACTCGACTGGTTTAGACGAACCAGGTACCTCTACTTTTCTTTTGAATGAGACTATTTCTTGGCTCTCAGAAACTAAAAAACCCTCAGTTTCCTGAGGGTCTTGATCAAAGGCTTCTTGATTTGCTGTCTGTGAAAGCGCTTCGGGTGTTGCGCTTCCGCCTGATTCACCTCTGAACATTTTCTTATTTGCTCCTGAAAACTTATATTACATCTTCAAACAAATTTTGTATAGGTATAACAACTTTTATATAATGAAATCTAACATGACGCAGATAACCCGCAACGATGTATTAAAATTGGCTAAACTTTCGAACATTAAGTTACGTGACGAAGAGGTAGATAAATTTGTTGTTGAGCTTGACGCTATAGTAAATTACGTAGAACAGATTGACTCAGTAAAAATTGACGATTTAAAACCAACCGACCAAGTTACAGGACTAGAAAATGTTACTAGGCCAGATGAAGTAATAAAATATGATTCCACCGGAGAAGAACTTTTAAAAAATTTACCCAACAAAGATGGCAAGTATATAAAGGTTAAGAGGGTTTTATAATAAATGCCTAAATATATCTGGAAGTCCATAAGTGATCTTGCTGATGATGTTAAGTCGGGTAAGACCACAGCAACAGAGCTGGTAGAAAAATCTTTAGAGCTAATCGAAGAGAATGAAGAATTTAAGCCAATAATCGCTGTCATAAAAGACGGATCCCTCAAACGAGCTAAAGAAATTGACAGTGCAATAAAGTCTGGGAAGAAAGTTGGCCGCTTGGCCGGCG
This sequence comes from Candidatus Saccharimonadota bacterium, assembly GCA_016219345.1. Taxonomy (GTDB): domain Bacteria; phylum Patescibacteriota; class Saccharimonadia; order Saccharimonadales; family 2-12-FULL-41-12; genus JACRNE01. The sequence goes on from JACRNE010000031.1 coordinate 9,662, forward strand.
TGCCATTTATAGCGAAAGATAATTTTTTGGTATATGGAGCAGACACGACTGCCGCCAGCAATATCCTAAAAGGATTCGATGCGCCGTACCAATCCACCGCGATTAATAAGCTAGAGGCGGAAGGAGCAATTTGTGTAGCCAAGGCGAACCTTGATGCTTTTGCGCATGGCTCTAGCACAGAGAACAGCGATTTCTTTACTACTTTGAATCCACACGATAAAACCCGCGTGCCTGGAGGTAGTTCGGGCGGTTCAGCTGCTTCAGTCGCGCTTAGTTTGGCTCCGTTTTCGCTAGGATCGGATACTGGCGGATCGATCCGTCAGCCAGCTAGTTTTTGCGGGGTTGTGGGCTTAAAGCCTACATATGGAATTGTCGGTAGAAGCGGGGTTGTAGCCATGGGCTCTAGCCTAGATGTTATAGGACCTATAGCAAAAAATGTTGAAGACGCCGCTACCGTGCTTGATGTTATATCTGGTAAAGATGGTCTAGATATGACAATGATAGACAGGGATAAAGAATCATACAGCAAACTGGATAAGACAATTAAAGGTAAAAAAATTGGTCTGATTAAAGAGTATATGGACGAAAGTGTCGACCCAGAAGTGATAAAAGTGATTAAAGAGTCCGTTGATAAGCTAGTTGCCTCCGGTGCAATAGTCGAAGAAGTAAGCCTACCTCTCTCAAAGCTTGGTCTACCAGCATATTACATTTTATGCCCGGCGGAAGTCAGTAGTAACTTGAGTCGTTATGATGGGCAACGATATGGCTATAGCTACAAAGATGCTAAAGATTTGAGCGAAAGCTATATGTTGAGCAGGGATGTAGGCTTTGGCGATGAAGCCAAACGTCGTATTATGATCGGGACTTACGTGCTGTCTAGTGGTTACTACGATGCCTATTATAAAAAGGCCCAAGTAGTAAGAACAAAGATTATTGAGGAATCAGATAAAGCTTTCTCAAAATTTGATTTTTTGGTTGGTCCAACAACCCCCACAACAGCATTTAAAATAGGCGATAAAACAGGAGATCCTATCAGTATGTATTTATCAGATCTAATGACAGTTACAGCAAATTTGACCGGCTGCCCTTCTATGAGTATTCCGGCGGGTGAGGCACAAGGGTTGCCCGTAGGAATACAGATAATTGCCGCGCAGCGTAAAGATCGTGAGTTACTAGGTTTTGCTAAAGGATTTGAGGAGTTAAATTAATATGGATTTTTTCAATAAACTAACACCAGAGAGCATAGTCGTGGGCGGTCTAGTAGGAGTTTTAATCCTAACTATCGCGGGAATTATTATCAGGAGGATAATAAAGCATAAGAAACCAGATCAATTTAGGCAAGAATGGCGCGATTTACAGAAAAAACTTCCGCATCAAGAAAATTGGGCAGCGGCAATAATCCAGGCTGATGATTTGCTGGCTGATGCCTTAAACAAACGGAAAATAAAAGGCAAAACGGTTGGTGAGATGCTAGTTAACGCCGAAAGATTTTTTCAAGAAAAAGATGAAGTTTGGTTTGCTCACAAACTTCGTAAAAAGCTGGATGAAGCACCTAAAACCAAACTATCGAAAAAGGATGTAAAGCGTGCGCTCATAGGGCTAAGGCAGGCCATAAAAGATCTAGGGGCTTTTGATGGCAAAAAGTGAATATATTCCGACGATAGGAATTGAATGTCACGTACAGTTAAAGACAGACACTAAGTTATTTGCAGCTGTTTCCAATGATGCTCGCAGTGCCGAACCGAACACGCTGGTTAGTCATATTTGTTTTGGTCTGCCTGGGGCTTTGCCTGCGCTTAACGAAAGGGCAGTTGAGCTATCGTGCAAGGCAGCTTTTGCGCTAGGAGTTAGCCCACAGAAATTTTCCAAGTTTGACCGCAAGCACTATTTCTACCCAGACTTGCCCAAAGGCTATCAGATAAGCCAGTTTTCGGACCCTATTGTTGTGGGTGGCCATGTAGACATAGAAGTTGACGGTGAAAAAAAGAAGATAGGAATAGTCAGGGCGCATATTGAGGAAGACGCGGGAAAGACGACGCATCCTGCAGGCAAAGATTACAGCCTGGTTGATCTAAATCGCGCCGGTACGCCTTTGCTAGAGATTGTTAGTGAGCCAGAAATTCACAGCGCTAAAGAAGCAAAAGCCTATGCCCAAAAACTTTATCTCCTTATGAAATACGCCGATGTTAGTGATGTAGATTTATACCACGGCAACATGAGATTTGATGTCAATGTGAGCGTGAGCAAAGATCCCAAGAATCTAGGTACGCGTACTGAAACAAAAAATTTGAATAGTTTTAAGGCGGTGGAGCGAGCTGTAGAATACGAGATAAAACGCCAGATAGAGGAAATAGAAAAAGGTCGTGAAATCATACAAGAAACTCGTGGCTGGGATGATGCTAAGCAAAAAACAACCAGTCAACGAGGCAAGGAAGAAGCTCACGACTACAGATATTTTCCAGATCCAGACATCCCACCCCTAAATTTGAGCGATCAGTTCATAAAATCAGCTCAATTAGCTTTCGAAAAAAAGAATTTTTACGTAATTCGTGAAAAACTTGTTAAGGCGGGACATCTCTCAAATCAAGACCTAGACACACTATTCAATAATCCTGAGGCAGTGGATTTCGCCCTGATGATAATTGATAAAAAAGTTAAAACTTCAGTCGCTGAGAAAGTATTGGACTGGGTAATAAACGTCATACCTAGCTTTATAGACGATTATTCAGCCTTTGAGTCAGATAAAGTCGATCCCCTTATATTGTTGGCGGAAGCTTACGATGAGGAGAAATTAATTTCCTCTCGAGCCAAAGAAGGCGTGAAGAATCTATTTAAAGATGAGGAATTTAATGTTTCTGAGTTTATAAAACAAAATGAGACCGTCAGTGACGAATCAGAACTAGAAATAATTGTTGAAAAGGTACTATCCGAGAATGAGCAGGCGGCTAACGACGTGGCAAATGGAGAGATGAAGGCGATCGGATTCTTGGTAGGGCAGATAATGAAAGCCACAAAAGGCAAAGCAAACCCTGGTATGGTTCAAAAAATAATCAAACAAAAACTTAAGGTATAATTAAGCTCATGGCAAAAGTCAAAAAAGCCGTAATAGCTGCAGCTGGTTTCGGAACGCGTTTTCTACCTCAGACGAAAGCGATGCCCAAAGAAATGCTGCCAATAGTTGATAAGCCGATCATCCAATACATTGTTGAGGAGCTGGTAGACGCTGGAATAACTGACATTATTATGGTGACCGGTTACCATAAACGTTCGATTGAGGATCACTTTGACCAGATGAGCGCTGATCTCCGGGAAAATTTAGTTAATGGCAATAAAGACGAGCTACTTAAAGAAACAAATAAAATTTCAGACCTAGCAAATTTCAGTTATCTTAGACAAAAAGGACCTTACGGTAATGCCACTCCACTTCTTAACGCCGCTCATTTAATAGGTGATCAGCCTTTTATTTTTGCTTTCGCAGACGATTTTGTTAAGGCTAGTCCAAGTCGATTCAAGCAATTAGTTGATGTCCATGAGCAGAATGGCGGCAGTGTACTTACTTGTGTTAGGGCAAAACAAGATAGTGATTATGAAAAATACGGCTTTGTAGTTGGCGAAGAGACTGACTCTGGCTTAATAGAAATGGCCAATATTATAGAAAAGCCAGGCAGTTTCAGTAACGTAGGTTCTGACCTCGCTTCCGTTAGCGGATACCTTTTCGAGCCAATTTTATTTGAATATTTACGTGAAGATCTAGAGACTCTAGAGGATGGCAAAGAATTTATTATGCAGCCGGCTATGCAGCGCATGGTCAGGGATGGTCATAAAATTTGGGCTCACGAAGTAAAAAATGGCAAATATTATGACACGGGCAATAAGCTTGAATATGTAAAAACAGTTATAGATTTTGCACTTGATAGACAGGACATTAACGAAGAAGTGCTAAAGTACATCAAGGATAAAGTAAAAGATAGCTAGCTTTCTTTTATAACTTAATAATTATATAATTCTAGTATGAATGACATCTGGTTTGAAACATTAGTAATAATACTGTCAGTTATGCTGGCGATTTTCTTAACGCTTTCAATTATTTTGTTAGTAAAACTGCT
>JACRNE010000035.1 GCA_016219345.1 Candidatus Saccharimonadota bacterium
TCTAGAATTTGAGGTCATCACTGAGGTAGTGGGGAAGATTAAGCTGGCTGATTATAAGAAAATTAAATTAGCGAAAGAAAAAGCAGCCGTTGTCGCAAAGGACGTTGAAGACGTTATAAAGTCTCTTAAAAAACAAGTCGCTGATAAAAAAGAAGTACAGCGTGAGGCAAAAACCAATGATGAAGTCTGGATAGATTTCAAAGGAGTTGATGCAAAAGGCGAGCCAGTAAACGGTGCTGATGGTAAAGATTATCCATTAGTGTTGGGGAGCAAGACTTTTATACCTGGTTTTGAAGAAAACATTGAGGGATTAAAGCCCGGAGAAGAGAAAACATTTACGCTGACTTTCCCCAAGGATTACGGCGTAAAAGCCCTAGCAAACAAGAAAGTAACATTTACCGTTACTGTGAAGAAAATCCAAGAAATTGAAGAGCCAGAAGTAAATGACACATTTGCGGGCAAAGTCGGACCATTTAAAACTCTAAAAGATCTAAAAGACGACATTAAAAAGCAACTAACCATTGAGAAGCAAAACGAACTAGAGCGTAAATACCAGAATGAACTAGTTGGTAAAATTGCCGAAAAGAGTGAAGTAGCTATTCCTGATGTTTTAATAGAGCAGCAAATGGGTTACAACCTGGACGAAGTAAAACGTAATCTAACTTACCGCGGACAAACTTACCAAGAGTTTCTTGAGGCAGAAGGCCTAACAGACGAGCAATATAAAGAAACAATCTTAAAGCCTCAAGCTACTCAGCATGTAAAAATAAGTTTAATTTTGTCAGAAATAGCAGAAGCTGAGCAGCTATTAATTACGCCAGAAGAGCTAGAAATCCGCATACAGCTCCTAAAAGGTCAGTACCAGGATCCTGCCATGCAGGCCAATCTAGACAAGCCAGAAAACCGTAGCGACATAGCGTCACGAATGCTCACCGAAAAAGTCCTATCAAAACTCCAAGAATACGCCACAAAATAATACTGCTTGATTTTTGCCAAAGCTGCAATATAATGCTATTCGAATGGAAGCAAGTCAAAAACCTGCCAGAATAGAGGCGGCTGTGCCTCGTGTTTCTTTGGCATCAGAAAATGAACCAAGTGTTGTGGAGGGGGTTCAGCCCCAGCTTTATGCGGTTGATGATCTACCAGAGTCTCAACTCTCTGATAGAATCTCCCAGCTCAATGACGGAGAATTGCCTGGTTTCGTTAACCCAAATAATTCCACTATGCCGTCAGACGATGGAAAACTGGCCTTGAAGTGTTTGCGTGCTTTGGGCACAGCAGGCCTATCTGAAGATCGAAAAGCGCAAATAATAGAAGCTTTAACGCCAGTAATTTCTAGTAAGGTAGGCAAAAAGGCCCTAAAATCCCTTATTGGCATGGAAGATCCGGAAGCAAGGAAATTAGCTGCGTCTGGATTCAATACAGTAAAAACTAGTATTGCTTCTGCTCCGGCTGGAAACGAAGCAGTTGTAGATCAAACACCGCAGCAAGCCAAGAAGGATCATCGACACATAAAGCATGACCCTACCCAAAAGAGCTTAAAAATTCTAGGTAATCCTGATGCAAAGGAGAATGAAAAAGAGAAAGCTGTAAAAGAATTGTTAACATCTCGGATGCTTAGTCTCCCAGAAGAATTTATTGAAGGAGACGTTGCAGATATCTTAGATCAATTTTATGAAGGTAATAGTGCATTTTTTGATCTTCATAAAAAAACACGGACTAACTTTTTAAATAGGTATGGCGATTGTTCAGTCGCTAAAATTGAGGAATTGCTTAGTGCATGGGAGCCACTACAAGGTGGCAAAAATGCTTCTCCTGACATGATGGTTATTGCTCATTTGCAGGTAATATTTCTCAAGCAGATGATGCTCTTAGCTATTCCTGACCTAAAGAAAGCAGCACATTATGCTCATGAAGAGCTGGAGAAAACCTACCAATTACTTCTGAGAATGGACAAGATAACTCCTGAGAATGTAGATCAAAGAAGGATTGCTTATCACAGAGCTAGTACAGGAGTTCTAGCATTTATAGATGTGCCGAGTGGCTTGAGTCGTGGGGCCAAGAAAAGATTTGAAGATAGATTAGCGATAATTGAGGCAAAAGCAATAGTATTAGGTCAAGAGTCGGCTCCATCATCTTCACTTGAAAGAGCCTCAAGATTACTTCTCAGAGTGCATGATCAAGTTACCTCAGCAAGCAATTTCAGAGCCTAGATATTTTAGCACTCAGGGTTGACGAGTGCTAATCTCGGGTATAAAATCAAATTATGACAAATCCGAAAAACAGCGTTCTAATACCAACAGTTATTGAAACCGAAGGTCGCATGGAGCGAGCTTACGATATTTACAGCCGCTTGCTACGCGACAACATTATATTTCTTGGTACTGAAGTAAACCAACATACGGCCAACTTAATTGTTGCTCAGTTACTTTTCTTGGCTAATGAAAATCCAAAAAAGGATATTAAGCTTTATATAAATAGCCCTGGTGGCAGTGTTTATGATGCTTTGGCAATTTACGACACTATGCAGTACGTCAGTAATGATATTCAGACAGTAGGTATAGGTGTGCAGGCTAGTGCTGCAGCATTCTTGCTGAGCAGTGGTACAAAGGGTAAAAGATCCCTGCTAGAGCACGCTACGGTTATGATTCACCAGCCTTCAAGTGGCACTAGGGGTAAAGTTACGGATCAAGAAATTGACCTCAAGGAAGCACTAAGAGTTAAGAAATTGCTAGAAGAAATTATGGCTAAAAACACCGGCCAAAAGCCAGAAAAAGTCCATGCAGACATGGAGCGTGATAAATGGTTAACGGCTGAAGAGGCCAAAAAATACGGCATAGTTGACGAAATCATTACCACCCTCCCCAAAACCTCCATAAAATAAATATATAAACTGTAAAACCTGTTGACATTGGGGTGGTTTTGCTTCAGAATGTAGTTAAGAAGTAGTGGTCGGCATTGTTCGTGTGTCCTAAAACTTAAGGCAAAAATCACAACATTGTACGCAGTAATCTTCGGCGCCAAACAGATTAAACAAAAAAATTAAGATTAGTCCTCGGCCAGTTTTTGGCTTAAAGGCTAGTTACTAAAAATAATCTTAAAACAGGAGTTACAAAGAGCAATTATTTATGGCAAAAGCATCAACCACGAACAAGACAAACACCTCAGATAACAAAAGAATATTTTTTACAGAATCTAGCCAAGCAGTACAGCTTCCTAATCTAGTAGACCACCAGAACCGTTCATGGCAATGGTTTGTTGACGAAGGTTTAGGTGAGCTTTTGGCCGAGATTAGCCCAATAGATGATTACACGGGCACTAAGCTAAGTCTTAGCTTTAAAAAATATCATTTTGAAGATCCAAAGATGAGCGAAGAAGAAGCTCGTGAAAATAATGTTAGCTACGAAGCTCCTCTAAAAGCTCAGGTGGTTCTAACCAACAAGGTCACAGGCGAAGTAAAAGAGCATGAAATTTATCTAGGTGATTTTCCGTGGATGACAAGCCGCGGTACTTTTGTTATTAATGGTGCAGAGCGTGTAGTAGTAAGCCAACTGATCAGATCAGCTGGCGTTTTCTTTACTGCCGACCAGGCCAACGGCCGTAACTATTACGGCGCTAAAGTAATTCCTGGTCGTGGTGCTTGGCTAGAATTTGAAACAGCTGCAAATGGTGCATTGTTCGTAAAGATTGATCGTAAGCGTAAAATTCCTGTGACTACATTGCTCCGTGCACTTGGTATGAGTGATGCTGCTATGGCTGACGCTTTTAAGCATGTAGACCAAGGTACACACAACTATCTGCAAACTACTATTGATAAAGACCCAGCTAGAACAGCTAGTGAAGCCTTGATCGAAGTTTATCGTCGTCTCCGACCAGGTGATCTTGCCACTGTAGATAACGCACGATCATTACTGGAAAATATGTTCTATAACTTCAAACGGTTTGATTTTAGCCGAGTTGGTCGCTACAAGATTAACAAGCGTCTAGATCTAAAGGTTGCAAATACTGCTGAAAACCGCGTAATGCGCCTAGAAGACCTAATCGCAATTATTGCTGAGATAATCCGACTTAATAATACTCAAGAACCTGCGGATGATATCGATAGCCTTGCAAACCGACGCGTAAAATTAGTTGGTGAATTAGTCCAAAGACAGTTCAGGATCGGGCTTCTTCGAATGGAGCGAAACACCAAAGACCGAATGAGCATGAGTGAAATCGAAACCGTTACTCCCGGGCAGCTTATAAATGCTCGACCCGTAGTAGCTGCCGTTCGCGAATTCTTTGCTAGCTCACAGCTTTCACAATTCATGGACCAGATCAATCCTCTAAGTGAGCTAGCCCATAAGCGTCGTCTAAGCTCAATGGGCCCTGGTGGTCTATCGCGTGAACGTGCTGGTTTTGAGGTGCGCGATGCTCACGCTACCCACTATGGCCGTATCTGTGCTGTAGAAACTCCTGAAGGTGCCAACATCGGTTTGGTGCTTAACCTTGCTAATTATGCTCGTATTAACGACTATGGATTCGTTGAGACCCCTTATAGAAAAGTTATAAACGCTGTCACTGCCAAAGATGCAGCAGGCTATACAGCCAGCGTTAATCTAGAAGATGAAAAGGGTAAAGTAATAGTAAAAGCTGGCGCAAAGATCACGGCAGCTGATGCTAAAAAGCTAGCGGGTGTAAAAGGCCGAGTAACTTGGCCTGTGAAAGCCGTTGTTACTGATGAAATTGAATACCTTGGTGCAGCCGACGAAGAAAAGACAATAATTGCTGGTGCAGGTAACGCAGTTGATAAAGACGGACATTTTGTAGAAGATCGCGTAGCCGCTAGAACTAGATTGCAGGTTGGTGAGACTGACGCCAACGATATTACGCACATGGACGCCAGCCATAACCAGATAATTGGCTCTATTGCAGGCGTAGTTACATTCGTTGAAAGAGACCGAGTCGACCGTGCATTGGTGGGTTCAAACCAGCAGAAGCAGGCTGTTCCTCTAGTACGCCCACAAGCACCAACCATTGGTACTGGGCTTGAAGCTGAGGTAGCAGCTAATAGTGGCCAGGTAACATATGCAGAAGATGCTGGAACTGTCGCCAAGGCTACGGCAGATGAAATTATGGTTGAGTACAAAAGCAAAAAAGTTAAATACAGACCAAAACACTTCATTCGCAGTAACGAAGGTACCTGCATAAATCAAAGAGTTGTTGTAGAAGCCGGTCAAA
>JACRNE010000030.1 GCA_016219345.1 Candidatus Saccharimonadota bacterium
AAAAAGGAAGTAATAGAACTTTCAGGAGTCATCACAGAAACATTGCCCGGAACGCAGTTTCGAGTTGAACTCCAAAATGGTCATCAAATCATAGCTCATGTTGCTGGAAAGATGCGAAAAAATTACATTCGTATCGTCCCCGGTGACTCGGTAACAGTTGAATTGACACCTTATGATCTTTCTAAGGGTCGGATAACATACCGAAAATCATAATAAATTAAGCAGTGTGTCATGCCACTAAATTTAAGGAGACATGATCCGTATGAAAGTACGTGCAAGCGTAAAGAAAATCAGTCCAGATGATAAAATTGTCCGCCGCAAGGGACGTCTTTATGTAATTAATAAGTTTAAACCTAAGCACAAGCAGAGGCAGGGCTAATGGCAAGAATATCTGGTGTTACCATCCCTAATGAAAAGCAAGTCCAAATAGCTTTGACCTACGTTTACGGCATAGGGCCTAAGTTTGCTGCTGATATCTTGGCAAAAGCCAAGGTAGATCCAACTGTTAGAGTTAAAGATTTAACAGAAGCTGAAGTAGGTAAAATATCTGAAATTATCGGTAATGATTACACTGTTGAAGGTGAACTACAAAGAATTGTTACAGGTAACATAAAGCGCCTAAAAGACATTAACGCTTATAGAGGCCTACGGCATAAACAGAATTTACCATCTAGAGGTCAAAGGACTAAGACAAACGCACGAACCAGACGCGGTAAGAAAGTAACTGTTGGTGGAACAGCTAAGAAAGTAGCGGCAAAGACGTAAAGATTATGGCAGAGCAAACTACTAAACCAACTACAAGAACCAAGAAAAAGAAGAACAAGCGAAGCGTGCCTTTTGGAACAGTCAATGTTCTTGCTACGTTTAATAACACAATTATTACTATTACAGACCCCAACGGTGGGGCTCTGACTAACTCAAGTGCTGGAGCATGCGGTTTTCGTGGCAGTAAAAAAGGTACAGCCTATGCAGCTCAAGTGGCGGCTGAAAAAGCCATAGAAGCAGCTAAGCAGCAATATGGTCTTAGTAAAGCCAATGTGATTATCAAAGGAATCGGTCTAGGCCGTGAATCTGCTGTTAGAGCTTTAGCTTCTGCTGACGTGTCAGTTGAGATGATCAAAGACGTTACCTCTATACCTCACGGTGGCTGCAGGCCAAGAAAGGCACGTAGGGTATAAGACATGGCTAGAGATACCGGATCAATTGTAAAAATGAGTCGCCGCGAAGGCTACGCACTTCACCCCAAAGCTCACAAAGCTTTAGTTAAGAGGAGTGCTACACCGGGGCAACAGAGCCAAGGTGGCTATAGGCGAAAAGCCAGCCAGTATTCACTGCAGCTTCGAGAGAAGCAAAAGGTTAAACGACTTTATGGCCTTCTTGAAAAACAGTTTAGAAACCTGATGAAAGAAGCCGATAAAAGCAAAGAGCAATCTGGTCTTGTGCTTTTACGATTTTTAGAACAACGCGCTGATAACGCTGTTTATCGTTCAGGTCTTGCTACCAGCCGTCGAGCAGCTAGACAACTAGTCTCACATGGACACTTTGAATTAAATGGACGAAGAGTTGATGTTCCATCAATCAGACTTAAAGTGGGCGACGAACTTAGCTTGAGAGATGGTTCTAAAAAATCAGAATATTTTAAGCAGATTGATGATGTTAGTCCAGCACCGAGCGAAATTCCTATGTGGCTCAATGTTGACCGTAAGAAGTTTGTAATTAAGGTTACTGGTGTACCAGCCCGTGAAGAGGCAGAACCAGATATAAATGAGCAATTAATAGTAGAGTTTTACTCGCGATAATTATAAGAAGGAGACAATAAATAATGTCAAAAACGATTCACACCCCCGGCATAGTAAAGACAGACGATCTTGGCGACAACCAAGCTAGTTTTGTAATCGAGCCACTACACAGCGGCTATGGGATGACTCTAGGTAATAGTATACGAAGAGTGTTGCTATCATCTATTGCCGGAGCTGCAATAACCTCCTTCAAAGTTGAGGGTGCAAGCCATGAGTTTACAACCATCGACAACGTAAAAGAAGATATCGTCGAGATTATCCTAAATCTTAAAGGGGTGCGATTTAGAGTATTTTCTGATGAGCCACAGACTATTCGTTTGAGTAAAAAAGGCGCAGGGAAAGTTACAGCTAAAGATATATCAGTGAACTCAGAAGTTGAAGTTGTTAACCCAAATCACGTTATTGCGACAATTGATAACGCCAAGGGTAGTATCAACATGGATATAGTTGTTGAAAAAGGCCGAGGCTATCGACCAGTTGAAGAAGCCGGTGAGCGAAAAGTTATGACTGATATGATCACCATTGACGCTATCTTTAGTCCCGTTCAAAGAGTTAGATATAAAGTTGAAAACACTCGTGTCGGCCAGATGACTGACCTCGATAAACTTATAATTACGGTTGAGACTGACGGTACAATCACCCCGCGTGATGCTTTTGAAGAGGCTGCGGCTATCTTAGTAAATCAATACACAGCCCTTGCTGGTCAAACTACTGTTGAAAAAGGCGCTCCACTAACAGCTGGCGGCGAAACAGAAGGTCAAATCGATGAATCTGATGACACTCCAGCCCTTATGACTTCTATAGAAGATCTAAATCTTTCAGCTAGAACTACTAATGCACTAGTAAACAATGACATTCATACGCTAAAAGATTTGTTTGCTTTAAGTGATGTAGAGCTTCGTGAACTTAAAGGGTTTGGCAGTAAAGCACTAGATGAAGTTAAAGAAAAAATGGCGGAGATGGAGTTTTAACAGTGCATCGTCACGGATATAAAGGTAAAAAATTCGGCAGAGAACGCGATCAGCGTAGGGCTCTTCTAAAAGGCCTGGCTGATTCTCTGATTCTCCATGAATCTATAGAGACTACTCTACCAAAAGCCAAAGAGCTTCGTCCGTACACTGAAAGGCTGATCACAAAAGCTAAAAAGGGCGATCTTCACAACAGAAGGCAAGTTGTCTCTAGCTTGCAAACTATTGAGAGCGCACACAAGCTTTTTGATGAAATCGCACCAAAGCTAAAAGGTCGTAGTAGTGGCTACCTTAAAATTGAACGAACCGTACTAAGGCGAGGTGACAATGCTCAACTTGCTAAAATTAGCTTTGTCGATGACCTAACTAGCGAAGTAAAGCCAGAGAAAAAAGAAGCTCCTAAACCGGCTAAGAAGCCAGCAACGACAGCCAAGAAAACATCTATTAAAAAGCCTGCGACTAAAGCAAAGAAGGTAGTTAAATAATGAAAAATGTAAAAACCTATTCAGCTAAACCAACCGAAGTAACCCGCACCTGGTATGTGCTTGATGCAAGCCAACTACCCCTAGGAAGATTAAGTACTAAAATCGCAACGCTATTAACGGGCAAAGGTAAGACCATGTTCACCAAGCATGTTGATTGCGGTGATTATGTAGTGGTCATAAACGCTAAAGACTTGGTGGTCACAGGTAACAAAGTACAAGATAAAAAGTACTACAGACATACTCAGTACCCCGGAGGTATCAAGGAAGCTACCTTAGAAGAGCGACTTGAGAAAAATCCAACCAAAGTCATAGAAGATTCTGTCAAAGGGATGCTACCAGTTAATAAATTACGAGCAGGTAGAATGCTTAGGCTAAAAGTTTATGCTGATTCTGAGCATCCACATGCCCCACAAAACCCAACAACTCTAGACCTAAAGGAGAGTAAATAATGAGCTATTTTTACGGACTTGGAAGAAGAAAAAGCGCAACAGCTCGCGTACGTCTTGTTAAAGGTAAAGGTTCAGTAACTATTAATGATAAGCCGGCCGAAGAATATTTTGCGACTAGCCAATCACTGCTCCACGAACTAGACCGACCCTTTATTGCTCTTGAGCAGGAAAATAAATTCGACATATCAGTGAAAGTTGTTGGTGGTGGTCATTCTGGCCAAATCGATGCCATTAGACTAGGAATAGCTAAAGCTTTAGTAGAGCTTAACCCAGACTATAAGAACACACTACGTCGCGCTGAGCTACTTGGACGTGATCCGAGAGAGAAAGAGCGTAAGAAATTCGGCTTGAAAGGCGCTCGAAAGCAACGCCAATTCACCAAACGCTAGAGACACATTTTCTGCCAAGGTGCTAAGCACCTTGCACCAAAATGCTTGCTGGCATCTTTGCAAGTTTTCTTTCCAGTCCGTTTGGTGCAGTAGCATATCTACAGCACGCAATCCGGGCTTCAAGAAGAACTTACAAATCTACTCAGCCCTCTAGCGTTTGGACGCGTGTTCTACCTCAACATCCTTCTTTTGGACCCAAATGTTAGTCTTAATAGAATTCTCATTAACCTAGGAGTGTATTATTCTAGCCTTGTATCGATCTACTGATTGCTTCTTTTGTAAAGCCATCGAAGAAACTAGCGGTAAATCTTCTATCGTCAAATAAAGACTCTTCCTCTTTTACAATTCCTTCAATTAATTTAAGTTGTTTGGACAAAGGTGTTTCGGGGTCAAGATTATCTAACAATGTAGATGCAACTTGTTTTCCAATCTCATGTACTCTTGTATCTCGTCGTTGTAATACAGATTCTTCGCCAGAAATACGATCACTCCTTAGCAGCTTTCTTGCACTTTCACCAAGGGAGACATCGCCTGTTTCTTCTGGTGGTACAGAATTAAACTTTAACATCATCCAATAACCTATTATATATTAAAAATAATAATAACATTAAATATGTAATAAGTCAATAATTAGTATTTTTACTGTATAATGTAAGTAAATCATGAGTAAAGATGTGATATTGACTGGTTTGAGGGCCAATAATGAGCTTCATATTGGCAATTATTTGGGGGCATTGCTGCCTATTGTCGACATGGCTCGAACTAAATCTAGCGAATATCAGATTAATCTATTTATTCCTGACCTGCATAGCTTTACAACGCCAATTGATCACAGCAAGCTTCAGGAGCAAATAATGCAGAACCTAAGGGTGTTTGCAGCCGCAGGACTGCCTCTAGACAACGATAACGTCTATCTTTACCGACAAAGCTACATTCCAGCCCACAGCGAACTAACAATCATCCTAAATAGCTTCACTGGTTTCGGCGAAATGTCCCGCATGACTCAGTTTAAAGTTAAAGGAAGTAAGGTAGTTGCATTGCCAGTTGATGAGCTCAAAAAAATCCTTAATAAACCTCGTTTTGAAGCATCAGTTGGGCTTTTTGATTACCCTGTTTTAATGGCCGCCGATATCCTTCTCTATAAAGCTAAATATGTGCCGGTTGGTGATGATCAGTCGCAGCATCTTGAGTTTACACGGGATATTGCCGGGCGAATGAATAATAAATTTGGTGATTTGTTTACTGTTCCAAAATCAGTTAAAGAACAACATGCTTTCTTCGGCAAGGACCAAGGCTTGCGCATAAAAGACCTGCAAGATCCTAGTAAAAAGATGAGTAAAAGTAATGACTCAGACAAAGGCATTATCTTTATGACGGATTCACCAGAAGAAGCCAAGAAAAAAATTATGAGCGCTGAGACTGATAGTCTGGCGAAGGTAACTTTTGATCCTGAGAATCAACCAGGTATATCAAACTTACTTCAGATACACGCTTTACTTAGTAATCAAGCAGTTGAAGAATCTACTAAACAATTTACAGGTCAGACAAAATACGGTGAGTTCAAGGCAGAGGTAGCAGAAGTCGTAGCCAAATTCCTAGGCGAATTTCAGGATAGTTTAAGCAAAGTTGATGATAATACCCTGCAGTCCAAGCTAGAATCTTCAGAAAAATCTATGAATGAGGTGGCTCAAAACACCTTAGCAAAAGTACAAAAAGCCGTCGGGTTAAGGTAGTGAGCGGCACAAGATTAGATATAGCTCTAGAACAACTTCAGCCAGAGCTTAGCAGGGCTAGTGTGCAAAAACTTATTAAAATGAAGAAAGTTTCAGTTAACGGGGCTGTTATAGAAAAGCCAAGTTATAAAATCTCCGAATCTGATGAAATAGACTTTAGCTTGCCAGAAGACGAAATACTAGAGATAGAATTACCTATTATCTACGAAGACGATGACTGTGTAGTTATAGAAAAACCGGTAGGACTATTAACTCACAGTAAAGGTACGTTTAATCCTGAGGCTACGGTAGAGACGTGGCTGAGGCCTAGGACAAAAGGATTTGATGATTCTGACAGGTCAGGAATTGTCCACCGACTAGATAGAGCAACTAGTGGTGTGATGATTTGTGCTAAAAATCCTGAAGCGCTATCTTGGCTTCAAAAACAGTTTTCTACACGCAAGGTTAAAAAAACTTACCTGGCAGTAATAGAAGGAAGTTTAAAAACCCCCGAGGCCCTGATAGACATGCCCATAGAGCGCAATCCGAAACAACCCCAGAGATTCAGAGTCGGGCATAACGGAAAACCGGCTCAAACTTACTACAAAGTTATTAAGGAATTTGAATCGAAAGATGATTTATATAGCCTTGTAGAATTAAAGCCAACGACTGGCAGAACCCATCAGTTGAGAGTTCATCTAAACTACTTAAAAAAACCTATTTTAGGTGATGAATTTTATGATGGTAAAAAAGCAAACCGCTTGTACTTGCATGCGCACGAGCTAGAGATTACTATGCCTAGTAAGGAGCGAAAAGTATTTAGCTCGAAAATGCCAAAAGACTTTCTAAGCCCGGGACTTGATAAATGATAGAGGATCTAATTCTTCACAAAAGCACCCAGCTACAGATAAAGAGTGCGCTTGCGAATGAAAACTTGCACGCATTAGGGCTTAAGGGAGCTAGCGGGAGTGGGAAATTTTATTTGGCAAAAAGCATAGCCAGTGAACTACTAAATTCCAAAAATATAGCGCAAGATCCGTACTGTTTAATTATTGATTGCGAAAAAGATTCTGGGATTGAAACTGTTCGGTCAATCAAAAAATTTCTAAACTTAAGAGTCCCTGGCAAGAATGCGTTGAATAGGTGCTTAATTTTAAAGTCTATACAGAATTTAACAGATGAGGCTCAAAACGCTCTACTCAAGACAATTGAAGAGCCGCCGAAAGGCACCTTGATAATTGTTACATGTGATTTTATGAACCAGCTTCGCCCAACCGTTGTATCTAGAATGCAGTGGATAGACGTTTTGCCTCTTGATAAAAAAACATTAAAAACCGAGTTTAGCGGGGGTTTGAGTGAAGTAAAGTTCGATCAATCATATGCAATTAGCCAGGGAAACATAGTCAGCTTTTTAAAATTAATTGGTGAAATTAAAGATGATAATGATGTAAAAATTGAGTCCATTAAACGTGCAAAAGAATTAATATCTATGATTAGATTTGAGCGAATGTGTGAAATAGAGAAAATCATAAAAGACGATCCTCTTAAGAGTATAGAAATCTTAGAGTCGATGAAACAGGTGCTAAGAGCTGTTTTACTCTCATCTGTTAAGTCTGGAAAAAAAATTGATAATAATAAAATAATGCAAAAAATTGAACTTATTAACCAAGCGGAAAAAAATCTATCAAATAATATAAGCGAAAAACTTGTCCTGACCAATCTTTTCCATAAGCTTTAATAGATAAAAATGCTATAATATGATCTTGGATTTAATATGTATGAATTAATCTTAATTTTACTTTTTGCGCTTGTGGCATATAGGGCATTTAATATAGATGACCATGAGATAGTTGATCTGCCGCATAAAATTAGCGATCGCGTCGGAAGGTTATGGGACGTAGTGCATCAGGGCATGCGCGATAATCGTTTAGTTCGTGCTGAAAAAGCCTTACTGACAATTTTAAAAATTGATCAAAAAAATGCTGCCGCCTACAACCGTCTGGGAATTCTATACGCAAAGCAAAAAGAGTTTAAGGATGCGATTGATTGTTTTGAGATTGCCTGTAGTATTGAACCTTCAGCCTCAAGCCTTCATAACCTTGGCTTGATTTACTATGAAACAGAAAATTATGAACGAGCCGTTACCGCTTTTGAGGAAGCTATAAAACTTGAGGATGATATGGCCGCTCGGCACATAGCATTGGCAAAAGCTTTGGAGCACATGGGTAACGACAAGCTAATGATAGATCACCTTAAAAAAGCAGCAGAGATCGAGCCCTCAAAAGAAAGCTTCAGGCTACTAATACAAGGTTATCGTAAACGTGGCGATGATGAACAGGCAGATATCCTAGAAGATAAAATCAACAAGATGATCACGCCGACTGCTAGCCGACCTAGGCTAAGGGTAAGAAGACCCAAGCGGATAGTCGCTTAACTAAATATTCTCCAAAGAGGTATTAAAACTCTAGACCAAGATTTTGCGGTGGATCTGTTAACTAGGCCAAAACTTATTACTATCCCTGGAACAAAAAGATATAATCCAAAAAGAAAACACGCCCAAAACACGAAAGCTGGCAGAGCAAAAAGTATTACGCCACTTAGAACCAAAACAATACTCCCAGCAATAGCATGAACAATCGCTGTAAGTTTAATCAGTGTAAAGCTTACATATTTCGGTCTGTTTGTATTTTTCATAACACTTTAAGGTAGTATTTTATCACTTTTTGTTAGATGAATAAATTAAATGAGTATTTAAGACGTAGCGGCCTTGGATTTTTCGTATTCAAAAACGTCCCTAAGTGTCACTTCAATTGGTATACTAGGGCTCCATGCCGTTACTGCGTTTATTTTTTTGAAACTTCCTACACTTAGTTCAGTATCTGCAGAGCGTATTAGGTCGGGATCAATTTTAACAATTGGTTGAATGCAGGCGATGTCGATTAATTTTGAAAGGACTTCTTTACCACTTAATGACCTTCCAGAACAAACATTGTAAATACCATCCGGCGCCTCGACGCCGGAAAGCAGTCTGTATGCTATAGCAACGTCTCTGACGTCAACATAGTCACGCGATGGGTTTAGGTTTCCTACAGTTAAGCTTGGAGCATCATCATTAATACTGCGAGCTAGTTGACGAGCAAGAGATCCAACCAAAAAATCTTGCCTCATGCCTGGTCCGATGTGGTTAAACCCTCTAACAATAGCATAAGAAAAGCCATATTTTCTAGCATATTCTTGCATTGTGGTCTCCTGGTCTATTTTGCTTGACGTATAGGGAGAAAGAGGATTAACGTCAGATGTTTCTTCAGATGGCCTAGAAGTTGACCCATCATAAACGCCACCACTACTTGCTATGACGAAACGTGGACTTGCATCTTGCTTGTTGGCTGCATTTAGCAAATTTGCTTGCATTAGATGATTGGCGCTTTTGTATGCATCAGGATTCCTAAACGAGTCCGTTACAGAAACCATACCGGCTAAATGTATAACGCTATCGATGCGAGTCATATCAATTTCTGATACGGCATCGGGCTCAAGTAAATCGACTACTTGGTAGCTAGCAAAATCCGTATTGGTGTGGCAATTGTGCGGTCCAGCAATTCCATGTACTTCAATTCCGTTTTTATCAAGTTCTCTAGAGACATACGGTCCAACAAAACCGTTTACTCCAGTTACAAGGACGCTCGGCATTGGTATATAATTATATAAAAGTATAAAAAAGTCAATGGTGCAGGGTGTAGGATTCGAACCTACGAAGGCATAAGCCATCAGATTTACAGTCTGACGTGTTTGACCGCTTCACTAACCCTGCGTAAATGAGACCAACCTGTGGTTTTTCGCATCATTTCTAAATTTGTGGAGCCACCTATCGGATTCGAACCGATGACCTACTGTTTACAAAACAGCCGCTCTAACCAGCTGAGCTAAGGTGGCACGCGTTACAACTAACAGAAGTAGATTGTAGCAAAAACAGTTTGAATTTGCTAATATAATCAAGATATTTTTCAAAGAACAAGCCATCTTAGCTCAGGGGTAGAGCACTTCCATGGTAAGGAAGGGGTCTCGGGTTCAAATCCCGAAGATGGCTCCATTTACATTAATGATTATATCTGTTAGAATCTATATTCTATGGCGAAAAAAAGCGACAAACGAAAATTAGTTGGACTAGTTAGCGAGTTAACTGGGCATCGTACTTACTACACAAAGAAAAATACGATGAATACTCCTGATAAACTAGAGCTTCGAAAATACGACCCGATTGCAAGAAAACATGCTCTATATGTTGAGACGAAGAAAAACCTCGGTCGGAACGAAGTAAAACCACGTAAAAAATAAAACCCTAGGTGTTTAGGTCGTGACCCAGCTCAGCAAGGGTTTCTATAAGCTCATCTTGGCTTAAGTGAGCCACATCAATTTTATTATGTTGAGCTATAACATAACCTTGAATCATATGTTTAAGGTGTATTGCGTCCCCTCTGCGGAAGTAATTAATCGAAAAGTGGTCTTCAGAACTTAATACTCGGCTGGCAATAGTAATAGATCCAAAAAATGGGCCTACGTCTGCCGATACATTCAAAACATCTTCTATACGTATGCTTATGACTTTACTCGACATAAAGAAGTTACGCTGAGTTATAGTGACTTTTGTTCTATCAAGTACCACTGTGTCTGGAAAAAGAGTAAGGGGGAAAACAGTTGTAGCGCTTGCCAAGACTTCGTTTGATCTTTTAGTCAGGGCTCTTATGTCTTGAGTAGTTTGACTATGCTTTGATTCGCTTTTTCGCTTGGCTTTCGCCAGCTCTTTAATAGAGGTCTTTGAGTGTGAAAGGTTGATTTCTTTACTTAAAAAGCTTTTGAATTGAAAGTATGATTTGGTTGCATATTTACCAATTTGAGCGTGATATCGGGAAGAGAGTAAATAGTAACGGAGTGATCTGGGTCTTTTACTTTCGGAACGAACTGAAGAAGGCTTGCTGAATAATTTGTAGTATATACCCATATGGTCACCCTCCACTTAGGTGATGAATATTATAAATCAATTTGTCTCTAACTCAAAGAGTTAACAGAGGTCATATTTCTAGTTTCTTTAAAATATCGGATATAAATCTTCTTTTCCAAAATGGTTCTTGTGCCTCAAACGCTTTTCGATCATCTTTAGCAGCCCTTAGAGCGGCTATCATAACTTCGTAGCCTTCAAAGTCTTTTTCATCAATGTTGCTAATGTCCAGACTTCCGAGAGCATCAAAATCAATAAATAAAGAAACGCCATATTCGGCATCAGATGTATCATTATCAATATTAATTAGCAAAGTTTCTTTACCTTTGTTTTCATCGATAACTAACAA
>JACRNE010000032.1 GCA_016219345.1 Candidatus Saccharimonadota bacterium
CTATCCAGCTGAGCTACAGGTGCATAATTGATTGCTAAACAGAGGTAATTCTAACACATAACAGAGGTGCTTAAAACTTGAAACGTTTTGTAAGTTTGTCTACGCCGTGCTCAGCCCTCTGTTCGTGCGGTAATTGCGCAGTTAGAACGCTGATTATTGCCTCCCCTTGCTCGGGGGGGAAATATATTGATATTTCAGGCATAAAACGCTTTAAGGGCATTAGGTTTATCGCGCCAATTACTCCTTCTGAAGATAGTGAGAAAGATTTAAATTCGCTGTAATTGTAGAAACGACCACTGATAGAAATGCCTTGGGAGTTAATTTCGTATGCAAGTTGTTTGGGCTTTTTGTTTGCCAAGACTGAGAAGAGAATTCCAATTACTGCAATCGCGACGACAGATATCAGGTCTTTTGTGAAAAAATAGACAAGCCCCACACATATTATTAAAAAGAGGAAAAAGCCAAAATACCATTTAGCGTCTTTTTGATTTGCAACATATTCTGATGCTGTCCAAGAGATGGTTTTTTGCGAATCTTGAACTGTCTCTGACTGTTCAGCTCCTTGCTCTTGCTGGTGCTCTCCGCCATTTGGGTTGTACGACCAATTTGCTTGCGTTTCGTCGTTAGCCATAAGAACATTGTATACGAAACTGTCTTATATCGCTTTATCGGTAGGCGTTTCTTCCTTACATGTTATAATCTACATCTGTTAATAGCAGTTGGCCATCATCAGGCCAAATGGAGAGGTACCCAAGTGGCTGAAGGGGACGGTTTGCTAAATCGTTAGGGGGGAGCAATCCCCCGCGAGGGTTCGAATCCCTCTCTCTCCGCCAGGAGAAGAGCGAGCAGGTTTTACGCCTGCTCGTTTTTCTTCTTCCAGAAAAAAGATCGAATCACAGGTTCGATAATCGAGCGTTCAGCGAGATTATATGAAGAACCCGAGAAAATAAATCATTGATAAGAAATGATTTTCTCGGCGTGAAGCTATAATCCCCCTCTCTCCGCCATTCAAAGAGGAGTGCCATGCGCACACATTCCCCGGCAAATTGTGAGGATTCTTTCAGCCAAAGCAAATTACTAGTCGACAGCCTGTGCAAAGACTGCCGCTTCTACATTCTTAGCACCTTTTGATTTGAGGATTTTTGCAGCTGCTTCTAGGGTTGCTCCGGTCGTGGTAACGTCATCAATAATCAAAATGTGTGCTTTTTTAATGATATTTGTATTTACGGGGATTAGCGCCGTCTCAATCTGTTTAAATCGCTCTGTGCGCCCCGAGCCGACTTGCCTGGAGCCACCTTTTCTCATTAGAAGTGTCTGGTGTTGCCACCCGCGCCTTTTTGCAAGTTTTTTGGCGATTACCTTTGATTGGTCATAGCCTCTCGTGCGAACTCTCTTGTTCGCTGTTGGTATGTGTGTGACGATGATTTCATTCGGTAGATCTGGCAATACTACATCCAGCGACAGAGAAATTGGCCCAGAAGCTGCCTTAGCTCTCTCGAATTTGTATTTGTGCAGCAAATCCTTAGCGGTCTCTTGATAATATGTGGCGATCCAGGCGTGTTTTAGGTTTATGTTTCTCCTGCACTTCTGGCAGACCTTATGTTGCTGAGTTGCTCTATGACACCTAAAGCAGCGCGATGGGGAAGGAAGCAGGACGGTTAGCATGCACGCCTCACACAGCAACTCTCCGGTTGACTCGCAAACCAAACATCTGTGTGGCGCAACAAGACTTATTATTTTCTCAATCATCAACCCCAGTTTACTAAACCCGCTACAAAACTCTTGGCTTGAGAGCCTTGATGATTACAAAGGGGGCACAGCCTTAGGCCACTGTTCCGGTGCTATCAGCTTCACTGGTTGGCAGGGATCAGTGACCTAAGGCTGTGGGGCTGTGGTAATTTTTGTGTTGTAAATATGTGCTCTAGGAGGTTGTTTTACTC
>JACRNE010000033.1 GCA_016219345.1 Candidatus Saccharimonadota bacterium
GTGGCATTGGTTGCTTTTGCCCTCGGAGAGGGTGGTGACATAAACAACACAAGTAGCAAATTTAACCCCCTTAACACAGGCCTCAACGCCCCGGAACTATTGGCTGGAGGAAATGCGGTTGACGGAACTCAAGCTTTTAAGTCTTTTGATGCGGGTGTTGAGGGAACGGCCAGAACAATGTTGGGGTCATACCAAAATCGTTTGGCAAAGACGTTGTCCGACGAAAATACAACAGCAAAAGATTTCATGAAAGCATTAACTTACTATGGCAGATATAAGGGGAATAAGTTTTGGGCAGCTGCTTCCTTGCCGCCAAATCAGGACTCTTATTACCATGAACGACTTTCCCTTGTGAATACCGTCAAGAAAGATTACGCGAACATAGCATCCTTGGTGATAGGTACGGATGCTCTCGAGCAGCAGCAAGGCACAAAAGATAAGAGTAAGTTGACTTTCGCCGACGGCGGGGGTGATCTGGCTACAACAGAAGCTGAGGGCAAGGCAAGTGACTGCACTTGTGGTGGGGAAGAAGGCAGCAGCGAAACTGAAGCCTCTAGCGATGTAAATGGCAAACTTGCTAAGCTTGCCGAGGAAAATGGCGGGAAAACAACAATATCAGTCGAATCAATAGACGGGAAAATCAAAGGCAATTCGGACGGGAACAGCCAAATGCCGACGAGAAGCTCTTATAAGATTTACACTGCCTACGCCACCCTAAGGGCTATTGAAGATGGCAAAATATCTTGGAGCACAAAGATATGGAACGGAAACTCAGTAGAGAAAACAATGGAAGAGATGATCGTAAAATCTAACAATGATGCGGCTGAGGCGCTCAGGACTAATAGCAAGATTGGCGACCATTCGGATGTAACCAAAATGCTACAAGACGACGTCGGTTTGAGCAGTAAGACCGTTATGGGTGGTGGGAGCGCTTCCAGTCCTGCCGGGACTAATAGCAAGTCCTCTGCAAATGATTTTGTTAAATTTTTAGTTAAGCTCGAAAAGAAAGAACTAATAGGAGTAAAGAGCCCGGGTTCT
Organism: Candidatus Saccharimonadota bacterium; assembly: GCA_016219345.1. Taxonomy (GTDB): domain Bacteria; phylum Patescibacteriota; class Saccharimonadia; order Saccharimonadales; family 2-12-FULL-41-12; genus JACRNE01. The sequence goes on from JACRNE010000033.1 coordinate 1,039, forward strand.
TACGATAAACTTATTTCTTTCATGAAAAGAGCTACAACGGACGGCGGTGCAGCAAGAGCAGGCATTGTGGCCGGCGTAGATGGGGCTGCTGTCGCGGACAAGCCGGGGTGGGCGTCTGGCAGCACTGACCCCGCCTCAAATGACGTTGGGATAGTTTACCTTGACGGCAAACCTTATGCCGTTGCAGTCTTGACCGATAAACCAAACCAGTGGGATGGCGTAGCCAAAATAGCAAAAGGTGTACATGGAATAATGGGGGGCACAGTAGCCTCTGAAGGCTGCCCTTCCGCTTCGGGAGGAGGAGATATATCGTCAATAGTTAAAGAATACGCATGGCCTAGCTATTCAAACCCTAACCACGAACCAAAACCCGAGTACAAAAAAGCGCACGATAAGGCGGCGAGCGAAGGTCTTTACGTAGGTGGTGGCTATACAGACTGTGGAGCTTTTGTTTCTAGAGTGATGCTAAATTCGGGTTATGAGCCAAAATATAACTCTAGTGGCAAGGGTGGAAACACGCTCTCACAGCAACCCTGGCTCGAGGCCAACTGGCAAAAAATTAGTGTCAGCAGCACAAAAGACCTCCAGCCTGGCGATGTTGCCATTAACTCCTCTCATACATTTATGTTTGTTGGTGATATCGAAGGCTTCAATGGCAAGTTTGCTTCAGCCTCGCTAGGGAGCCGTGTCCCTATGGCGGGGCAAGATAACCCAACGAGTGGCGCATTTTCATGGTACAGGAAGAAGTAGGTTAGACTAAGATTATGCAGAAAAAAAATAGACTCAACGCAAGGATCGTTCTACTTTTTATATTCGTATTGGGTTTGTGTTATTTTTTAACTCTTTCTATTTCAAGAGTCGGCGAGTCCAAGGTTACAATCCGGGTTATCCCTGAAGACTCAAGGGTCTTAGTTAACAATCAGCCAGTATCTTCAAAGGCTGTCTATTTGTCTGCGGGCAATTACACATTTTCTGCGGAAAAGGACGGATTTGAAAACGATTCACAAAACCATGAAGTAAAAAAAGGCGAAGCTACAATAATAAACTTGCTACCAGAGCCCACAAGCCCAGAGGCAAAACAGTGGCTTACGGAAAACCCCAAGATCCAGCTACAAAGAGAGAAGATGGGCGGCGAGAAGGCCGCCTTGCAAGGGCAGGAGGCAATTGATAAAAATCCGCTGCTCGGGGCATTGCCATATGAAGATGTAACTGGGCCGTTTGAGGTAGATTACGGACCTTCCGAAACAAGAGCCGGCGATACATATTTGGTTATAAGCAGCCTTATCCCTCAGGGGCGCACTGCTGCTATCGACTGGTTGAAAAGCCAAGGAGCAGACCCAACAGATTATGAGATAAGATACCATGATTTTGTTAACCCCTTGGTCACAGGAGGGTACAGATGAAAAAACGTTTTCTCCTAGCTTTTGCCACTTTGGTGGTTTTTGGACTTTTGGGTTTTTTGCTGGTAACGAAAAAGGGGCCTTCTGCTGGGGTTGATTTAGTAATCGACTACAAAAATTCCCAGGATTTAAAGCTCTACGACCTTTCAGAAACACAAGGTGATGGGAGCAATAAATTTATTTCCGAAATCACCTCTTCTGGGTCGGGGATAAAAATCCTAGAGGACCACTCCTACAAAATTACCTACTCTGGAGCTGAAGGCTTTGCTGGTGGAGAAATGGTCTTTGGCCCAGTTCACGAAAAAACCTATTCTGTGGAAATAGATCCTTATTTTTCGGATCAAAAACTTAGCTCTCTACTTGAAGGAAAAGAGCTTGGTATACATGAGGCAGTAAAAAAGAATTTCCAGCATATTAACCTATATGAGATACAGCCGGGTAAGCTGTACAGATGGGGGGAGTGGTACGGCACGACTCTTAAATATGTTGGTAATGACACTTTTAACGGAGATGTGTTGCGAGTTGTTCTGAAGCACGAGCAAGAAGGGTGGCAGGTCAAAACAGAAATACCTGACATTACATTGAGCAAACAAATTTTCCCAGATATCCCCGTGGATGTACTAAGAGCTGTTAACTCCTTGTAGAGCGGATTGGCTAAGAGGGATGATTTGGCAGTTTTGTGAGAAGTTTTTACTGACTATATCCGCGTCGGTGGTTGTTATTATGGATTGATGGTTTTTGACTAGCTCTGTTAGCGCCTTCCTTCTGGCTCCGTCCAGTTCGCTAAATACGTCGTCCAGAAGAAGAATTGGTTTTATTTTTCTCGCTTCTTCTATTATCCCCAGCTCGATCGATTTTATAGAAAGCAGAATGGTGCGCATTTCACCTCGCGAGGCTGAAAGCATAGCCAGCTTATCATCTATTAAAAACTCAATTTCATCGCGGTGTGGGCCGAAGCCTGTATGACCTGTTCTTGCGTCGTTCTCTATGTTTTTTTCTAATTGGTCTAGTAGTTTTGAGCCATAATTTTCAAGGCTTGTTGCAGACATGTAATTAACTTTTAAGCCTTTTTTGGATTTGGCTATTTTTTGGTAGGTTTCGGTTAATTCATTGTCTATTTTTTCTATAATCTTTAGTCTGTTTTTAATAATTTGCGCGCCTAGCTGGCTAAGCTTTACGTCCCATATAAAAATATCTTTAAGGCGGTTAGATTTGAGAAGTGTATTTCTTTGAGCCAAGGCTCTTTTATAGTCTGAGGCCGTCTTTGAGTAGCCTGGTGTGGTCTGGCTAATTATTTCGTCCAGGTAGTCTCTCCTTTTCGCCGGAGAGCCCTCAAGAAGCCTTAGGCTATTTGGCTCGAACAAAACGACTGGTTGTTGGTGCGACAGAGGAAGCCTTTTGTATTCTTTGGAGTCTATTTCAAAGGTTGTGGTGGCCTTATCGTCGGCTTTGATAATTTTTATAGTTCTAAGTTCATTGTCAGAGGTGTGGGCGTCTATCCTGGCCCATTCTTGGTTGTGTTTTATCAAGTCTTTGGCTGTTCCCCTGTACGACTTGCCTTTAGCGGCCATTAAAACGGCTTCTAGTAGATTTGTTTTCCCTGCGGTGTTAGGGCCAACAACGATAGTTACTGAGTCAGAAAGCTCAAAGGAAGAGTCTTCGTATGAGCGAAAGTTTTGCAGCCGTATATCAGTAAAAATCATTACCGATACATTATCCCACGGTTAGCTTTTTAGTGGCATTATGACGTGGGTGTAGTCTTCGTTTTCGCTATTTTTTAAGATCACTGGGTCGAGCTTCCCATTAAACCCAATGAAGACTTCCGTGGCGTCTATGCTACTAAGGGCATCGTTAATGTAGCGAGAGTTTAGAGTTATGTTGCCTATCCCTTTTACTTTTGCATCTGCTGTTGCGGTGTTCTCGCCAAACTGAGAGGCAATAGAACTAATAACTACTTGGTTTTTCTTGTCATCAACGCCTAAGACCACACTCCCGGCGCTTTCTCTCGCGAAAAGGCTGGATATTTTAGTTATGCTTGCGAATTCGCTTCTATCTATTTGCGCTGTGGTGGCAAGGGTTTTAGGAATAAGCTTCTTATAGTCTGGGTAACTTCCTTCTATTAGCCTGGTTGTCAGCTCAATGTCACCAGCCTTGAAAATAAGTTGCTGGTCGTTGTTTGTAACAACAACCTCATCTTCGTCGTTGATAACCCTTAGTAGGTCTTGTATAGCTGTTGCGGGGACCGTTAAGTTGATGTCGTTTTTCATGTTTATTGTTTTTGTTTCAGCCAGCCTGTATCCGTCTGTCGCTACAATCACAAGCCGCCCGTTTGATGTGTGAAAGTTAACTCCTGTTAAAATGGGCCTTGCGTCGTCATTGCTTGCTGCGGCAACTACTTGGTTTAGGGCAGACTTGAGCTGTTTTGGGTTTATTGACCAATTAGTGCCGCTTTTTATATGGGGCATTACTGGGTATTCGTCAGCGGGTATGCCGTTTATTGTGGAGTTGTGTTTGTCAGTACTGATATGAAGTTTTGTGTCTTCCAGTTCTAGGTTAATAACCCCTCCTGGCAGGTTTTGTACAAAATCCTGCATTAGTCTTGCTGGTACTGTTATGGCCCCTTCTTTGTTAACCTTGGAGCCAACATAGCATGTTATCGCGATATTAAGGTTTGTTGCTGAAACACAAACCCTTTTACCAACAGTTTTAATTAGTACGTTAGCCAGGATAGGGAGTGTGTTTCTACTGCTAGCAACCTTTGCGACGTTATTTAGAGCGCGGCTGAGGTTTTCTTGGGTTACTTGGACGTTCATGAATAAATCCTTAATATTATTAGTTATTTTTTATAAAGTAGTTTATTTAGTAGTAAGGACTGGGTAAAGGGTGTAAAAAACACCTTGCGACAGAGAGAAAAGGAAGAAAAACCCTTTGCAAAAACCTGTGCAAAAGAAAGGTAAAAACCCTGGATAAAACGCACTTCTACACAGCTAAAAAAAGCACCAGAAAAAGACGTGGATAAACCAGGGAAAACAAAAGTGTTTGTTCGCAGGCTTCCCCCAGCTAAACCACAGGCCATAAACACTACAGCTTCTCCTTGATTGCGCCAATTGCGGCCCGGACTTCAGGGTCAAAAGCCTGTTCTTTACTAATCTTATCAATGGAATGTATCGCTGTGGTGTGGTCCTTGCGGCCGAGCTCACGGGCTATCTTAGGGAAGCTCATATGTAGCTCACTACGGATTATATACATAGCAATTTGGCGCGGCACAACTATCTCTTTGTCTCTCTTTGGCCCAATAAGCTCATCAACAGAAAGATGGAAATATTTAGCGGTTTTTTCAACAATCTGCCTTGCGGTTAGATGTCTTGGTCGGTTCTTTTGGTTGCCAAAAAGCGCAACTGCGACCTCAGCGCTTGGCTCCAGGTGCCTCATTTCGCAAAATGCAATAAGCTGGTTTAAAGCTCCCTCGAGCTCACGGATATTGTTTTGTACAAAACCGGCCAGGTATTCCACTAAATCGTGTGGGAGGTTGATGTTATGGGCCTGGGCTTTAGCCTGGACAATCACACATCTTGTCTCAAAATCAGGGGACTGCATATCTATGTTCATGCCCCACTCAAACCTAGACTTCAAACGGTCGGTGAGCGTCGGTATGTCTTTCGGCCGGGTGTCACTACTAATGATAATTTGCTTGTTGGCCTGGTGCAGGGCATTAAATGTATGGAAAAATTCTTCCTGGGTTTTTTCTTTACCGGCTATGAACTGGACGTCGTCGATTATTAATACATCAGCGCTTCTGTAGTGCCCGGCAAAGTCCGTATTCTTTTTATACCGGATGGCGTCCAAGAACTCCTGCACAAACTGTTCAGACGACACATATACAATCCTGGCGTTTTTATTCCTGGCTAAGATTTCGTTGCCAACTGCCTGTATAAGATGTGTTTTACCAATCCCAACACCACCATAAATGAAAAGAGGGTTGTATTTAACACCAGGCTTTTGCGCGACTGCTTGGCAGGCTGCATAAGCCAGCTCGTTACCAGACCCGACAACAAAATTTTCAAATGTGTATTTTTCGTTCAAACCCTGCCTGTAAGAATGTGTCAGGCTGCTGGTCGTCCCGCTGGTACTGGTGCTTGGGCCAGAGTGGCCGTTGTTGTGCATCACTACAGGGGTGTCTTCGACTTTGCGGTGCAGGGAAGAGGCAGGCAAGATCTTATATTCAATTCGCTCGGGTTTTACCCCGTTTTTTTCGAGAGTTTCACTAATCAGCTCAGCAAACTTTCGTTCCAGCTGTTGCTTAATAAAGATATTTGGCGCACCAATCACAACCACCTCGTCGTCTACCTTTAAAAGTCGTGTATTTTTAAACCATGTGACGAAATTTCCTTGTGAAAGGCCTAGCTCAATCTCACCTAAAACTGATTGCCAAAGTGAAGCAGTATCCATTCTCAGGCTACAAACCCTTGTCTGCCCAACACCACTTTTTTACCGGTCACAAACAAACTGTGATACACCTAAATTTCCCCCAAACTTTTGAAACTCGTGCAACGAACTATAGCAAGCAACCGCGCAGTTTTCCACAGTATTTTTTAAAACACTTTTTAATTCATCAAAAAGTACGCCAACACTTTAAGAATTATCCACAGAAAAAATATACATCAGTTAAATTGTGGATATAACTTGGGCATGTGGGGAAAACTTGGTAAGATAGTAGGGAATAATATTGTTAATTTTACCCCGAAGTAGGCAATTTATTGGTGGACAAGCGGCTGCGCATGCAGCTTTGTGATTTGTTGCTTCAGGGGTTTACCCACCACACACAGAAAGGATAGAATGTACTAATGCCAAAAAGAACATATCAGCCCAAAAAGCGTAAAAGATCACGAGTGCACGGATTCTTTAGCCGGATGTCTACAAAAGCCGGCCAGAACGTGCTAAAACGTCGTCGTCTTAAAGGCCGAAAAAAGCTTTCAGCTTAAAACCCGTAATAGTGACTAGGCTTCGTAGCCTTGGTACCCTTTATATATGATCCCTGCAACAAATAGATTCAGAGGCAGCCGATTAATTGAGCTTGTTTATAAAAGAGGACGGGCGGCGCGAGTTGATTTCCTTAGCGCTAAAGCCGTTACGCCAAAGACCGGTAGCTATAAATTAGCCGTTGTAGTTAGTAAAAAAATTAGCAAGTCAGCGGTGGTTCGTAACAAGATTCGCCGCAGAATATTTGAGCAATTTAGAGAAATCTTTAAGGAAAAAGGTGCCCCAAAAATAGATATAGTCGTTAGCGTTTACGATGAAAGAGCTGCCAAAGTGCCGGCAGGGGAGCTGCGGAAAATGTGTGAGAAACTGCTAGAAAAGCTGGAAAGCCGCCTAAAATAGCAGCTAAATTTATGTTAAAGTAGAAAAGTCCATATACAGAAAAAGTCAGCTATAAACTGGCTTCTTAAAGAGGAGAAAAAATTGGGAGAATTATTTAGAACATTTATTGAACAGCCGGTTTTTAACCTACTTGAGGTAATTTATGCGCTGGTGCCAGGGCACGACCTTGGTATTTCCATAATCATCTTTACGATAATCATTAGGGCTGCCATGTGGCCACTTGTGAAGCGGCAGCTTCACCAGACAAAAGCCATGCGAAAGCTCCAGCCAGAGCTTAAAAAGATCAAAAAAGCCGCCGCTGGTGATCGCCAAAAAGAAGCGCGTTTGCAAATGGAGCTATACAAAGAGCACGGGGTCAAGCCTTTTGCCACTATCGGCACACTTATAATCCAGCTACCAATATTCATCGCTCTATACTTCTCAGTTAGAAAAATTATTGAGACCCCAGAATATCTACAGACTTTCGCCTATGAACCAGTAAAAAACCTTAGCTACATCCAGGATCTAGCATCTGGGGCCGCCCAGCTTGAGCACATGCTTTTCGGCGTGGTGGATCTTTCCAGAAAGGCTATCGAGTCAGGCGGTGTCTATGTGCCAGCACTGCTCATAGCTATAGCTGCTGCCGTCGCTCAATACTACCAAAGCAAGCTAATGCTGCCAGACGACAAGGACGCTAAAAAACTTTCTGAGATTATGAAAGAAGCTGCCGCAGGAAACCAGGCAGATCAAAGCGACGTCAGCGCAGCCGTCAGTCGGACCATGCTCTACTTCTTGCCATTCTTTACCTTTATTTTCGCGGTCAGCGTCCCATCCGCCCTAGCTCTTTATCTCCTCACAACCAGCTTAATCGGCTACGCCCAACAAGCCTATGTACTTAACCAAGACAAAGAAGAAATGCACGACTTAGGCGAGGAGCCAGACAAAAAGCCAACTAAAAAACCAAAAACCACGAAGAAAAAATCCTCCAACAAGAAAAAAAGGAGGAAGAAATGAGTGAAGCCATAGAAAAAACAAAGGATGCAAACTCTATAGAAGAGTCCATCCAGTTCGCAAAGAAATATTTAGAGGACTTACTGTCATTTTTTGGGCTGAATACCGAAGTCTATGCCACTAATAGCGAAGACGAAGTCATCGAGCTGCAAGTGCCATCAACCCACCTAAACGGTTTTTTGATTGGCCAGCGCGGTGAAACCATGCGCTCCATGCAATTCCTGGTCAGCAGCGCCCTTAAAAGCAACGACCATGTCATGACCCGCGTTAACGTAGATATAGCAGAGTACAAACAGCAACGTGCCGAAAGACTCCGCCAAAAAGCCCTAGAGTGGGTAAACGAAGTCAAAGAATCTAAAAAACCAATGGATCTACGGCCTATGAACGCCGCAGACCGACGCATAATCCACAAGCTAGCCACAGATGAAGGCCTCCAAACAGAGTCAGAAGGTGAAGGCAGGGATCGTCACATAGTCCTCAAGCCAGCCGAAGATAAATAGCCCTAAAATTGCAAAAAAGTCATAAAAATATTATCGTCTCTCTATGTATAGGGCTGAGACGGCAGCAGAGATAGATAGATTTCTCGACCCAGAATATTGGGGCGGCAAGATGATTGGGGAGAAGTGCCTTCTCGGGGCGCAACTACATGAGAGAGTTTCGCCCGTCCAGGCAGCAATAGAGGGGGTAGACGTGGCTATAGAGTCCCTAGAAAGAGTCGCCAACCAAGATGCATTATTAACAACCAAACAGATCTTCATGACCGACGAAGTCTTTTTGCCAGATCAGCAAACAGCGGGAAGCGTGGTCATCTATAGAAAAGAAGTCTTAGAGAAAGACCCAGAAAAAGCTGAAAAACTAGTAAATAAACGAGATAAAACTCACCTGCCACTTGGTCTAACGTTTAGTAATTTACCCCCAGAGCCAAATGAAGAACCCGGGATACAAAGAATCGTTGACCCGCCGTACATCTATTATTCAGGCGGCAGAATTGGTATCGTCGCAGAAGTTAGCGGGGCAAATGGTCCGAACGAACTGATATATATTTCAAAAGTAGCTAAGATTGCTACAAAAGAGGGTAGAGGGCAGGGCCTCCCCATAGCAAACATAGAGCACGCTCCATTTGTGGTTGGACGAACCAGACGCTACATTACAAAAAAGGGCACAGAGCTATTGATCAGGGTAAATGCTCTGGCTGTTTTCGGGTTAAACCAAAACCCAAAACCCAGAAAAATTAGACATAAAAAACCAGCTAAAAGAGATATTTTTCCTGAATTCTTCTTGCCCAACCAGCCCTCCGCCCAGTTTTAGTGGTGGTGGGGCTTCGTTTTCTTCTTTTTGTGTTTTTTGTCTTTTTTCGGCTTGTTAACCTTAACGTAATTGGCGACAGCGCTTAGTTCTACCGGGGTTTCCTCGGGTTTTTCAGGCGGACTATTTTTCATAAATTTTTTATAAAGCCAGATTGCAGCTAATGCAAAAGCAATTGCAAGAACCCATAAAACCCATGCGCTCATTCCGGTATCTTTTGCGGCTGGGGTGGTGCTGGCTGTGCTTGTTCCGGCGCTTGCAACGCCCACGCTCAAAGGCTGGCTGGTAGAGCTAGTACTGAGGTACTCCAGAGTATTACCGTCACCAGAAATATTGGTTGTAGCGCCTGTTTGCAGGCCGCCAGCAGTGGTTTGAGCTTGCGTGCCACCACTCTGTAGATTTGACCCATTTTGCTGACCCTGAGCGCTGTTTGTATTCGTAGGATTCACTCCAGGAATTATATCATCATCTCTGCCGCCAGGGCCCTCGGACTCAGTCTCTCCAGGAGTACTGATAATATCTGGTAATTCAGTGACATCATCAATAATTTCAGGCACATCTACAGATGGAGTTTCCTCTTGTGGTGGTGGAGCAGGCGGCTCACCAATATAGCCGTCACAAGCATCATCAACACCATCCTGGTCATAATCCACCCCAGACGCGCCAATGCCCGGGCACTGCTCGTGGGTGTCAGCTATACCGTTACTATCTATGTCTCCGGCCGAAGCAGCAACATATATTTGCTGTTGGAGTTCTATTTTTTCGCCACTTTCATTTTCCCCGGACAACACAAATGTGTGGTAGCCAGGAGGCAAAGCAGAAGGCACACTAATAGTCTCAGAAATTTCTCCATTTTCATTCGCTATAAAAACCCCAACACTTGTTGGCTCAGAATGAATGGCGCCAGAGACTTGGCTCTCTGGGGCAAAGCCCTCGGCGTTTACTGTCTGTGTTTTATCTTTATACCAAAGACCATCCGACATATTCGTTAACTGAATATAAGAGAGGTCAAAAGGATCAAAATTAGTTGTGCCTATAAAATTTGCCGCATCTTCTCTTTTGGGGTCGGCGATAGTTTTGTCGGGGTAGGGGTTTTTCGCTCTGAAGTTATTAGTTTTTTCTAATATTTTATTTCTGAGAAGAGAATGTCCCAGTTCGTTTGGGTGATAGCTTTCTTTTCCAACAGGGCCAATATCCAGCCAAGTGTCATTACCTACCGTCAGACCATTTACAGCCATCTCTGCAACTCCACTTTCGCAAAGTTGATTATTTTCCAGGGCGCCAGAGACATCAACATAAAATACACCAGCTTTTTTCGCCGCTTTTTCTATCACGGAGTTTAAATAAGTCGTTAGATTGTCAAAAAATATTCGCTCGCTAGAACTGACTCTGACGTTATTACCACAAGATCCATTTAGATCAACCATCCTAGGATAGCCGACAACATAAATATCTCCTCCCTCGGCCTTTTCTTTTAATTGGCGCAAGACATCTTGTAGCTCGCCGAATCTTTGGTTGATTGTGTCGACCAATTTGACGCGTTCTTCAGTTTTTGAATAACAATCATCTATGCCGACAACGCAGCGCTCAACTATATGGCTAAACCCAATGTCATTTCCAGATATTGATATTGTGACTTTGCTGGGTTTATATTTCTCAACAAATCTGTACTGCGTACGATACCCGGGCAGAAAATTAGATAATACGTATTCATCACCAATGGTTTCCAACCCGTGGGATTGTCGCTCCTCATTATTGTATAGAGCTCTAAGCTCGTCTTTGCTATCGTCGCGAATATCAAAATTTATATCTTTAATTTTCGCCCCAGAGCAGGCGATGGATTCATATTTTTCTATTCCTAAGTCTCGGGCGATTAAGAATGGGTAGGAGTTTAGCGACAAATGGCACTTATTAAGAGGACTTTTTACGTCTGTGCCGGCTTTATACGAGTAAGCTCCCTCCCCACTAGAAAATGAATCTCCCAATGCAAGGTATGGAAACTCTATAGGTGTTTGGCCGTAGGCGGTCAGTAGCTGAGAGTGTCTTTTCGTAACGTTATCTTTACGGGTGGCTCCATAAAATTTTAATGTGTAGTTATCTGTGAAGCTTATAGTACTGCCTGTCCCGGTATGGTCGGGCATAGCTACTTTTAGCGATTGGCTCAAATCTCTAGATTGGCAATTTGCTGGCTTGTTTAAAGTCGGTGATTTTACACAAGTGTTTAGGTCAAAAATTCTAAAAGTCCCATAAGTGCCAGACATGACAGATACGTATCTGCCGTCATTTGTAATGGCCATCTGCAAGCTTGGCGTTAAGCCTATATCGTATCTATACCCAGGGGCAAAAATTAAGACATTGCCTGTACTAATGTCTAGGCTAACCAAACCAATACCAGGGGAATCAAAAACCATGAACTGTCCATTACCAGAAAATCCACCTGCGGAGGTAAAAGCGGCAAGAGGATCACCTTTCTCATCCTTAACTCTTTGTTTTGCCCCTCCCGAGAGTGTGTGCTTAACTGCTCCAGTAATTTTATCTGGGTTTGTACTGAGTCTTTGGCTAATATTGCGCTCGATGTCTATATAGGTACCAGTTGGAGCGCTTTTGTCGAGCGTGTAAGCATCATTGCTATTTGGGATACCAAACAGCTTGATTTGAGTCCCAGCATCAGAATAAATGAGGCCAGTTATATTCGAGCCTGAGCGTATTAAATAATTGTTACTCATAGTGCCGAACGCTGTATCCATGCCACATGTCATAAAGCTAGATTCATTCTGGCCGGTTGGGTTAAGTGGCCCTGCTTTCTTAAAAGGCTTCAGTATGAATTTTTCATAGTGCAGGCACTCCTGCGATCCGTAAACAGCGTGGGGCACTTGATCAAATGGAATATTCTCAGCTAGATTTTTAAGAACAGGCTGTTCTTGTGCTAACCAAGGAGAAGCCGACTGCTGGGCAGAGCTTTTTTGGCTGTTGTTTGAAGATGCTGGGAAAACCAAGGCAGACAGAAAAAGAAGAAAAACCAACAGTCTAATTTTCCTACCAAATAAACCTAACAATTTCACCAACCCCCAGCTAAATTGTCTAAATAGTATGACTGAAAATAAGCTACAGAACTAGTCTTTAACAGGGAAATATTCGATTTTCGCGTCTCCGAAACAATAAAAACTAACACTAATCCTCGGTTTACTCATAGAACCAGAGACTTCATAAGCAGAGGGCTGATAATAGCCTGTTCCTGCCCCACAATACGGATCTTTACCTTCCAGCCCAAAAGAATAAGATAATGACATAGACTTACTGTCAGTGCCTTGCTTTAGTGCAAAAGGTAGTTCATTTTCAGATGTTTTCTTATTCTTGAATAAGGAGTTATTATCAACTACCTGCTTAAAAGCATAGGCCAACTTATTTGCATCGTCGGGCGATATTGATTCTTTTTCAGCACCAACACTTATGCTGCAGCTTCTATGCCCTCGGCCGTATTTTACAGAAGAATAATCGCAGCTGCGCTCTTTCTCAAGTTTGTATTCATCCCCTAGTTCTTTTTGCAACTCAGCGGCTAATTTATCTAGTTTTTTCTCTGCGTCATAAAATCTATACCGCTCAACAGCTACTTGCCCACACCATACTAGCCCCCAAAGAGCCAGCAAGGTTAGAAATATTTTTGTCCAAGTCCTGGTGTCGTAAAAAGCCTTTATAGATTTAAAAATCTTATTGCGGAATGACAAAGGTTTTTTGTTTTTAATAACTTTTTTCTTTGGCATAAGCGCTATTATATACCGCCAATGTTTCCTTGGCCATTTTAGACCAGGAGTATTTGGAGAGTTGTTTTTGGCCTTTTTTGACCAGCTGGGATTGGCGTTTTTTGCTGGAGATTACCTTATCTATCGCATTTGCCATGTCAAAAATGTCTCGGGGGTGAAAGTACTGTGCGGCCTCACCATAAATTTCTGGCAGGCATGTTCCGTCGCTAGAAATAAGCGGGCAGTCGTGTGCCATGGCTTCTAGCCCAGGCAGGCCAAACCCTTCGCTTAATGATGGTAATACGTAGGCTTCGGCATTTTCATAAAGCCATTTCAGCTCCGCGTCACTAACAAAGCCCGGGGCAATGATGGATTTCTTTTCTTCGCTTTTTTTAACCCAAGAATCAAAATCTTTTTTGAATTGGTCTTTCATGCGGCCGGGCAGAACTAGCTGGAGCTCTGGGTGTTTTTCCTTCACGACATCGAAGGCTTCTATAAGCCGATGAATGTTTTTATGCGGATAGGGCGCGCCGACATGGAAGATAAAAGGCTTTTTAACCCTTTTGATTGACTCTGGCTTAACTTTTAGCGGGGGGTCAGCCGCTTCATAAATTACCTCGATCTTCTTCGCTGTCGATGGCTGATGTTTGGCTAAATCATCAGCTACGAACTTGCTGGGGACAATAATCTTGTTTGATTTAACATGGCTCCACCAAAATAAAAATCTATAAAGCGACATGCCTATTCTATGCAACCACCCGGGGAAACGGCTGGGCCTAGTATGGCGCAGCATAGTTAGGTCATGGGTGGTGGTGATAATTTTCCCAAAGTATAAAACCGGCTGCTGGGTCATCGTAAAATGCACTAGATTTGGCCGGAGGCGGTACAGCTGAAGCGCAAAGCCAATCTGATCCAGCGGGTTAAAAGAGAACTGTTTGTATCTGCACTTTTTATTTACAAAATTCCTAGATCGAAATTTCCAATGATCATTTGGTTCCACCAAAATAATATATTCGTTTTCTTTGTCTAGATCCTGCAGGTTTTCTACTAGGCGGTCTGTGTAACGACCCGTGCTAGATCTGCGATTCCTGGCGTCTATAACGATGCGCAATCTACGTGACGCATTGTCCTGCCCTTGGACAGAGTCCAAGGCACTGTCATTGCTCTCGGCGCTAAATCTTTTTTTCATCTTCTGTACTCCTTCACAGTACCGCATGTACTGCTCAGTCCGTTCCTCACTGAGAAAAAAGATTTTGCATCCAAGCACGTAAATTGCGACGCATTAAGCATGCTTTATAGTATATGTCATGGATAAAATTCTGAGGCTACCGTACTACGGCGTAATTGCCCTTTTGATCTACATGCCTTTCCACATTTTCCTCAGCCAGTGGATTAGCAGCCTAACCGGCGGCCTAGACGCCTGGAAGGTCGGCAAAGACGTATTATTACTAACCCTGACTTCTTTAGCAGTTGGACTAGTGTGGTTTAAACAAGGCTTTAAAAACAAATTATTTTGGGCTTTTGTGGCCGGGTCTTTAGCGTATTTGGCTATTCATTTTACCGTTTGGTTTGGTAATCCCGGCAGTGATAGCGAAGCGGCTCTTCTAGGCACGGCATACAATACGCGTTTAATGGCCTTCGCTATTTTGGGCTGGGCAGCCGCACTAACTTACCCAGGTAAATTGGAATTAAAAAAGATTTTCACAGCGGTCATAGCAGTAAGCAGTCTGGTGGCGCTGCTTGGAATAATCCAGTATTTTTTGCCCAAAGACTTTATGGCACATTTTGGCTACTCGCTGGAAAGGGGTGTCCGCCCGACATTTTTTATAGACTCTAAGCCCGATTTCCCAAGAATAATGTCGACCCTACGTGACCCCAATTCATTAGGCGCGTATTTAATTATTCCAATAACTCTCTTAAGCGGACTATGGCTAAAGAGGCCGAAGGGCAGAATGATGTTTTCTGGCCTGCTTTTACTTCATGGCTTAGCGCTATTCCTGACTTTTTCTAGAAGTGCTTGGCTGGGTGCATTTGTGTCCGTTTTGGCTTTGGCGTTTTGGAGCTATAAAAAGCAGACTACTAAATTTCTAAGAAAATATTGGGCTGCAGTAACGGGGGTAGTAATAGTTATTTTAGTTGGCGGATTTTTACTACGCGACCAGTATGTGGTCCAAAATTATATTTTTCATTCAGATGAAAATACCAAAATGACCGACTCAAACAATTTGCACGTAGACTTTGCCCAGCAAGGGCTGGAAGGGATAGCAGATATGCCACTTGGCCATGCGCCAGGCACAGCTGGGCTGGTTTCTATCCAGACGGACAAGGTAGTTCTAACAGAGAATTATTTTATACAGATAGCGTATGAAGTAGGAATCCAGGGATTAATCCTGCTTTTAGCATTAATGTTTTTCTTAATAAAACTACTTTATGAAAGAAATGATTTTTATGCGCGAGCATTGATCACGTCATTTGCTGGCATAACGCTTTGTGCAATGCTGCTACACACCTGGTCTAACGAAGCTGTAGCTGCAGAGTGGTGGCTTCTGGCCGGCCTCTTAGTCGGTCTTAACAGGCGGAATTCTTCGCGGCCTAGAGTGCGTTAAGACGCTGTCGATGTAGGAAATTTTAACTTTTCTTTTCCCCTGGATCTTCCATCTTAAAACAAGGGTCTTAGGCAATAAAAGCAGAGCCTTAAACCAGCCTTTCAAATAAGCCAAAAGCCCCCCTCTGACAGTGCTGGAAACACCAAGCCTGATACTATGCAGAATAAAGAGCGGCAAATACTTCCAGAAGAGATAGCCTGGCATGTTCTTTAGATACAGCAGATGGAAATTTTTAACCGTGTGATAGCGCGAGAAAGAACCCATGCGCGAGCTAGTAGCTGAAATATGATGATAGGCCACGGCAGATGGCTCATAAGAGACCTTCCAGCCCGCCAATTGTGCGCGGAAGCTGATATCTACGTCTTCTAAGTAAGCAAAGAATGTCTCATCAAATATCCCAATATCTTTAAACATTTTTGTTCTATATAGTGATGCTCCACCGGATGCCCCGAAGATATATTCTCGCTTTAAAAAAGCCCCATCGGCTTTTTGATTTCTTCCACGCGGGAAGGGCATGCCCCAGATGGTGTAAAAGTCACCAGTGCTATCTAGGTGTTTTTTGTCCATTTGAGTCAGCCTGGATGTAACAATGCCAACCTCTGGCTGATCTTCTAGAGAATTTACTAAATTTTCTAACCAGTTTTTCTCAGCGACAGCATCGTTGTTAAGCAGTGCTACAGCATCTGCTCCGTTCTCCATCGCAAACTTGATCCCTATGTTAACCCCACCGGCGAAACCATGATTTTTAGCCTCTTTAAATAAATGAATATTAGGGTATTTTTTCTCGAGGAGCTCTTTCGATCCATCGGTTGAACCATTGTCTATAACGATAACTTCGGCTGGGTAGGTTTGTTTTTCAAGAGAGTCCAAACAAGCCTCAATAAGGTCAATTCCGTTCCAATTTAGAACTACTAAATATACTTTCACTGAGTACTATTTTATAATGAACCCAGTATTTATGTTAAAAGCATTCAAAAAAGAGAACAAAGTTCTTCTAGCGGAGCTAGTCCGTACTGATTTTAAGCTGCGCTATCAAGGCTCAGTTCTTGGCTATGCCTGGTCGTTGCTTAGACCGCTCCTGATGTTCCTGGTCCTGTACATAGTCTTTGCAGAATTTCTTCGTTTTGGAGATGCAATCCCAAATTTCCCAATTTACCTACTTTTGGGCATAGTTTTGTGGCAGTTTTTTTCAGATATGACTAATCAAGGCTTAGGGGCCATAGTCGGCCGGGGTGATCTGATAAGGAAAATTCGTATCCCGAGGTGGTTAATCATTGTGTCTACCAGCGTGTCAGCATTTATAAACCTAGGCCTTAACCTAGTCGTTGTCGGGGTGTTTATCGCTATAAGCGGGATGGATTTATTAGTCACTTCAATTTGGCTACCGCTAATAATACTCGAAATTTACGCACTTGGCCTTGGGCTTTCGCTTTTCTTGTCGGCGGCCTACGTAAAGTACAGAGACGTTAGCTATATTTGGGAGGTGGTGATGCAAGCAGGGTTTTACGCAACCCCTATCATTTATCCGCTAACTCTCATTACTAGTCTGACCTTCCAAAAGCTGCTTCTAATGAACCCTATGGCTCAAACCATTCAGGACGCGAGATATACGGTAGTGACGCACGAAACTCTAACAATTCATAACGTCTTCAATAACGATCTTTATAGGCTAATCCCGATTTCCATCAGCTTGGCATTTCTAATTCTTGGCGTGTGGTACTTCAGGCGCGAAGCCAAAAATTTTGCGGAGAATATATGAGCGAAAAAATTGCTATATCAATAAAAAATGTTAGCAAAACTTTCAAGCTACCGCTTGAACGTCACGGTTCACTAAAAAGCGCTTTTCTAAGCGGGCTCAAAAGTAGAAAAACTTATGAAAGACAGGAAGTATTAAAAAATATTTCTTTTGATGTAAAAGACGGCGAATTTTTCGGCATTGTGGGTCGTAATGGAAGTGGCAAGAGCACTCTACTTAAACTTATGGCTGGGATTTACAATACCGATAAAGGCACCATAGAGATAAACGGCAAGCTGACGCCTTTTATTGAGCTAGGCGTTGGTTTTAATCCAGAACTAACTGGTCGAGAAAACGTTTTTCTTAACGGTGCCCTGCTAGGGTTTGACAGAAAGCAAATGGAAGCAATGTACGACGAAATTGTAGAGTTTGCCGAGCTAGAAAAGTTTATGGATCAGAAACTAAAGAATTATTCTTCCGGCATGCAGGTGCGCTTAGCTTTCTCTATAGCAATCCGTGCAAAAACCAATATCTTACTCATAGATGAGGTTTTGGCTGTAGGCGACGCGAATTTTCAAAGGAAGTGCTTTGAAATATTTAAAAAATTGAAGCGAGAGGGCAATACTATAGTCTTTGTCTCTCATGATGTTGGAGCGGTTAAAGAATATTGTGATAGAGCCATACTTTTAGACAAAGGCAAGATTGTTGCCGAAGGTGACACAGACAATGTTATGGGTGAGTATCTCAAGCTAAATAGGATTAGCGCAGACAAAGAATTGAAAAAAATAAATGATCGCTCACAAAAAAATATTCATGGGGCATCTGACAAAGGGATTAAAATAGAAAAAGTATGGGTGGCCAATAAAGATAATCAAGACTCCTTAGTCTTTAGGCCGAACGAGACGATAATCATAAATGTAGAAGCAACTGCACACAGAGCCTACAAAAACCCAAGCATTGTTCTAAGATGTAATAATCCTTCCGGCCCAGCGGTATTTTCAGTAAATAGCCATACAAAGAAAATAGCCTTGGACCTTAAGCCTTCAGATAAAATTCGGATAAAATGGGAAGTCGAAAATATATTTAATGACGGAATTTACCACGTTAGCGTCATCATCCTCGAAGACGAAATAGTTCAGGATCAAGTCATTGAAACACACAGATTCGACGTGGAAGGCTGGGAATATCCATACAGCATAGCCCATCCAGAGGATAAGCTAGAGATAAAAAAAGTGTAAATTAGCTAGTCGGCTTGTTTATTTTTTGCTTCAAGAGAGAAGTCTAGACCATTTTTCTTGCGGTGTTTCTTGTTAGCAATCAGATAAGCAGCTAGCTGCTTTAGAGGGTTACGTATAGTGCTACTGCCAAAGTTCCTTATTTTTTGCAAAAAGGTAAAGTCTTCGTCGCGCACAATAAACAAATAATCACGCAGTGTGTCAGTTATAGATTTTCTAATATGAAAAAGCTTCCCCGGGGGCGGGAGAATGCCAATAGTTTCATATATGCCCAAATTTTCGTCATATTTTCTATAGAAGTAATCCCTTAATCGATACTCGTTAGAGTGTGCCACGGCGCCTAGAGGAGCGTAGGCTTTAAAGTAGTCGGCGTCTAAGACGTCCTTCCCAAGGAATTGATCTTCAGAATAACGGATATCTCGATAAGGTATCTTATTTAAAATATAATCTCTTCTAACTGCGGAATTTACATCAGAAAAAAAGGTTAAATATGGCTTAGCTATCTTATTTGTAACGAGAGATCTTTTTCTCTGTATTATGATTGAATGGTCTGTGCCTAGAGGCCTAAAGGCGCCTGAAACCTCTCTTTTGGTTGTAGCATCACAAAAGGGTCTTGGGACTTGCCTGCCATAAACACAGAAAATCTTATCGCTCACCAAAAAAGGCTCTATCATATACTCTAACCATCTCTTATTTAGAGGGACGGCATCTTGTGATAAATAAACAACAAATTCTCCATTTGCCATTTGCGCTGCCAGGTTCCGCGTTTTTCCGTGTCCATATTCAGAGTTAGGAATTTGGTGAAGTTTTACTTTCGGAAATCTCTTTATTATCTCCAAAGTTTTGTCCTTTGAACCTGAGTCTATTATTAGTACCTCAAAAGGATAGGGTAGGTCTTGTTTAAAAACACCTTTCAAAAGGTCGCTTAAATACCTTTCACCATTATACGTAGGTATAAAAACAGTTGCTTTTATTGACTGTTTTTCAGCGCTTGCCATGTCTTTTCGATTCCTTTCCTTAAGTCAGTCTTTGGTCTAATTTCAAACTCTTCTAAAAATCTATTGCTATCAAGAACAATTTTATTTACAAAGGTTGACGGGGTTTCCTTGTGTTCAACTTTGGCAGATAATCCCGTCACGGACTCAATGGTCTCAACTATTTCATTGACCGTATATCCTTTGCCAGAACCAATATTATACACTTTATTCTTGGTAGATTTTTCGAAACTTTTTGCTATCATTTCCGCCAAATCTGAAATATAAATGTAGTCTCTAACCATAGAGCCATCACCATATATAGTTAGCGGAATACCTTTATTAAAATTCTCTAAGAATATAGAGACCACACCTTGCCCGGAAGACGTGTTTTGGCCCGGTCCATAAGGATTAGATATCCGCAAAACCTGGTAGTCCAGACCGTGCTTGCGCTGGAAGTACCGCAAGTAATTTTCTATAGATAACTTACCAATCGCGTAAGGGGACACTGGCGCAGGACAAGTGTCTTCACTAATGGGGGTTTCAGTATCTGTGTCTCCATAAATACTACCCCCCGTTGAGGCAAAAATGACTTTTTTTATAGACTTTTTGGCACAAAGATCGAAAAGCTTAATGCTCATCTTCAGATTCGTCTCTATGTCGGTTAGCGGATCATTTTCGGCGGTAAAAGGGTTTGTGGTTGATATAAAATGAAAAACATATTCAATGTCTTCCAAAGCCCCTTCAAGACTTTCAATACTTAAAAAGTCACCTTTGTAAATTTCTGCATTTGGCGTAGACACATCTGGAGTCTCCGAACTATAACGGTCAAAACATCTCACATTATGCCCAGCTGCTAAAAGCGACTCAACTAAATGACTCCCAATAAATCCATTCGCACCTAGCACTAAACACTTAGCCATTTTTCAATTCCTTTTTAACAACTGATACAAATTTTTTACCTGAACTGTCCCAGCTGTAGGATTCTACACTTTCAGCTGCTTTTTTAGAATATTCTATCGCATCTTTTCTGCTGACAACTTCAGACAGTTTTTCGGCCATCGCCACCGGATTATTTGGAACATACGATATGAACTTATTATCAGACACCAACCTATTATTTTCACCGTCGTTGACTACAGGTATAGTCCCGCAGCTTAATAATTCTAGTGGCAACAGAGACATATTTGTTAAAGACATAACCAGCCCTGCGGCACACCTATTATATAAAGGAGAAAGTTGATCCAGGCTTAATGTTCTCAAATTTTTGTAAGGGAACGGGATATCGTAATCCGAAACATCCCACCCAGCTAGATTAATTATGTACTCGGGGTGCTTTTTATGGAATATTTCTAGAGCCATGATGCCTAGCTCAAAACCTCGTCTTGCAGTTACGGGGCGAGCGTAGAAAAATATTTCTTTTCGTGGTTTGTCGTTTGTAAATTTATAAGTTTTCGGGTCACTCCCAAAATTAAAGAAATCAGTCTTCATTCCATACTCGGCAGATAGTTTTTTTGCTAACCATCCACCAGCAGTAATCCCAAAAAATCCAAAACGGTAAGTGTTCTCAGCTAAAATATACTCTGACCCCATCGGATAAAACATAGGTTCAAAATCTTGAACAAAATAAAATCGCCGGCATTTTAGATTACTGTTAAAAACTGGATATGCCGTCTCCCATCCTGTTGCAAAAATTCCATCAGCCTCTTTCATGTCCCCATCGAGCCATTCGATAGAAGCAGAAGTCTTGGGGTATGAATCTTTTAAGACGTTTTTTATCTCGGCGACGGTTCTTTTGTCGATTGTGCTGTATAAGTAGATTCGACATTTATGACCTGCTTTCTCAAGGTGGCTTATGAATCTAAACAAATTCTGATGCCCACCGCTGCCCTTACCAGGAGGAGACATCACCCAATTGAATGTGTAACTTTCTTTTTCTCTAGTCTTAATTTGTTCAAAACGTGGCCTAGATGACCAGTCTGCCTTAATTACATCGGCATTGTCTACCAAAAGAACAAATTTCTTTTTTGGATTCTCGCTAGAACTCTTTTTTTGCAATTTCTGAAGTGATCTTATGGAAAGAGACAAGAAACCTTCTTTTTCGATGATCCTTGCCGCACTGAGCATTTTTGATTTAATTTTTCTTGCCGCCAAAACACTAGTAAGTATACCAGACAAAGGAAATGCATCTGGAAGTAGTTTATAAAAACATAAGCAGTTGCAATCTTAACAAAAGTGTGGTATTATGAAATAACTTCAATAAAAATACAAAAAATAAAAATGTCTAAAATCCTAAAATCAAGAAAATTCCTCGTTTTATTAGCACTCCTTATAGTGGTTGGAGCGGTCGCGGCGTATGCATATAACTCCGCTCAGAGTGATAAAGAAAAAAACACCCAGCCAGAAAATAGCTACACCGAGTCATCTAAAGACCAGGAAAAATCAGAAGCCGAGACGAATAAGGCAAATGTAGATAAAAGGGCGGACTTAGAAAAACAAGCTAGCCAAACCTCAACTACGAAAAAAACAGTATCCGTCGTTATAACAAATGCCCAAGCAGACAGTATCACCAGCTATGTTTCGGGAGTATTTGAAGATGGCGGCACCTGCACTGCCACTATAACAAAAGGAAGCTCAGAGATTATAAAAACATCAAAAGGCTTCAAAGACGCTACACACACTACATGTGCACCAATATTTTTAAAAAGTTCTGATTTTCCATCCTCTGGAACCTGGGCCGTAAAGATGAGCTATAGCTCTTCAACAAGCGAAGGTCAGTCTCAAACTGTTAATATAGAAGTACGATGAAAAGCAAGACAATAGCCTCAAATACAAGATTAACCCTCGGCATCAGCGGGTTAATAGCAATTGGTCTTGTGCTTGTCTCTCTTATGTTCATACCTTCAAAGGCGGCCGCACTATCGGGCGCGGAGTTTAATGCAGCCAACATCATAGATGACAGCGTTTTCTTTGATAAAAGTACAATGAGCCCCAATCAGATCCAGGCATTTTTAAACGCAAGAGTTCCGGCATGTGACACATGGCATGCCAAAAGCAGTAGTCCAAATGATCCAGGACCACCATATAAGTGTTTAAGAGACTATACTCAGGCAGTTCCAAATGTTGCCGCAAATAGTTACTGTAGTGGCATAGGTGGCAATGGCACGGTCTATTCAGCGGCGCAGATCATATCAATTGTCTCAGATCGATGTGGTATCAATCCGCAAGCTTTGATAGTTCTTCTTCAAAAAGAACAAAGCTTAATTACCGACACTTGGCCATGGCCAATCCAGTATCGCTCAGCTACCGGCTACGGCTGTCCTGACACGGCACCTTGCGATGCTGAGTACTATGGTTATTTTAATCAGGTGTACAATGCAGCCAAACAGTTTAAAAGATATGTTCAAACTCCAGAAAACTATAACTACGCTGCTGGCAGGAATAGCTACATTGCCTATAACCCGAACGGTGGGTGTGGCGGAAGAAACGTAACAATCCAAAATGGCGCTACCGCTGCTCTATACAACTACACACCTTACCAGCCAAACCAAGCAGCCTTGAATAATTTGTATGGTACCGGAGATGGATGTAGTGCATACGGAAACAGAAACTTTTGGAGAATGTTTAATGATTGGTTTGGAAGCACCAATGGTGACCTTGTGCGTACGCCGAACGATCCTAAAATCTACTTACTAAGCGGTGAGAATAAATATCCAATTAATAATCAAAGAGTTTTGAGTGATTTCTCCAGGCTAGGTCCTATAAGATATGTTACCGATCAGGTCATGTCTTCTTATACAACACAACCATCTCTTAGTAACATGGTTCAGAAAAATGGTGGTGCTCTCTATCTTGTAAATGCGAGTATAAAGATGGGCCTTAGCAGCTGCTCGGGTGACGTAGCTGCCTACGGGTATACTTGCGCAAATGGTCAATATTCTCCACTAACAGACTCTCAGATTCAGAAGTTATCAAACGGTCCTTCAGCCACACGTTTAGTCAAACCCAAGGGCAGTAATAGTATCTACTACATGGAAAACGGCAAAAAACGTCCAGTGGCCAGCTGGATGGATGTAGAGAGAATAAACGGGAATTCACCCGTAAAAATGAACGTGCTGACTCCTGACTTTGTAAATAAATATTCAAATGGCTCATTAGCCTTTGGCCCAGGTCGCTTGGTCAAAACAAGTACTTCCGCGAGTGTGTATGTAGTTAGAGATCTAAACTATGTGTACCCTATATCTAGCCTTGTTAACACGAATGAACTTGGCTTATCAGGGAGTGTCGGCGTAATGAGCTCTACAGATCTACAGACTTACACAATTTCGCCTTCTATTCTAAGAAACAAGCTAAACTGTGGATCAAGCAATTACCTAGGAACCCTTGGCAAAAACTATTCTGTATCAGATCCCACCATGACAACTTATGGATACAATTCTGGCGAATTCTTGGCTGGTGGTGGTCTTTGCAGCGTTATAAATATTAGCTCAACCCCCTTGGGTAGGTATCTGAGGGCTGGTAACTCCATATACTACATTAATAACTCTGGTCAAAAACAAGCCTTCGGCAGCTATTCAGCTTATTCAACTCACCAAGCAGGCAATGGCAACCCAGGCTATATCAGCGTTAGTACGTATTTTGTCTCGACTATACCTAGCGGTTCTGTTATTAACTAATCAACTTATCTCGCCAAACTAGACGCATAATGGTAGAATATAACCTAATTAACAGGTTGGTAAATGAAGCTAGTAGTTGTTTCTATATGCAAAGATGAAGCTAAAACGATTGGTGAAGTTTTAGATAGAATTCCAAAAAAAATAGCAGGTATAACAAACATCGAAAGATGGGTTATTGATGATGGAAGCACTGATGACACGGTAGCCATTGCAAAAAAACATGGTGCAAATGTCATTAGCAACGGAGTGCACAAACGTTTAGCTTATAGATTCCAAGAAGCTGTTGAATTAGCGCTAAGACGTCGGGCTGACATTATGGTGAATATCGATGGCGACCTACAATTTATGCCCGAAGAAATACCTGATCTTATCAAGCCGATTGCGAATAATAGCTCTGACTTTGTTGCTGCTGATAGATTCGGGGATCCGAAAACTGGTAAATCACGAAAACCGCAAAACATGCCTTCTGCAAAATACTACAGTAATAAATTGGGCGCCGCGGTCATAGGTAAATTAAGCAGACGTAAATTCCCAGATGTGACGTGCGGTTTCCGTGCTTATAATCGTGATGCTCTTTACGCACTAAATCTGCACGGATCATACACTTATACACAAGAATCGTTCCAGGTTTTGGCTATGAAAGGGCTACGAATAAGCTCAGTACCAACAACGGTCAAGTATTACCCAGGGCGTAAATCCAGGGTAGTTCGTAGTTTTTCACAGTTCTTGTTCGGAAGTGCAATAAATATTTTGCGGGCGTATCGTGACTATGCACCACTTAGATTCTTTGGAGCTTTGGGCGGTCTATTCTTTATTTTAGGCTCTGCGTGTTTGGTTTTTATTTCCATCCACTGGGCGACCAAAGGCTCTATAACTCCGTATAAATTCTTAGCATTTACTGGAATTTATCTAATTACGATTGCTCTCGTTGTCTGGGTCGTTGGAGTAATGGCTGACATGCTTGATCGACTACTAGGCAACCAAGAAAAAATAATTGAGCGTCTTAAGCGAAGTGAGTATGGCGACGAGCCGAAAGATACTGACCCAAGATGATCCACTTCGTTATCGGTACTCGTGCTCAGTTATTTAAGATGGCTCCAATAATGCTCGAGTGTGAAAAAAGGGGTCTAAAATGGCGATGGATCTACACGGCGCAGCATAAGGATACGATTGCTCAGTCAATAGAAACATTCAGCCTACCTAATCCAGACTACACAGTGGTTAACTGGAATACAGAAGCAAAGACACTAGGTAAGTTTTTTGGCTGGTTCGGCAAAATGTTGTGGTCGCTTACAAAAAGTAAAAAAATTCTTGATGGTTATACAGGTAAAGATCACATAGTATTGACGCACGGAGATACCACTACGACTTGGATAGCGGCTCTCTACGGACGATTAACCAGAACAAAAGTAATGCACATAGAGGCCGGGTTTAGAAGCGGGCATTATTTTAATCCTTTCCCGGAAGAGATTAATCGCATTATTACTTCTAGATTTACTGATTATCATATGTGTCCTGGCGAGGAGCTTATAGACAATTTAAAGCACCGAAAAGGCAAGAAAGTTAATACGGTTTATAACACTCAGGTTGATACATTGGATTTTGGGCTAATACATTGCGAGGACGTTGCTTACAAGATACCAAAAGGAAAATATGTAGTTGTAAGCCTCCACAGATACGAAAACATATTTAAGAAAGAGAGAATGGAAAAAATTATCCTTCTTCTCCAAGAAATTTCGAAGCAATTTCCAACTAAATTTGTTCTACACCCGGCCACAGAAGGTCAGTTAAATAAACTTAACCTACGCAAAAAACTGGAAAGCACAAAAAACATTGAACTATTACCAAGATTAGAATATTTACCCTTCATAAAACTAATAAAACATAGCGAATTTATGGTTACAGACGGCGGGGGGAACCTAGAAGAGCTTCATTTAATGGGCAAGCCAACTCTGGTATTTAGAAATGTGGTTGAACACTCAAGCTATATTGGAGATACGGCCGAACTTTCAATGCTAGAAAAGGCAAAAGTGGTAGAATTTCTAAAAGAATATAAGAAGTATGAGAAACCGCGAATAATACCAAAGCACTCCCCATCTGCCATGTGCGTAGATTTATTAAAACCTTACGGCTAAGAGAAAGGAAACCATGATTACGATAGCAAAACCATTAATTAGCGAAGAAGAGAAAGCTGCTGTTGCGGAAGTGCTCGAATCTGGCATGCTTGCACAGGGGCCTAGAGTAGCTGAGCTTGAAGCGAGCTGGGCAGAATATTGTGGTACAAAGTATGCCCTAGCTGTAAACAGTGGAACGGCTGCTATACACTGTGCTTTATTTGCTGCTGGCGTAGGAGAAGGAGACGAGGTAATTACTACTCCTTTTAGTTTCATTGCCACGATAAATCCTATTTTGATGGTTGGTGCAAAACCGGTGCTTGCAGATATTGAGGAAAACTCCTTCAACATAGACCCATCAAAGATAGAGGGCTTAATAACGAAAAACACAAAAGCGATAATCGTTGTTCATCTCTATGGTCAACCTGCTAACGTGGACCAGATATCAAAAATAGCGAAGAAGCATAATATAAAAATTATCGAGGATGCCTGCCAAGCCATCGGGGCAGAATATAGAGGTAAAAAAGCAGGCAATTTAGGTGATCTAGGCTGCTTTTCTCTTTATGCAACAAAAAATATTATGTGTGGCGAGGGCGGAATTGTAACTACAAATGATGAAGAATACGCAAACGCCATAAAAAGA
>JACRNE010000034.1 GCA_016219345.1 Candidatus Saccharimonadota bacterium
AAAACAAAAAATAATAAAGTTTAGCAAGCACGAATCCTAGTCTGCCTAGTAGTTGCTTATGGTAATATTGACTATAAGTGTCGGACTTTTTATAAATGAAAATCTCAAACAAGCTATTAGCTTTAAGCCTAATATTAACGATTTTTCTGCTGCCTTTTCAGGCCGAATTAACCAAAGCTGCCGAAGAATCGGGCTCAGTCGGTATTGAGGGTAAAATTAGTGCTCCACCACCGACGCAAGCTGCTACAATATCTTTTCCTAATGACGGTACCACTACAACAGAAAGCACCATAACAATTAGCGGGCTTTGTCCCAACGGCTTGATCGTAAAGATATATAAAAATAATGTGTTTGCTGGTGCTGTCCAGTGTAACAACGGTAGCTTCACGATCCAGATAGATCTATTTAGTGGGCGTAATGAAATTGTAGCTAGAGTATTTGATGATCTGGACCAGCAAGGTCCTGACTCAAACGTTGTGGTTGTCAATTTTCCGGTTAACTCAGAAACTTTTGCTAACAGAATCTCACTATCATCGACTTTTGCTAAAAAAGGAGCGAATCCCGGCGAGCAACTAATATGGCCAATTATTTTAAGCGGTGGCACCGGCCCCTATGCAATCACGGTTAACTGGGGTGACGGAAAGACTCCAGATGTATTGAGCCAGGAGTTTCCCGGTACGTTTAACATAAACCACGTCTATGATAGCCCCGGTATTTACACGATAATCATTAGGGCAGCAGATAAAAATGGCAATATCGCTCTTCTCCAGCTAATCGGAGTCGGCAATGGAGAAGTTTCACCCGTTAGTTCAACTGGCGAGAACAACGGTGCTAGTGGGCAGGTAAGGACAAAAATCTTATGGCAGCCGGCTGTCGTATTGATTCCTCTAGTAGGTGTAGCTTTCTGGTTGGGTAGCAAGCATCAGATATATGCTCTCCGAAAACGTCTAGAAAAACCCTAATATTCTCTTCTCATGCTATCCTAGTCTCTACGCATGAATTCCAACAAAACTATCTATACGGGGATGAGTGGTGGTGTAGACTCCTCTGTCACCGCTGCCTCACTAAAAGAGCAGGGCTTTAACGTTGTGGGTGTGTATATGAAGAATTGGACTCAGGATATAGCCGGATTCGAATGCCCCTGGAAGGAAGATTATCAAGACGCCAAAAGGGTTGCGACCAAATTAGGAATTGATTTTAAGGTGTTCGACTTTCAGAAGGAATACAAACAAAAAGTAGTTGATTACATGATTGCCGAATACCAGGCAGGCCAAACGCCGAACCCAGATATTATGTGCAACCAAGAGGTAAAGTTTAAGCTGTTTCTAGATGCTTCGCTGGCTGACGGTGCAGATATGATTGCCACCGGCCATTATGCTAGAACAGAAGGCGGTCAGCTACTGACAGCAAAAAATAAAGAGAAAGATCAAACATACTTTCTTTATAGAGTCACAGAAAAAGCCTTATCCAGAACGCTTTTTCCAATAGGTGATTTTAAAACTAAGCAGGAAGTCAGGGATTTAGCCAAAAAATTTGGCCTGCCAACTGCCAATAAAAAAGATTCACAAGGAATTTGCTTCGTTGGACAGGTCGGAATAAAAGATTTCTTAAGCGAGTATATAAAAACTGAGCCGGGAGCCATAATCAATCAAAACGGCGAGGAAATTGGTGAACATGAAGGGGCAATTTTCTATACTATCGGCCAGCGCCATGGCTTAAATGTCGGTGGTGGATTGCCATACTACGTCACGAAGAAAGACGTGAAGACTAATAAAG
This sequence comes from Candidatus Saccharimonadota bacterium, assembly GCA_016219345.1. Classification (GTDB taxonomy): domain Bacteria; phylum Patescibacteriota; class Saccharimonadia; order Saccharimonadales; family 2-12-FULL-41-12; genus JACRNE01. The sequence goes on from JACRNE010000034.1 coordinate 1,777, forward strand.
TCTATGTAACTACAGATCTATCAGACAAAGAGCTTTGGTCAAAAGAAGTAAATCTAGAGGATCTTCACTGGATTAATGAAACGCCAGATTCTAAAAAAGAATATAAAGTTCGCATGCGCTATCGTGGTCCGTTAGTAAGCTGCACACTGTCAGGTAAAAAACTAATACTAAAAGACGAGCAAAGAGCCATTGCGGCTGGCCAATCGGCAGTAATCTATGAGGGTGATCGCTGCCTAGGCGGCGGTATTATAATTTAAGCAGCTGAAGCTTTTTCTGTACCTTCTAGTGCTATATCTTGCATGATTCTACAGTCGGCCACAGCCCGTTCTGCAGACTCTGTTTCTGCAGTTGTTCTAGCAACTATGTCGCCAAGCCTCTCGGAGATCTCAGCACTGGAGCCTTTGCCTGCTAATATTCTTAAATCTGTCTCAGAAAGCAGAATTGGGCGTCCTTCACTAAACGCTCTAGCAATATGCTCAATAATCTTCGTCGCGACTGCATAATCATCTCCGCGCACCTTTGCCTCAACAGCGACACGACGATAGCTGTCAGCATTCGATCTCTTCTCAGAGATTCTCATACGCTTGACAGATTCTGGCTCTCCTTCGATACTCATGAGGGCAATAATATAACTATGAGCTTAAAACGTCAAATATCTGGTACAATCTAACAGATGACAGCGCAGGAAATACGACGGGCTTATTTAAAATTTTTTGAGTCTAAAAAGCACAAAGTTATAGATCGGGCGAGTTTGTATCTCGAGGACGACCCGACTATTTTGTTTACTGGTTCTGGTATGCAACCCTTGATCCCATATCTCTTGGGCAAAGAACATCCAGACGGTGTTAGGTTGGTTAATTCTCAAACTTGTATCCGTGCACAGGATATCGACGAGGTTGGCGATAACCGCCACACAACATTCTTTGAAATGCTCGGGAACTGGTCACTCGGAGATTATTTTAAGGAAGATCAGATAAAATGGTTTTTTGAATTTTTAGTGGACGTTGTCGGCCTGGATCCTAATAAAATCTACGTGTCTTGTTTTATCGGTAGTAAGGAGCATGGAATCCCGCGCGATGATGAAAAAGTCTGGCAGAAATTATTTGAGTCCAAAGGCATTGACGCCAAAATTGTCGAAGTCGGTAGCGCTAAAGATGGTGATAAAAAAGGCATGCAGGGTGGGAGAATATTTTTCTATGACGACGGCGAAAACTGGTGGAGTCGTAATGGCGGACTAGATACTACGCCTATGGGTGATCCTTGTGGTCCTGATAGTGAAGTGTTTTATGACTTTGGTGAGCAGAACCATGACAACAGCTATGGCCAACCACACCCAGCTAGTGATAGCGGACGCTTTATGGAGATTGGTAACCAGGTATTTATGCAGTACCAGCGTACAGACGCAGGTTTTGTCCCTCTGAAGAAGCAAAATGTAGATTTTGGTGGGGGCCTGGAGCGAATTTCAGCTGCTGCTATAGACAGTCCAGACGTGTTTAAGATTAGTTTGCTATGGCCGATTATTGAGAAATTAGAAGAGTTGTCAGGTAAAAAATACGGCTCTCACACGAACAGTATGCGGATAATTGCCGACCACTTGCGAGGCGCAACATTCCTAGCCGTAGATGGAGTGGTGCCGAGCAACAAAGAGCAAGGTTACGTTATGCGCCGATTGATCCGTAGGGCGATGGTAAAAGCTTTTGACTTGGGTGTAGAGCAGAATTTCTTAGAACAGATTGTGCCAGTAATTGCCGACCTTTACCACGATGATTTCCCAGAGGTTGCGAAAAATCGTGAAAAGATTATTGAAACACTTGTGAAGGAAGAAAAAGCCTTCCGCCAAACTCTAAAAAAAGGCCTTAAAGAATTCAATAAAAAAACAACAATTGGTGGTTACGGTTACGATGAGTATGACAAAAATGAATATGATCAATCTCCAAAAACAATAACTAAACAATTAAGCGGAGAGGTTATATTCTACCTGTACGATACGTGTGGTTTTCCTGTTGAGTTGTCAAAAGAAGAAGCTTTTAAGAGAGATATCAAAATTGCAGATGATGCGGATGAAGTGTTTCAAAAATTGATGATGGAGCAGCGCGAGCGGTCGCAGACGGCTGCTAAAGGGGCTTTCAAAGGTGGCTTGGTGGATCATGAACCGGATACTATCAAGCACCATACTGCGACCCACTTGATGTACGAGGCACTCCGCCAAGTACTCGGGCCTGATGTAATCCAGCGTGGGTCAAAAGTAACATCTGATCGCACAAGATTTGACTTCTCACACCCAGAGAAAATGACCGACGAGCAAAAGGCCGAAGTCGAGAAAATCGTGAATGAGCAAATCTCCAAAGACCTAAAAGTCAGCTTTAAAGAATATCCAACGCAGGAAGCCTTCAAGATGGGTGCTAAAGGCGCATTCGGCGACAAATACGCCGACACAGTCAAGGTCTACACCATGGGCGCAGACGGCGAAAAGCCGTTTAGTGTTGAAATCTGCGGCGGTCCGCATGTCGATCACACAAACCAACTAGCCGAAGGTGGCAAAAAATTCAAAATCACCAAAGAAAAATCCTCCTCAGCCGGCATAAGAAGAATAGAAGCTTCTCTTTTATAGGATTTGGGAAGAGCAGCCCAAGCGATCGAATTTATTTCGTCGCCTGGCGCGATGAGAAACCCAGAATGGGTGTCTCATAAGGCGAAGCTGAAGAGGTTATGGTAAAATTAGCGTAATGAATAGTTATGTTAAAAAAACCACGGTTTTTAGCGTTTTGACCACTGTTATTCTATTGGGGCTGGCTTTGTTTGTCTCCAGAGTAAACGCACAGACTGCTCCAGCAAATACAGCCGCCGGAAGCTCAATAGATCAGAGAGTTAACCAAAGGAAGCAAGAACGCCAAGTAAAACTGGATGAAACCAACTCTAAAAGGTTGGAAAGCGTTTGTGTGAATACACAGACGAAAGTAAGAATCTTAAGGGATGAATACGTAAAAGTTGCTGATAAACGAAGCGAAATATACAGAAAAGTCGATGCTCGTTTATGGGTGTTAATAGGCAGCTTAAAGTACATTAACAAAGACACTTTCAAGCTAGAACAACAAAGAAGCGAACTTTTAAAGCAAGTTAAAGCTTACGAGAATTCTGTTGCTCAATTTCGCCAAACTCTAGAGGATGCCGCGGCCATCAACTGTAAGGCTGATCCAGCTGGCTTCAAGGCGCTGATTGAGACGGCTAGACTATACAATTCCCAGATACGAACTCAGGCTAACGGTATTCGCCAGTATGTCACTGACCAGATTAAGCCAACCATAACGGCTCATGCCAATGATTTAAAACCTAACACATCAACGGAGTAACAGATGGGACCGAATAATCCACAAGACATACAGCAGCAACCTGGACAAACATTTGGCCCTGGCAGTCAGCCGCCTGCTTACCAAACACCAGTTCCTCCATCAACTCCTCAGCACCACACAAATACTCCTAAAGGAGACAAAAAGACCAAGAAGTTAATAATCGCTATTGCTGTACTTCTTGGAATTTTTGCGATCTTGGCTATCATTGTGCTGGCTTCAGGTGGTAACAAAAAGCAAGCCGAGCAGCCAGTTCAAAATACGAAAACAGAATCATTAGTTAAAGAACCCACAGCGATAGATGTCGAGAATGTTAATAATTCTATATCTGACGATGTTACTAACCTCAGTACTGACAATGATTTTCCAGCAGATAATCTTTCAGACGAAAAGCTTGAACTTTAATTACCTAACAGATACGGACATGCTATAATAAGCGACGATTATGCTTAAAAAAATTAAGAATGCCTCACAGTCTCTCTCAGCCAAAGCAAAGGTCTCGCGCTTAAACCCCGACCAGTATATTGTGGCTCTTGATGTTGGTACGGAAAATGTTAAAGCTCTAATCGGCAAGATTAAAGGTGATGGGGTACAGATTGTAGGTGTTGGTAGGTCTCACCAGCAGCTCAGCGATATGCAGGCTGGAGCGGTTGCGGATATTGGTGGTGTTGTTCAAAACTGCAATCAAGCTCTAGCGTTAGCCGAGGAAATGGCGCAGATCAGCGTCAGGACGGCCGTGGTGGGCATAGCTGGCGAGCTAGTGAAAGGGACTACTACTACCGTTCGTTGCACCCGTAAAGATCCAAATGTTGAGCTTGATGAGATGGAGATGGAACACATTATTGAGCTTGTCCAGGAGAGGGCGGAAAAATCAGCTAGAAAAACTTTGGAATGGGAGCTAGGTGGCCAGCAAGTAGATGTAAGGCTTGTGAATAGTGCGCTGGTCAGTATTAGTATTGATGGATATAACGTGACTAACCCAATTGGATTCAAAGGTCGTGATGTGCTGGTCCAGCTTTATACGGCTTTTGCGCCGATGATCCATATCTCAGCGCTAGAGCGTGTGACAAACGAGCTTGACCTAGATCTTCTGGCAGTTGCGGCAGAGCCTTTTGCTGTCGCTAGATCTGTTATTGGCGATAATGCAAATGCAAATATGAGTGCGATTTTGATGGATGTTGGTGGTGGTACAACTGATATAGCCGTGATCAATGAAGGCGGTGTCCAAGGGACTAAGATGTTTGGCATTGGTGGACGTGCATTTACTAAGTCAATTGAACGAGATCTTAGTGTCGACTATGAAATGGCCGAGAAGTTAAAGCTAAATTTCTCAGCTCGCGATGAAAAAGATATGTCGCAGCACGAAGCCGTAGCGGATGCTCTGGATAAAACTTGTGACGTCTGGTTATCTGGAGTTGAGTTAGCACTTTCTGAATATACCGACCTAGAAAATTTGCCACACCAAATTCTTCTTTGCGGTGGCGGCGCCAGCCTTAAAAAACTAACTGGTATTCTCAAAGAGACTAACTGGTATAGCCAGCTGCCGTTTGCCCGTAAGCCACATATCTCACTGATAGACCCAAGCCAAGTTGTGGGCATTGAGGATATGACAGGTGGTGTTTCTGACCATACTTATATAACTGCTATGGGATTGTTGCGTGTCGGTCTAGATACTTTGGCACAGCAAGAAGGTTTAGAGTCGACTGGCGGGCTGAGGTCTAGGTTTGATAGGATGTTAAGAGTATGAGCGAAAATAAAGGCAAGGATACGATTTATATTGATGTTGATGAGGAAATCACTGGCATCGTCAGCAAAATCCAAAATAGCCCGAAAGATATAGTCGCCCTAGTTTTGCCGAAGCGAGCGAATGTTCTGCAGTCTATTGTGAACATGAAGCTCATTAAGCGTACGGCTGATCAAAATGACAAAAAAGTCGTTCTAATTACTTCTGAATCACGTCTTTTACCCCTAGCCGGAGCTTCTGGATTATTCGTGGCAGCTAATCTTACATCTAAACCTTATTTACCACCATCACCAAAGATTGATGGCCAGGAGCTAGCTGGTGGCGAAGAAGGAGCGATTGACCCAAATACTCCGGTTTCACAGGTTGCCCCTGACGCTAAATTTGCTGATGACAATGATGCTATAGAGATTGATAACAGGCCAAAGCCTGAGCCAACTTCGGCAGCAAAGAACGCAAAACCAAAGAAAAAGAAGGGTCTTAAAGTCCCGAATTTTGGTAAGTTTAGAACTCGGCTCATCATAGGGATTGTAGCGGCGTTATTTTTGATCTCTGGCATTATTTACGCACTTTTCATAGCACCTAAAGCCACCGTAACTCTAAAAGCCCAAACCAGCGAACTACCAATAAATGTGAACTTTATAGCTGATACTGCCGCAACGGAGTTTGATAAGGAAGGCAAGGTAGTTAGAGCGATCGTAAAAGAAACTCAGAAACAAGACAGTGAAAAAGTTCCAGCCACTGGCCAAAAAGATAAAGGGAACAAAGCTTCAGGTACAGTAACATTAAAAAATTGCAAGAAAGCTGATGGCAAAGTGACAATCCCAGCAGGCACAGGAGTAAGCTCAGGAGAGTTCACGTTTGTTACTACCCAAGCCGTTACATTGGATGCCAGCGTGTTTTCAGGAGGGGGCACTACTTGTCTGTCATCTTCTACAAAAGAAGTTCCAGTTATTGCTCAACAGCCTGGAGACAAGTACAATCTGAGCGTCCGGGACTACACGGTTTCTGGTCATTCCGGAGTTACTGGTACAGGGTCGTCAATGACTGGCGGTACCAGCCAAATAGTAACGGTTGTTTCACAGTCTGATATCGATAAAGCCAAGGAGCGTTTAAACAGTAAGCAGAATACAGTTCAGGATGAAATAAGGCAGGATTTAAAGAAAGAAGGATACATAGCAATAACTGATTCATTCCAAGCTACTCCATCTGAGTACATACCGTCGCCAGCAGTAGACGCTGAGGCATCCGAAGTAACTGTCAATGTAACCACAACCTACAAAATGACGGGCGTGAAAGAGGAAGACCTTAAAGAACTAGTCAAGCAAGAAGTTAGCGAGCAGCAAAAGGATCGGCCACAGAACGTGCTAAGCGAAGGTTTGGAAACAGCGGTATTTAAGGCATCATCAGCTAGCGGCAGGCTAAATGATACCCAGACAGCTTATAGCGTAAATACTACTGTGGTAACCGGACCTGATATAAATGAAGAAGATGTGAAGAATCAGATAACTGGCAAGAAAAAAGGTCAAGCAGAAGAGATACTTAAACAAAAACCAGGCGTTATTGAGCCAAGCGTACGGCTTAGTCCTTTCTGGGTAAGCAAGATTCCAAAGGCCTCTAAGATTACGATTGAAGTGAAACAAGCTGATGGCAGCGCAATTAATCCCTAAAGACGGCTTCCTGCTCGGGTTAGATGTGGGGAATGCTCGAGTAGGTGTGGCTTTAGCTCATGGGATTGCTAAAATTCCTAGGCCATACGGTGTTATTAATAACGACGAAGAAATATTCGATAAACTGGTAGAAATAATCAACTCAGAACGGATTGAGATGGTTGTTGTGGGTTTGCCCCGTGATAAGGACGGCCAAGAAACTGATCAAACAAAAATATCTAGGAATTTTGCTGATAGGCTGTCTAAAGTAACTAACGTACCGCTTGAATTTGCCGATGAAAGCCTAAGCTCGATAAGGGCTGAATCATCTCAAAACTACAAAAGCACATCTGATAAACACTTCGACGACATCGCAGCTTGTTATATACTAGAAGAGTTTTTCGGAAATATTAACGGCTAGGAGTAAAAGAATTTTTAGTAGAGAAAAAGGTATGAATCGGAACAGAAAAAAACAAATTTTATACGGGTTTATAGCATTCTTTGTTATATCTCTTATCGCCTGCGCGGTGATAATAAGGAATGTCTATCAGACAAACTTAAACCCGCTTAACAATAGCGATTCAGAAATTGTAGTTACGATTGAGCCAGGTAGTCCGCCTAGTAAAATAGCTGATACGCTAGTTGCTAAGGATGTAATAAAGAGTGACTGGGCATTCGAGTGGTATGTCAGAAACCATAATTACAGAGATGAGCTGAAGGCAGGAACATACGTGCTTAAGTCTTCCCAGTCTATTCCAGAAATAGTCGATATTATCAGATCGGGCAAAGTAGCTACAGATCTAGTCACAATTCTACCTGGTAAACGGATCGATCAGGTCAAAGCAGATCTAGTTAAGGCTGGTTTTACTGAGGCCGAAGTTGATTTAGCGTCGAACCCAGCCAATTATAAGGACCATCCAGCACTTACCGATAAACCGAAAGAGGCTAGTCTAGAGGGCTATCTATACCCAGAAAGCTTCCAAAAAACAGCCGAGACAACGGCCCAACAAATAATAGGACTTTCTCTTGACGAAATGAATCGATATCTAACCCCAGAGATTAGGCAGGGTTTTGCCAAGCAAGGCCTTACAGTTCATGAAGGGATTACGCTGGCATCAATAGTCGAACAAGAGGTTAGCAAGGCATCAGACAAGCCTACTGTTGCTCAAGTGTTCCTGAAAAGATACAAAACTGGAATGATGCTCGGGGCAGATCCAACGGCCTTATATGGATCTATCATTGCCGGTGAGGAGCCTTCTTTATTCTATGATTCACCGTATAACACCAGAATGCATGCTGGCTTGCCTCCAGGGCCAATCGGCAATGTTAGTGAATCTTCATTAAAAGCAGTAGCTGATCCATCTGAAACAGATTGGCTCTTCTTCGTTGCGGGTGATGACGGTGTTACTTATTTTTCTAAAACTCTCGAAGAACACGAAGCACTGACTAAACAGCATTGCGTCGAACTCTGTAAATCCTATTGAAATAAGCTTTTACGGGTTGATTTATTAAAACTCATTTGCTATTGTAGTAAATGCAGTTTTAGGATGAAATATAAACTTAATTTGAAAAAAATATTTTGTATCTAAACCTGTGCTTGCTCGCTAAATAGGGCATATTAAAAAATCAAGATCGGTCGACTTTCTTGAAAAATAATAAGTAATAAAGCGAATTAGCAAGCTTGAGGTGTCGTAGAAGAAGTTTTTGTTAGCCATCTAATGTGTTGGCCGCGACACCAGGAGAAAATTTATTCGTAGTTCAATCGGTGCAGTAAATCACCGTATAGCAAAACAACGATTGTTAGCCACAGGCAAAAAGTCTAGGTCTTCGTATCTTAGGCGTTTTTTTATTAGACCTCAAAAACGATTCATTAGAACCAGCTTTTTGGCAGGAAATGTCGTTCTGCTGATGTTTGTGGGGGCTATGTTTGTGTTCTCCGGTGCTTCTAGCGACAAGCATCTCTCATCACCTGGTATTTTGTCGGCAAATGCAGAAGACTCAGCCACGAACCCTCTAGATGAACTTTCTTCTGCCGATATAGCTGTAAATGTTGCTCGGGTGTCAGGTTTGGATGAGGCAAACTCGGTTACTAATAAGGCAGATACAGCCAATGCAGGCCTTGATATAACCTCAGCAGACGATAAATTAATCACTAAACCTCAGATAGTATCAACAAGCCTTAAATCTAAAGACGATATCCAAATATACAAAGTAGTTGAGGGTGACACCATTCCAAGTATTGCTGCGAAGTTCGGTATTAACTCTGAGACTGTTAGAAACTCTAATAACCTTCGAGGTGATACCGTGACAGCAGGGACGGACTTAGTGATCAGCCCAGTTAACGGTCTAGTTTACACGGTTCAAGCCGGGGATACACCTCAATCAATTGCGGCTAGATACCGAGCCAATACTGATCAAATAATAGCTTTCAATGACGCAGAATTATCGGGTGGTTTCAAAGTAGGCGAGCGCATAGTTGTACCAGATGGCCTGCAGCCTATTCCACAACGATATAGCTTTGCTTCTGGTGGATTTTCTTACGGTGCAGCCCCTATTTATCGATCAAACGCCTACGACTACGGATGGTGTACGTGGCATGCAGCCAATAGGCGAGCACAGATCGGACGGCCAATCCCAGCCAACTTAGGTAACGCCATATCATGGCTTGGCTTGGCCCGCCGAGCTGGTTTGCCAACTGGCGATAAGCCACAGTCTGGTGCTGTCTTGTATCACACAAATCTTGGTGGTCTCGGTCACGTGGCGTTTGTTGAAAGTGTTAATCCCGACGGATCTTTCCTGGTCTCTGACATGAACTATCCTACGTGGGGTCGCGTTACCTACAGAACCGTCCCAGCTAGCGAAACCGGTAATTACCGCTTCATCTACTAAGGCCGTATCTGACAAATTCCGTATTTGAGTGCAGAATTGATTTTCTTCTCGCGGAGCGCAAAGCGGTGTACGATAGGTACAGTAAATGAGCACCGAAAGAGAAAAAATTGATTCTGTGCCAAAAGTCTTTGCAGAGTTTCAAGCTTTGCTTGAGAGCAGGCAAAGACGTTACGGAGTTTGTAAATGTTTGTAGATAAAGTTGACGTAATCATAAGAGCTGGCAAAGGTGGAAATGGCAAGCTTAGCTTTCGTCATGAGAAATTTGTTGACCGAGGCGGTCCAGACGGTGGCGACGGTGGAGACGGCGGGGATGTAGTTGTTGTAGCTAGCAATAATCAAAATACTTTGGCTAACTTTCGTTATAAAAAACTAGTTGAGGCTAAGCCTGGCGGCGACGGCGATCGACGAAAAATGCACGGTAAACGAGGAGAAGATTTGGTCGTTGAACTCCCCGTTGGCACGGTAATTTCAAATAACGAAAACAAAGTCATAGCTGATCTTACGACAGTTGGTCAAAGGGAGGTTATAGCAAAAGGCGGCGACGGTGGCTTTGGAAATGCACACTTCATTAGTAGTACGCGGCAAGCTCCTAGGGTTGCTGAGCTAGGCGTGCCTGGTGAAGAGATTGAAGCAACCTTCGAGCTTAAGATGATTGCCGATATTGGATTAATTGGACTGCCCAACGCTGGCAAATCAACCTTACTGTCTAAAATTAGTAACGCCCGCCCAGAGATTAGCGACTACCCATTCACCACTCTGCGCCCCAATCTAGGAGTGGTAGACATAGATAAATCAACCACAGTGTTATTTGCCGATATCCCGGGGTTAATAGAAGGTGCTAGTCAAGGCAAGGGCTTAGGCGACGAGTTTTTGCGTCATGTTGAGCGAACTAAGCTTTTTGTCCATTTGATTGATGTCTATGGCGACGACATTGCTTCTTCCTATAAGACTATCGTTAACGAACTAAAACACTATAAGGTTGACCTATCCAAAAGGCCTCAGATAATCGCCATAAATAAAATAGATGGGATGGATCAGGAGATTGTTGACGACCAGATAAAAACACTAAAAAGTGTTGCCAAGCGCGGCACGAAGATATTGGCAATTTCAGCCCACTCAGGAGTCGGTGTTAAGGAGTTACTGTATGAAGTAAAAAGCCAGCTTCAGAAATCTTCAACCAAAGCCGAGAAATCCAAAGAAACTTCTTTGCCCGTTATAAAGCTTGAGAAAGCTGATGATCAGTGGAATGTGGTTAAGAAAAAATCTAGATATTTTGTTACAGGCGGGAAAATAGAAAAATTTGCTCATAAGACTGACTTTCAAAGCCCTGATGCGGTTGCCAGACTCAAAGATATTGTAAGGAGGATGGGAATTGCCCACGAGCTTGACCGCAAAGGTGCAGAAGCTGATGATACAGTGGTTTTTGGCGATCCTGAAATAGGCAGAATAAATTACTAGTCATGGCTCAAACACTATATTTCTATGATCTTGAGACAAGTGGCGTAGATCCCCGAAACAGTCGGATAATGCAATTCGCCGGTCAAAGAACTGATATAAATCTCAGGCCAGTGGATGAGCCGCATAACATCCTAATTAAGCAAACTGACGATATTCTGCCAGATCCGGGAGCCGTGCTTATTACTGGCATAACACCACAGATGACATTAGCAGATGGTGTAACAGAAGCTGAGTTTGTGAAATTCTTTGATCAAGAAATAAATAAACCTGACACAATTTTCGTAGGTTTTAACAGCATAAGATTTGATGATGAGTTTATGAGGTTTTTATTCTGGCGTAACTTCCACGATTCTTATGAGTGGCAATGGAAGGATGGCAATAGCCGATGGGACGTGCTTGATCTAAGCCGAATGACTCGCGCATTAAGGCCTCAGGGCATAAAATGGCCAGTCGATTCGAAGGGCAAGCCGACAAATAGACTAGAATTCCTCACATCCGTAAACAAGATTAGTCACGCAGATGCCCACGATGCGCTAGCGGATGTAAAAGCGACGATTGCTGTGGCGAACTTAATAAAGAAAAATCAGCCAAAAATCTTTAATTATTTACTTAATCTTCGCACCAAAAAAGAAGTAGAAAAATTTTTAAATCAGAACGATATTTTCATTTATTCTAGCGGCAAATACCCTGGCGAATTCGATAAAACAACGGTAGTAGCCAATCTTGGTAAACACCCCGACAATAACGGTGTCTTGGTATATGATTTGCGTCATGAACCAGCAGAATTTATAGACTTAAAACCTAAGGAAATAGCGGAACTTTGGCAATATGACAGAGAGAAAAAATTAGTGCCACTTCCCGTAAAGAGCTTGCAACCAAATCGCTGCCCGGCAGTCGCACCACTTGGTGTTTTGGATGCCGCCGCACAGAAACGATTAAAAATAGATCTAGACCAGATTAAGAAAAATCATAAAGCACTGCTCGACAACCCAGAATTTATAGGCAAATTACACGATGGTCTAGAAATACTAAATAAAAAACGGGCAGAACAAACCTCACTAATATCTGAGGACGGTGATGTTGACTCAGCGCTTTATGATAATTTTGTTGATAATCAAGACCGCAGGCTTCTAGAAAAGGTACGTTCGAGCGACCCTGAAGACATGAATGACATTGCTGGCAGTTTTAAGGATGCTAGACTTAAACGTTTGCTTCCACTCTACAAAGCTCGCAATTATCCGAAGAGCTTGAGTGACGAAGAGCTTGTTAGCTGGGAGAACTTTAGAAAGGAAAAATTGCTTGGCGGTGGCAAAAACAGTCGTTTTGCTCAGTTTAGTGAGCAGCTTAGCAGATACGCCGTAGGCGAGTTCGGTACGCTTTCCGATAAAGATAAATATTTGCTTGAGGAACTTCGCTTGTATGCGGAGAGTATTTTGCCAGAGAGCTGATTTTTTTAGTTTGTCTAGATTGATCATAGCCGTGTAGAGTCCCAGACAAAACAGAAAGAGTAGCAACATTACTGCCCAGAATGACAGTTGTATGTCGGTGTGGGGTATTCTGCCCGCTACGATAAACTCTAGCATTTTATACAATCTCTTTTATTTTCTGTAAACTCATTTTATATAAAATTGTAAAAAAGTCAATCAAATACTATAAAACTAAAAATGCTTCTGTTTTACGTTCTAACACTGGAAAAAAAAGGAAAAAAAGCGTATAATCCATGCTTCATATGGAGCGTGAACCCCACATTAGCAATAATCATCCTGCTGCAAAAAATTTAGTCAGGCTTGCTTGCTTATTTTTATCGTCGATGTATATTCATACCCCTCCTCAAAATAATAAACAATCAAGACACAACCTAAATATTCTTTCGCTACGGAGATATTGCTAATATGGAGTTCATACATGTCAAAGGTGCTCGTGAGCACAATCTAAAGAACATCGATGTAAAGATTCCTCGTGGCAAGCTCGTAGCGATTACCGGGTTATCAGGTTCGGGCAAATCCAGTCTCGCTTTTGACACAATATACGCCGAAGGGCAGAGACGATATGTCGAAAGTCTCAGTGCGCCACAGTGCGGCAAAAGTGTAACCCGCCAGACAACTACTATGATAGTTGATCAAGTTGTTGCAACTTCAAAGCCTGATGCGCGCTTACTAATTTTAGCTCCAGTAGTAATTGACAAGAAAGGTCAGTTTGAGCACATACCAGAGCAGTATCAGCGCCAAGGTTACGTCAGAGCTAGGGTAGATGGGGTCGTTTACGCGCTTGATGAGTGGCCGGAGCTGGACAAGAATTACAAACACAATATAGAAGTAGTGGTGGACAGGTTAGTTAATGATAAGGACAGTCAGGGTCGTTTGGCGCAAGGCGTCGAGCAGGCGCTAAATCTAGCCGAAGGCAAGTTAATAGTCCAGGACGCTGACCTAAAAACCGAACATCTTTATTCTGTTAATTATGCGTGTGTTGACCACCCGGAAATTACGATTCCAGAGCTTGAGCCACGAACTTTTAGTTTTAACAGTCCCCACGGTGCCTGCCAAGTCTGTACAGGGCTAGGTAATCGCCTAGAAGTTGACCCAGATCTCGTTATACCAAATGGCCGTTTGACCATAGCCGAAGGAGCAATTCGGCCCTTCAACAGAGTAAACGCCGATGCGTGGTATATGAAAAAGCTACAAGCAGTAGCTGATAGTCATGGATTTTCGCTACATGTTCCCACTGCAGATCTAAAAAAAGAAGATCTAGATAAAATCATGTACGGTACCGGCAATGAAACTTACGAGATAAAGCTAGGTACTGGCAGGTATTTTGATACAACTTTTGAAGGAGTAATTACCAATCTAGAGCGCCGGCATAAAGAGACCGACAGTGATTTCATGCGCCGAGATATAGAAAAATTTATGCAGGAAAAACCATGTCATGCCTGTCATGGGCTGCGCTTAAAGCCCGAGGTTTTGGCTATAACAATCCACAAAAAATCAATCATGGACATATGCCAAATGTCGATCGATGAAGCTTTAGATTTCTTCGCATCCATAAAATTCACAGAAAATGAAATGAAAATCGCCCAACAAATCCTAAAAGAAATTCAGGCAAGATTAAAGTTCCTGCAGGACGTGGGCTTAAATTATCTTAACTTACTTAGAAGTGCCGCTTCATTATCAGGCGGTGAAGCCCAGCGAATCAGGTTAGCTACCCAAATCGGCAGCGGTTTGCAAGGAGTTCTATATGTCCTAGATGAGCCCAGCATTGGCTTGCATCAGCGTGACAATAATAGGCTAATCAGCACACTTAAGCACCTACGCGACATAGACAATACAGTGATAGTTGTTGAGCATGATGAGGAAACTATCAGAACAGCGGATTATGTCCTAGACATCGGGCCGGGCGCTGGTGTGCACGGTGGTGAAGTGATTGCAGCAGGCACGCCGGGGGAAGTTATAAAGAATAAAAATAGTTTAACCGGCCAATATCTAAACGGCACAAAAACTATAAAAGTTCCGAAGACTCGACGCAAAGGCAACGGTAATGATCTAGTAGTAGTTGGCGCTCACGAGAATAATCTTAAAAATGTTGATGCCAAGCTTCCTCTAGGCAAGCTAGTTGTAGTTAGTGGTGTTTCAGGATCAGGTAAGTCTAGTTTGATTAACGATATCTTGGCTAAAGAACTCCAGGCGAGACTTATGCGTGCTCAGACCGTCCCAGGAAAGCACGATGAGATCAAAGGCATTGACCACCTGGATAAAGTAATTGTGATTGACCAATCACCAATAGGCCGAACTCCCCGCAGCAACCCGGCGACCTATACCGGTTTATTCACACCCATTCGTGATCTTTTTGCAGGCTTGCCGGAAGCTAAGCTGCGCGGGTACTCAGCTGGTCGATTTAGCTTTAACGTTAAGGGCGGGCGCTGCGAAAACTGTGCAGGTGATGGAATCATAAAAATAGAAATGCACTTTCTGCCCGATGTTTATGTGCCTTGCGAGGAATGTAAGGGTAAAAGGTACAACCGCGAAGCACTAGAAATTCACTATAAGGGCAAGAGTATTAGCGATGTACTTAGCATGACGTGTGAAACAGCCCTAGAATTTTTCTCCAATATTCCGGCCGTGGCGCGCAAACTACAAACTCTAGTCGATGTAGGCCTAGGTTATATTACGCTAGGTCAGTCAGCTACTACTTTGAGCGGTGGTGAAGCGCAGAGGATTAAACTAGCCACTGAATTATCTCGCCGTCCAACCGGCCGAACTTTATACATTCTTGATGAGCCAACGACAGGTCTGCACATGGCTGATGTAGATAAACTGCTATACGTCCTACACGCCCTAGTAGATGCAGGCAATAGCATGATCGTCATCGAGCATAATCTAGATGTTATTAAATCAGCCGATCATATACTAGATTTAGGTCCGGAGGGCGGCGCAGCCGGTGGTGAAATAATTGCCGAGGGCACCCCTGAGGAAGTGGCTAAAAACGAGGCTAGTTCTACTGGACATTTTCTTAAAAACATGCTATAATTAATGATTAACCTAAGGTTAATTTATGGAAGAAGACCCAAGTAAAAACCCACCAGAAGGCGGAAAAGCACTTTCCAGTCTGTATGTTTCTGATATTACGGATACGGAAATTCACCCAGATGTTTTAGGGAAAGACTACAAGAATGACCCTGCATTTTTAGATTTGGTGGGTTCAGTTAGAGATCGAGATATTGATGCTATGTCAGGAGCTTTGGACAATAGCGTATTTGCTATTTTGCAAGAATTAGAGACATCTTATCAGGAGATTGATTTACCTAGGGAAGCTGTATTGGCGGTAGAATTTTTGCATCAAACTGTTGAAAGCTCAGTGGTATCCAACGAAGGGGGTGCCACTATGGAGCTGCTTTACGATCTGGCCACAAAAGATGGTGAAATGTTTGAAGCGGCTTTAGTCTATCCTGCTAGCTATAAGGTTGACCAAGAAAAATATCTGAGGATTTTAGAGAACATTACTAATGCTGTTGAACTCATTGCTATTCTGGAAATGCTTGATGAGCAACAAAAGGATGTTAGAGAAACTTTATACGATAGGCTATCTGGGGTTATTGTTGATATGCGAGACTCCGGGCTAGCAGAAATTATAGAACGACGTTTTTCGGGGGAAATGTAAGTATTATGA
>JACRNE010000036.1 GCA_016219345.1 Candidatus Saccharimonadota bacterium
ACTGATATTAGCGATAGCTACCAACGGCAGGGGTATCATAAAGATAAGGAATAAAAGCGGGAAGAGAAGTTTTTTTAGGTGTTCTTTGCCTAAGGCCAATAATATAATGCCCGGCAGGACCAGCAGCAACGAGAACCCGGATGAGAAATACACCCTCCAGAGCGCGCTTATCAGGTGTATGCCTATGCCGGCGCCGAAGAATGCCCAGCCTGATGCAGACGGCGCAATTTTTATTTCCGCGAGCTCTTTTCTCCTCATCCAGACTAAAAACGCGCTGATAAACGGCACTAATAGCCCGTGGCTGTAATAAGTATCATGTTCGTTCCAGCGGTCATACATCCAGATGAAGGTGGGGATGTAAGCCAGTAATGTCACGGCGATCAATGCCCCGATTTTAATGATATCGTTCTTTTTCATTTTTTTAGGCCCTTTCCCAGGTTACCTCTTGCCTCTTGGTTATAAATTTATATAAGCCTACTACCGCCGCAGCGTTCAGGACGCAGAACATATAAGCGACGTCGCAGATACGGCTTTTTTGCTTCAAAAAGATACCCATAACCGCGCAAATATAAAATATTACCTGCGCGTAATCAAAGATGAGGTAATAATTATTTACCGGCGAAAGGGAAAAGCTGCTTATCAAAACAGCCGCAAGCAAAAACGGCACGACAAGCCGCAGGAATTTATGCGAGATAAACTGCCACCCTATAATACACTTGAAAGGATTAAAAAGCCACTTGCAATAAAGAAAGAGTTGAAAATTTCCGGCAAGGGTGCGGGTCTTGCGTAGGAATTCCTCTTTGGCGCTTTTAGAAAACCGGTCATAGACCTTTGCCTTCGGGTCAAGTATGGCACGAAAACCTTTCTGCACAGCGTGCATTGGTATATAAATATCATCAAGTATGAGGTCTGCCGGCAGAAGAGGGATTAGCTCTCTCCTTACCGCGTATAAAGCGCCGGTTGCCCCGAGCATTGAGCCGAGCTTTGATTCGGACTTGCGGATAAATTTCTCATATTCCCAATATAGTCCCATCCCCCTGCCTGCCTGGGAAATCTCTTCCTCAAAGTGTAATTCCGCGCTCACCGAGCCGACTTTTTTATCCGCGAAATGACTGACCAGTTCTTTTATGGAATCTTTGTCCAGCCTCTGCCGCGCGTCGGTGAAAATGATGATTTCACCTTTTGCCATCGCGTCAAGCTTATTGAGCATGCTTGGTTTGCCTTTTCTGTCACTTTCTATTTTACTTGTGACCTTGTGACCTTGCGACCTTGCGACTCCTTCTAATATTTTATTCGTGTTATCCGTTGACCCATCCGAGCCGATCAAAATCTCTATCCTTTCCTTCGGATAATCTAGCGTCTCAAGGGAAGCGAGTTTTTGCTCTAAGTTGGCCTCTTCATTATAAACCGACATAATAATCGATACCTTCGGGTATACGTATTTTCCCGCGAGCGGCTTGCGATAAAATAAGGATAGAATGTATACAAGCAGCGGATAGCCGATGTATGTATAAGCGATAATAATGATCGAAGTCCAGAATAAATAAATCACTTTTTTGAAGCCCAGCTAAAATATTATCCAGATCCTTAAAACCAGTCGGGACACCACGAATTGTTGCTTTATCTTTATGTAACTCATCTAATCTTTCAAAGTTATCACTCAGGATGTTCTCAAGACTTACAATATCTTCTTTTACATGCTCTTTGCTTACCTCAAATAGCTTTGTTTCTGCCATCTCAATAAGCTCCTGGACATCATCATCACCTTTATAGCCAAGTTCTATCACATCCTGGCTGGCTTTGATCAAACGCCGTCTAACGGCTTTTGCGGCCACGATTTTTGCGTACTGAACGGCATGAGTAGCTGAAGGTACGAAGTTAGTTAATTCACTGAGATATCCAGAACCACCCGCCCTGTCTAAGGTGCCATCGTTACTTAACTGTTCTGAAAGCGTTAAAACGTCTATCGGGCTCCTGCCGGAGTAGAGTTTTTTAATGGCGGCATAGATATCTTGATGTTTTCTATCGTAAAAGTCAGACTCATCAACAATATCAGCAACTTTAACTATGGCATCTGCGTCAATTAGGATTGATCCCAGCAGGCTGGCCTCAGCCTCTAAGTTTTGAGGTGGTATATTTGCTTTATTCTCGTCCATAAATTTAAAGTGTAATTAAGATTCTAGCACTTCTACAGAGCCAAATATATTGCTTAAGCTGGAAACGTCATTTTTTTTACCCGGATTTGTGGAAGACTCTTGTGCAACATTTTCATCATCTTCAGATAATAACGTTACATCAACACTTGTAATTCCTGGCCCAACGTCCTTGAACGCCTGGAGTATGATGCCTTTATTTTTTTCCAAAGACATTTGCTTGTAGTGGAATGCGAATTTAAATTGCAGCGTTAGCTCGGTGCCATCAATCGACACATCTGCCATCCTGGCAATGCCGTAAATAGTACTTTTTTCTTTTTTAAGCTTTGCTAAGACTTCCTGCCAGGAACCTTGAGAATCTGAAGATTTAGAAACAGGTTTTCTAAGGTCAGCTGGAGGATCTACAGTTTTCTTTTCGGCTTTGGGCGGTTTTTTGGCTACATCAGTTTTTTTTGGCTCAGACACAAATGGCGCAACATCTTCTGAATTATTATTAGCTAGCTTTATTAAAGCCATCTCTAGTCCTAGTCTTTGATCCGGGTATACATACGCTTTATTTAGATTATCTAATAGCTCAATTGATTGATCGGTGTTAATAAGCGGTTTGTCCGTCATTAAAGATTCTCGGACCAGCCTGCTTATCTCAGAGATAAGCTTAGAAGGTGTAGTTCCCTCAAAAAATAGCTTTTCAACCTCACCCAAAACTTCATTTACATTTCCTTCACGAGCAAACTCAAAAATCTTTTGAATAGCCTGGCGGCTTGGAATGCCAAGCATTAGCTCAACCAACTCGTTATTTATGGGTTTATTTATAGAACTTAGTTGATCAAGCATGGATATAGCGTCTCTGAAGCTTCCGTCGCTATGCTCAGCAATTAGCTCTAGAGCTTCTTTGCTAGCTGATATTTTTTCCTTTTTACAAATGGCCTCAAGATGTTTAACCGTATCTTCAGCAGAGATTGGTCTAAACGAAAGCCTAATACAACGACTAACGATAGTTTCAGGAACTTTATGATAATCAGTAGTAGCCAAAATAAATATCGCGTGCTCAGGCGGCTCCTCAAGCGTTTTTAAAAGAGCATTGAATGCTTCACGAGTAAGCATGTGCACCTCGTCAATTATGTAAACCTTATAACGAAGCTGTGACGGCGCAATAACAACCTTTTCCCTAAGATCACGAATTTCATCAATCCGTCTGTTTGAAGCAGCATCGATCTCGACAATATCGGGGTAAAACCCATCATCATCACTTATTTGGTTCGCTTCTTTGGCCAATATGCGTGCAACCGATGTTTTTCCAACACCCCTTGGCCCGGTGAATAAATAAGCATGCGATAGCGAGTCGTTTTTTAAAGAATTAGATAAAACAGTAGTTATATGATCCTGACCGATCACGTCATTAAAAGATTTTGAACGATACTTTCTGTAAAGAGCCTTCCCCATATCTCATAGATTATAGACTCTGGAGGTTAGATTGTAGAGTGTAGAAATTACAAAGCGGCTTCGAGGGCTGCCCATTCGACGGAGTCGTCATCCTGGGGTACATTCACGCTTACCTGATCACCAGGCTTAGCTTTAAAGTATGTAACGCTTGCTAGAAGCACTCTATAGTGTCTGTCGCCAACCTTTACGAAGTAATGTCCGTCTGTTAGCTCAAGTACGCCAACAATTTGTTTCCTTGGTATTGGACCAATTTGCTTATATAGAAATGTACCGTCTTCGGAGATAGTAAGTTTAAGGATATCGCCCTGCACCAATTTTGACTTGCTGGCGTAGTTAGCAGGAACTGGATATGTCTTGCCGTCGCTACCAACCATATTTTGGCCATCAAAAACGCCTTCTATCACTTTACCGATATTTTCCTCTATAGACGCTTTTGTAGCTGTATCTTCGTCGCCCAACAAACTCATTAACAGCTCTTTAGCCGCTGCCAAACTGGTCTCTGCCTCGGCGATCAAGGCTCGAAGTCTTTTTACTTGTTTATCTGGTATCTCTGACATTTTTCTTTCCTGTTTTGTTTCAGACAATTTATAGCTCTGTTTTTCACTCCCACGCTAATAGCGCAAGAATACCACGAATTACCCTTTACGTAAATAGTTACTGTGGATAAACGATACCTTGCGCTAAAGGCATAGTCACAACTTAGTTAGAACTAAGCTAGTTCTACTGTTGCGCCAGCTTCTTCTAGAGCTTTTTTAGCTGCTTCAGCGTCGTCCTTGGATACCTTCTCTTTGATAACCTTCGGAGCACCATCTACAAGAGCTTTAGCCTCACCTAAGCCTAAGCCGGTGATTTCTTTAACAGCCTTAATAACTGCTACTTTTTGAGCACCAACGTCTTTAAGGTTGATGTCAAACTCGCTTTTAGCATCTTCGGCGGCGGCTTCACCATCGCCACCAGCTGGAGCAGCGGCTACTGCTACTGCTGGAGCAGCGGCACTAACACCCCAGTATTCTTCAAGGAATTTAACGAATTTACTAATTTCTAGAGCACTAAGCTTATCTAGCTCAGCAACTAGTTTTTCAAATTCTTTTGGTGTTTCCACCTTCTTATCTTCACTTTTCTTTTCTTCTGACATATTTACTCCTTTAATTAACCTATCTGCTCTGCTCGAGCGTTAAGAACATTCATTACGCCACGTACGTTACCTGCCAAAACTCCAACGAAGCCAGTCAATGGGGCATTTATGGTGCCAATCAACTGAGCTCTTAGCTGGTCTTTGCTTGGTAGACTAGACAACGCCTTCACATCATCCGCACCAATAAACTCGCCTTCAGCGGTAATGCCTCCGACAAAAACCAATGATGGATTTGCCTTAGCAAATTTAGCCAAAGCCTGAGCTGGAGCTACTTCATCCTCGCTGTTAAAAGCGTATAGAAGCTGTTCATTTAGCTGAGATGTGTCGACCGTCTTGAACTTTTCACTTTCGCTTAAAGCCTTAACGACCAGTCTGTTCTTAACTATTTTTACTTTAGTTCCTGTTTCTTTAGCCTGCTTACGAAGATCCTGGAGCTGTTTAACCCCTGTTCCTTTGTAATTAGCTACAACAGTCAGCTTAGAGGCTTCTAGCAAGCTAGAAACTTCTGAGATGATATCTTCTTTTTGCTGTTTACTTAAAGCCATATTTTAATCCTTTATATTTAATCGACCTGGTAGTTACTAACTAAAAAAGCCTTTGGAATAACCAAAGACCGCTAACAACTTTATATAAGATGTTTATTGCCTCGGCGACCTTCTTAATCCGCCTAGGCGGACGTCGCTGTCTTCAGTAACTAGCAACAATTTTAACAGATTGAGCTAAGAAGTCAACGCTAGGCTGCATCTCTCTTAAATTCTATGACTTCAGCCTCATTCCAGCCTTTTGGCTGTTCTTCGTTAAAACCTTCTATATCTTCAAGCTTTTCGCCAAAGGGACGGACTGAGCCACCAGGACGGAGAACAGACCTAGATAGTTCTGCCGTACATCTATTTCCATCGCAGCCATGGCAGCCAATCTGACCTATTTGCATACCCATACGGGGCAGGTTTTTTCTGTGATCATCCTCAAACCCGGATATTTTATCAGCATACGCTTTAAGAGCTTCGTAGTTCCAGCATTCCGTGCCATTTATTATTCGTAAATCCATTTTTTCCTTTCAAATTAAAAAACCCCGAAACTTCGGGGCAAAAGCGTCTCGTAGGTGTTTGTGCTTGAGTGCTAGGTGCATTTTATTCTTGAGAAACGGACTTGTAACGTACACATAGTACGTTAAAGGAGTATCGTAAAGAAAAAACGTGCCTAGTGCCAAGAGGCTGTCGGTGCAACCAGCTTGTCTGGTTGGCAGGACAGCAGGCACAAATGCATACGATGGTTCTTCTTTCATCCTGACTCTAACAGTCGGCTAAGGATTCTAACCTTATCATGCCATCTCTGGCTCGTGGGCTTATCGTAAATACGCATCACCACCGATTGGGACTTTCACCCGACCCCGAAGAACTTAGTTATTTTAGCATATTTATTTAAGCTTATTCAGCTTTTGCTTAGTTCTTTTCTCAGATTCTAGCCTGACTAAATCATGAGAATCATCAAGATTAGCAAACTTCATTCCTGCACCGATCACCGGATGAACTTCACATATTTTTTGATACATATTCTGCACAATTTTTCTATACGTGGGGTGTCCTTGTGAGCTAGTTCTGAGCTCAACCAAATGATAAGCCTGCCGTGCATTAAAAGTTAGCTTCCAGCGCATCTTGTGGCCCATTAATGTAGCGTACTGAGCCTCCTCTATGTAGCCGGCGGCCTGCAGCATACTGTATAGACTTAGGCTTAAGTCAAAACACTGTTCGTAAACATCAATTAGACCTGCTTCTTCAACCAAATCAGGCACATTATAGCCATATCTGGGAGTTAATTTTTGCCAGGCTAAATCGTCTACCATACGATGTCTTTGCAAATCTCTAAAAATTCCGTAATCACATACAATGTCCCAGGAGTAATGGACTTTTTCAAAAGCTCTACCGGGTTTGTGGCGTCGGTTTAATCGATCTCCAATATACCTATCAATCACTTCTTTTTTATTTTCCAATGACCATTTATCTATTTCTGAGCGAATATCACCAAGTGATAGACTGCTGTGTTCATACAAAATATCTGCGGCAACATCTAGTTCGTTTTTGGGCCAAAAGTCCGTCAGCTCTAGTTCTTCATTGGCCAAACCGTAGTTAGGAGGGAGATATTTGTCCGCAATTTCTTCTGATGAATCTCTAACAAAAGCCTTATGTGATATGGTTAAGACACCTCTATCGCTTATATCTACCCTCTCTAAGAAAGCACGCATGACTTTTCTGGATTCTGACAAAATATCGCGACCTACACTTCTAGCCTCAGCCGTTTTATCAGATAAAAGCCTCATAATCATGTCCTCTAGAGCCTGCGCTGACACAAAAACGCCAACTGTTGATGTTGTAGCGACTGGCAATAATGCTCTGGCCACATCACAAGCTTGAGCCTTCGTAGCATTTCTCCAGGCTTGGTCACGCTCTGATTCCTTAATATCAGAATGATTTCTGATGTGCTCGGTCAGTGATCTAACGATTTTGGAATAATTTTTAAAAATCTGATCCATGATTTCTACATACTGGCTCGCTAGGTCCTTGGGCAGACCATCGGGCACAAAATATTTATATTTGCCGTCTTTATCTTTTTTGTCGAAGTATATGTACCGTGTAGATTGCTCCAAATAAGCAGCTAGTCGTCCCCATTCAATCTTTTTAGTTAATAGATTGCTCGCATTCTCAATTACAAGGTGAAGCCCCGCTAGCTGTTGTACAGAGTCATCGCCGTAAGCCGTTATAACTCTCTTTAAAAGTTGCTCGTCATTATCATCGCTATTCGCAAATTCGTCCAAAAGTGTGATGCGCATATCGTCAGGTCGGCGGCTCAATCTAGCCATTGCCGCCGCTACAGTCTGTTGGGACACATTGTCTTTAAACGCGTAAACATTTTTATCGGTGTTGGTAACGATTTTCTCTAGGTATTGTTTTCCGGCGGGTGTGATTTCAATATTTTGAAAGTTTTTTGACAAATATAGATTATCTTTTCTTATTTCGTTTTTTGTCTTTTTTTTTAGATTTTTGCTCGGCG